>JAUIFV010000041.1 GCA_030430155.1 Gammaproteobacteria bacterium
GCCGCCGCTGCCTACCGGGTTGGCACTAACCGCAATTTCGCCAGCGGCAATGAGTTCACCGTTCAGTCGGCGCCGAGTCACGGTGACCTCGGCAATGAATGGTGAGCCGAGGAACGGGGCGACACCAAACAGATTCGGCGGCAATACCTGCCTGTCGGCTTCGATGAGTATGCGTTCGAAGGGTTCAGGCCCAGTTACGATTTGTACGGTTCGAGTGGCGCTGATGGTTCGATTGGGGATCTGCGGGTCGCTGGCAGAGGCAGTCAAGGTCACCGTGCCCAGTCGTTGCAGGGAGTGGACGAAGAAAGTGGCCAATCCTCCCGAGGTTTCAGCGGTGACCTGGCCGAACAGCGTCGTGAACTCATTGATGTCGTCGGTATCCGGATCATCCAACCGCGAAATGGCTGCGACCTGAACGTCATCGACTCGCAGGCTGATGACCGTTCCTTCCGACGCTGGAGTACCGTCGCTGCGGGTCATGCGCACATTGACCTGAGCGAGATAGGGCGAGTTGAGCTCAATAGGAAGCCCAGGCGTATTGGCCGGTAGCGTCGACACGTTGGTCAGAATTTCGATTCGCGCAGCTTCCGGGCTGCCAAAGCCGTCGTCGCCACCGTTGGAGCCACCTCCACCGCCGCAGCCGACTAGCGCAGCGGTCAAGCCGAGCATGGTCATTAACTTCTTCAGGGAACCCATGACGTTTTCTCCGATTTCTGTGAGTTCGTTGGCCGGTTGCGGCAGATGATGCTTAGCGCAGGCTTTCCTGCAGGATCTTCGGCGTGACGAAGATCAGCAGTTCGTCCTTCTGATCCGTGCGGCTCTTGTTCTTGAACAGCCGCCCAAGCGCCGGGATATCACCCAACAGCGGCACCTTGCGCTCATCTTCGCGGCGCTCTCGCTCCAAAATGCCGCCCAACACCACCGTTTGTCCGTTGTCTACCAGTACGGCCGTGTTGATGTTGCGGGTATTGATTGCCGGCTGCCCCTGCACAGCAAATTCAGCAACCGAGTCCTGCTTCACTTCCAGATTCATGAAGATCCGCTGGTCGGGCGAAATCGTGGGCGTGACCTTCAGTTCCAGCACCACAATCTTGAACTGAACGTTCTGCGTTACGGCGCCCGTGTTTGGGTCAATGGTAGAAACCGTGTAAGGCAATTCGTTACCTTGGCGGATAACGGCCTCTCGCTGACTGGCAGTGATGACACGGGGGCTGGAGATGATTTCGCCACGTCCCTCCGTTTGTAGCGCCGATAGCTCCAAGTCGAGCAGGTAATCAGCGCCCAGGACGGTGAAGCCGAACGAGCCGGCCGGATCGAGCACCGGCAGATTCACTGCGAGCCGATCACTCAGTGAAGGTACTGCGATGCCACCCGGCGGTTGCGCGGGGATGCCAACCGGCAACGCCGTACTTTGGCCGGCCAAGCGATTCGCCAGACCCAGATTGCTCATCCGATCTGTCGCATCCAGCGTGCCGCCTATGGAAACCAGATTCCGATCACTGTCTTCTTCGGCGCCCGTCAATCCGAATCGAACACCAAGCTCCTTCGCGAAATCGTCACTCGCAACGACGATGCGGGATTCGATAAGGACCTGCTGTACAGGCCGGTCGAGGAGGGCTACCAACTCGCGGATTTGCGCGACGATCTTCGGCGTATCACTTAGCAGCAACGTATTGGTTCGTTCGTCATAGGTGACGCTACCGCGCTGGGAGAGGAATCCGGAGCGCTGCGTTGCATCTTGACTGCCGCCACCACTTTGAGATTGGAGCGCTTCGGACGTCAGCAGCTCGGCAATGTCTTTCGCCTTGCCATAGTTGATCGGTATGAAGTCGTTGACCAACTCCGCGCGCTCCTCCAATGCGATTCGAGCGTCCTCTAGCGCTTGTTCACGCTCGGCGATCTCTTCCGTAGGCGCGATCCAAATCACCGACCCGTTGCGGCGCTTATCCAGACCTTTGGCCTGCAAGATGATGTCAAGTGCCTGATCCCACGGCACATTTACCAGGCGCAGAGTGACGTTACCTTGAACACTGTCTGCAACGACTATGTTCAGTTCGGAAACGTCGGCGATCAGCTGTAGTACCGAACGTACTGGAATGTCTTGGAAGTTAAAGGTTACCCGGTTGCCGCTGTAGACCGGCGGATCGCTGGCACGGCGTACGGGCTCTTCAACCACCTGTTTGGGTGCGACTTCGAGCACATACTCGCTTCCGGCCTGATAGGCCAGTTGGTCAAATTCACCGGCGGTGATCACAGTCAGCGATGCACTGCCTGCGCGGCTGCGCACTTCGATGGCCTGAACCGGCGTGGCGAAGTCGATCACGTCCAATCTCTCGGAGACGCCATCAGCAACGGCCGCGTTGGGCAAATCGACTATCAGCTTGTTGCCTTCCGTGCGTAGGTCGGCGCTGGCACCAGGCTCTGAAAACTGCAGCATTACCCGACCTTCGCCTGCACTGCCGCGGCGGAAGTCCACCTTTACGAGTTCGCGGGTTTGCGCAGTGGCTGCGGCCTTCAAGGGGTCCTGCGGGGCGTTGGATTTCACCTGCCCGGCCAAGCCGTTGGAGATCTTTAGTACCAGGTCCTTGCCTCTGAACTCGGCGGAATACGAAGAGCGCCGATACAGGTCGATCACCACGCGTGTACGTCCGGCAGCCTCGACTGTAGTGATGCCTTTGCTAGAGCCGGTGTTCACCGACAAACTGCGCTCGGCGCCGTTGCTGGTGTCGGCAAAGTCCACCGCGATTCGAGGCGGATCATCGGTCGTAAAAATCTGCGGATCTGCGCCGGCTTCCGCCATGCTCATGATCACCTGGACGTCGCCGCCGGGTAACGGATCGAAACGCACCGACTCGAGCCGGTTCGCGGCCCAAGTTGTGCTAACAACAAGTGCCCCTATGATCGCTGTTGCTGCCCGCAGGAGTCGGGATTTAGCCGATTTCTGCGCCCGTGCTCGTGGCGTCAGTGCTTGTTTCGCCGTAGTCATTGCCTTACCCCCAACCTGCTTATTCATCGTCCAGGGCGATTGAAATGGGCTGCTCTTCCCAGCTGCCACTGCCATCGGATATGAGTTGTACCAACTCGATTCTGTCTTCGAATATCCCGGTAATGCGTCCATCGTTTTGTCCGAGGTAGTTGTTCGCCAACACTCGATGGACGACGCCTTCCGGATCCTTTACCAGCCCATAGGTGTTCCCATCTTCGGCACCTAGAGTTCCCACCATGTCGAGACTATCGAGGGGAAACCGCTCCAACTCTTCTTTGCGTCGATCGCGAATAGGCCGAGGGCCGACACCAGCAGTAGTCGCAGCTTGAGAACTGTCGGCGTCATCGGCGTTGATCGGCGCGAAGGGTTCACGCAGTCCGTGCGCGGCATAGATGAAGGTTTCAAATGTCTTCATGATTGGCAGCGGCTCCACGGGACCAGCCGGCCGCGCCTTGACCTCGGCGATGTACTGCTCCAGTTCATCCTTGCTCTTTGCGCAACCGAATACGGTTGCGGCGAGGGTGACCAGCAATGCGCTACGCAGCCAACTCCGGCTGTTGTCAGTGCCATTCACGGCTATGGCCCTCCCGGTGGCGCGACGGCGCCGCCGTCTGCACTCTCTGAATCGTCCAGATATCGGTATGTCTTCACTGTGCCTTCCAATGTCAGCTCGCCGTTGGCCGGTTGGGCACCCTGCCCCGCCGGTTTCAGTGAGATGTCGTGCATAGTGAGGATTACGACTCGGGGCAGGGAAGCGACACCGCTAACGAAATCGCCAAACTGGTGATAGTTACCCACCATCCGAAGTGAAATCGGCTTCTCGGCGTAGAAATCCTTCACGATCTCCGGCTGAGGCTCGAATAGGTCGTTTTGGATTCCTGCAGACAAGGCGGTTTGCGAAATGTCCACGAGCAGGTCCGGCATTTCCGTCTTGCTCGGCAGCTTGCGCAGCATCTGTTGCAAGATCAGCTTCATCTGTTCCAGCTGTTCAGTGTTAGCTTCCAGATTTGCCGCTTTTTGTTGCTTTTCTTCGAGTTCGACGCGCAGCTGCCCTTCTTGTGCGACCAGCCGATCGAACTCCTCGCGCTGGGGACTAGTCTTGAAGTAGTAACCGGCCGCCAGAATCAGAATCGCTACTAGAGTGCAGAATATCGCCTTGGCCGGCGTAGAAAGCGACCCAAGGTTATTGGGATCAGCCCTGCGTAACTCGTCAATAACGCTCATTGCGCACCCCCCGCAGCTGCCTCGACGCCTGCGCCTGCGCCTTCGCCGTCTCCTGTATCAAGTGGATTCTCAAGCGTTATCCGGAGGGTGAATGTGTAACGCGCCTGCGGATTGTCATCGTCCGCCTTGACGATCTGCAGATCCGGATTCTTCATCCAGGGCGACGCATCAAGACTACGCATGTAGGCCGAAACCCGTGCGTTCGACTGCGCGTGTCCATCCAGTGTCAGAGTCGCTCCGGCCTGCTTGATCGACTCCAGCCGCACACCTTCAGGAATCGTTCGCACCAGTTCATCGAACAGGTGCACCATCTGCGAGCGACTGGCCTGCAATTCTTCGATGATCGCCTTGCGCTGCAGCAATCGAGCCCGCGTCCGGTCCAACTCCTCGATCTTCAAGATGCGCTCATCGAGCACTTTGATTTCTTGCTGCAACCGGGCGATACGCTCGTTCTGCAACGAAATCTGGCTGTTGAGGAACAGGGTCACCAGCAACACCACGCCGCCCGCAGCCAACGCGACGGCGCCCAGCAATGCATAGAATTCCTGTTGCCGTTGTTTGCGGCGCTCTTCGCGCCAAGGAAGTAGATTGATGCGTGCCATCAGTCGAAACTCCTCATGGCCAGCCCGCAGGCGATCATCAATGCCGGCGCATCCGAGGCCAGAGCCTGAGCTTGAACCTTGGGTGACAGCGACATGTTCGCCACTGGCGAAGCAATCATCGCCGGGACGCCCATTTGTTCTTCAACCAGTTCCTGGATTCCAGCGATTGAGGAGCAACCGCCGGCCAGAATCACCTGGTCAACGCGGTTGAACTCACTTCCTGCGAAGAAAAACTGCAGCAATCGACTGACCTGCTGCGCCATCGCCTCCTTGAATGGCTCCAGTACTTCGATCTCGTAGCTCTCGGGAAGACCACCCTGGCGCTTGGCAAGGCCGGCCTCCTCGTAGGACAAGCCGTAGCGCCGCATGACCTCGTCGGTCAGCTGCTTGCCGCCAAAAACCTGCTCGCGGGTGTAGATGCTGCGCTGATTGCGCAGCACATTGAGCGAGGTCATGGTCGCGCCGATATCGATGATTGCCACCAGACCATCGCGGCCCGAGGGAATCTGATCGGCAAGCAGGCGGAAGGCGTTCTCCATCGCGAAGGCCTCCACATCGACCACCTTCGCACTGAGACCGCCGAGATTGAGCGCTGCCTGACGGACATCGACATTCTCCGTCCGCGATGCGGCAAGGAGGATGTTGACCATGTCCGGGTTGTCCTTGACCGGACCGAGAATCTCGAAATCGAGGCTGACTTCTTCCAGCGGGTACGGAATGTACTGCGCAGCCTCGACGGTAACCTGATCTTCAAGATCATCTTCAGTCAGGTCGGCGGGCATCGGAATCATCTTGGTGATCACCGACGATCCAGCCACCGCCGCGGCGGCAAACTTGGTCCGTACACCAGAGCGCTGCACCGCCCGACGTATGGCTTCGCCGACCGCCTCAACCTCAACGATGTTCTTTTCCACCACCGCGTTCGGCGGCAACGGCTCAACAGCATAGTGCTCGACGCGATAGCGCCCGCCTGATTGTGACAGCTGTAACAGCTTCACTGCCGTTGAACTGATGTCTACGCCGACCAACGGTGGAGTCTTGCGAGTGAACAGGCCCACGGTGCTTTTTCCCCTTCCGACGAGACCTTACGAGCGAAACATGCCCCGCTACATTAAATACGATTCTTAAGCTTCGATCAACGTTGAGCTTGTGGTCGATCGCACATTTCGGGCAGATATGAGGCAGTTGGCCCGGTTCAAGGCCATTCAGGTAGCGGATTGGGGGCCACGATCTATACTTGCCAACCTGCTCTCTGCGCCACCTGCGACCTAGCCTACCGTGCGTTTGTTTAAGAAGCTGATCTGGTTTGGCGTTTTTGTGACGCTGTTCGGTGCCTTGGCCGGCGCGCTCACCATCTGGGCGTTGTACAGCCTGTATGAGCCTGACCTTCCGGACGTGGAAATCCTCAAGGAGGTGCAACTGCAGCAGCCGCTGCGGATCTACTCCCAGGATGATCGGCTGATAGCGAGCATCGGCGAAGCTAGACGTACACCGACGGAATTTGCCGACATCCCGCAGCTGGTCACCTCGGCTTTCATCGCCGCCGAGGATGCACGCTTCTACGAGCACCCCGGCGTGGACTACCAGGGCATCATGCGCGCCGGCTGGCAGGTGCTGCGCTCCGGAGGCGAATATGGATCTGGCGGCTCCACCATCACCATGCAGCTGGCCCGCAACTTCTTCCTCAGCCCCGAGGTGCGCATAGAGCGCAAGCTGAAGGAGATCATGCTCTCACTGCGCATCGAGCACGCGCTGAGCAAGGAAGAGATACTCGCCCTGTATCTGAACAAGATCTTCTTCGGCCACCGCGCCTACGGCGTCGCCGCGGCCGCGGAGGTCTATTACGGCAAGACCCTGGACGAGCTCACTCTGGCCGAAGCGGCGATGATCGCCGGCCTACCCAAGGCCCCTTCGGACCTCAACCCGGTGCAGAACCCCAAGCGTGCCGTGGAGCGCCGCAACTACGTGCTGGCGCGCATGCTGGAAGAGCAGTTCATTGACCAGGAGGAGTTCGAACAAGCCAGCAATGCCGAGGATTTCGCTTTCGTCCATGATCCGCCAGTGGAATTGGAGGCCGATTATGTGGCCGAGATGGTTCGACGTGAGGCCGAACAGATGTTGGGGCCGGAGGCAATCACCGCCGGCTACAGGGTCTACACCACCCTGCACTCGCCGCTGCAAGAGGCCGCCAATGACTCGGTGCGTCGGGAGCTGATCAACTATGACCGCCGCCACGGATATCGCGGCGCCGAGGCCCACCTGGAACTACCGGCCGATGACAGCAGCGACGCTCGTCGCGCTTTGCTCAACGGCTTCTGGCCGATCGCCGGGCATCTGCCGGCATTGGTTGTGGACAGCGATGGCGAGCGCGCCGAGTTGCTGCTCAGCGATGGACAGCTGACCGAGCTGGGCATTGACCAAGTGAAATGGGCGCGGCGCTATATCTCCGAGAATCAGCGCGGGCCGACGCCGAAGAAGGTCAGCGATGTGCTCAAGCCGGGCGACGTGGTGCGCGTTGCGCGTAATGATGAAGGTGGTTTTGAGCTTTCCCAACTGCCCTCGGTGCAGGGTGCGGTTGTTGCCATCGATCCGGAAGATGGCGCCGTTCGGGCCCTGGTTGGCGGCTTCAGTTTCGCCCAGAGCAAGTTCAACCGGGCGGTACAAAGCAACCGCCAGCCCGGATCGAGCTTCAAGCCCTTCGTCTACTCGGCGGCACTGGAGCAGGGCTTTACCCCAGCCAGCATCGTCAACGATGCGCCGTTGGTCTACGTCGACCCCTGGTTGGACAAAGTCTGGCGACCGCAGAATGACAACGAGAAGTTCTACGGCCCGATGCGCCTGCGTGAGGCCATGGTGCTGTCACGCAACCTGGTCTCCATTCGCGTACTGGAAGCGATCGGCATCAACTTCGCCCGCGACTATGTGCTGCGGTTCGGCTTTGACCCGGCCGGTGTGGAGCCGAATCTTTCCATGGCACTGGGAACCGCCTCTGCGCCGCCGATTGCGATGGCGCGTGGCTACGCGGTGTTCGCCAACGGCGGATTCCTGGTCACCCCCTACGTGATTACCCGTATCGAAGGGCCGACCGGCGAGGTGGTGTTTACCGCGGCACCGCCGCTGGCCTGCCGGGACTGCCCGGAGCGGCTGGCCAGCGATTTGCTGGGATTGCCGGACCAGGAAGACCCGGCACTGAGCACCGCGCAAACTGCGGCTGTGGCCGACCCGGTCGCGGCAACCGTCATCGACGGCGCCGCAGACGGCGTCACTGTGGCTGACGAACACACGCCGGTGCTGGCCAAACGCGTTATCGACGCGCGCAACGCGTTCCTGATTACTTCGATGATGCGCGACGTGATCAAACGCGGTACCGGACGGGGCGCACTGGTGCTTGGCCGCAATGACTTGGCCGGCAAGACCGGCACCACCAACGAACATCGCGACGCCTGGTTCTCCGGTTTCAATGAGCACTTGGTGACCACCGCCTGGGTCGGTTTCGACCAGTTCACCTCGCTCGGCAACGGCGAGTTCGGCGCCAAGGCCGCACTGCCGATCTGGATTGGCCTGATGGGCAAGGCGCTGGACGGTGTGGAGGAGTCGCGTTTGCTGCCCCCACCTGGAATCACCACAGCGCGGGTGAGCAAGGAATCCGGACTGCTGACCTGGCCCGGCGATCCGGTGGCGATGCTGGAGTACCTGCGCGAAGAGGATTTGGAGCGCTTGGGCAACGCCAGCCGCCAGAATGCGTCCTCCACCTACGAGATTTTCTGATCCGTAGTGCGGGCGAGCAGACCATCGGAGACCGGCGCGATCGCGCGCTGCATGGCCGCGTTAGCCAAGGCAGTGATTGTCGAGGGTCAATCGCTGCGCACCAGCTGGCGCGAGCTGAGCCGGGAGCACGGTCTGCGCGGCGTTTCGCTGCATTCGGTGCGCGCGCGACTGGTGACTGCACTAAACACCGAAGCAGAACTGTTCGGCGGCAACCGCTACAGGGCATTGCGGGAAACGACCCAGCAAACCGCCCAGTCGGTACAGGCGCTGCTCGGCGATTACCCGCTACGCATACACGGATTGCCCGCGCTGGGCTATGCCGCCGATGAAGGCGTGGTCGAACTGGTGGCCTTCGTCGATGAGCCGGAAGCGCTGATCCGCCTGCTATTGGAGCGGCAGATCGACTTTCACAGCACGGAAACGGGCTGGGCGACCCGTGCCAGCGATGCCGACACAGCCCGTCCGGCACTCAGCTTCGGCACGCCCGGACTGGACGTGTTGCTCTCCATACTGCCCGAGCGCCATGCCCGCCTGCCCCTGTTTCAGCAGGGACAGGCGGTCTGGATGAGCAAGGTCGCGGACCGCTAGCGCGATTCCATCGCAACGTAGTCGCGATGCGCCGAGCCGGTGTAGATCTGCCGCGGACGGCCAATCTTGACGTTGCCTTCGGCGTTCTGCTCCAGCCAGTGGGCGATCCAGCCGGCGGTGCGTCCCAGCGCGAACATCACGGTGAACATCTCCACCGGAATATTCAATGCCTTGTAGATGATGCCGGAGTAGAAATCGACGTTGGGATAGAGCTTGCGCTCGACGAAGTAGTCGTCCTTCAGGGCCACCTCTTCCAACGCCATCGCCACTTCCAGCAGCGGATCGTGGATGCCCAGCTTGTTCAGCACCTCGTGGGTCATCTTGCTGATGATCTTGGCGCGCGGATCGAAATTCTTGTAGACCCGATGGCCGAAGCCCATCAGGCGGAAGTTGTCGTTCTTGTCCTTGGCTCTGGCCACCGCCTTGCCAACCTGATCCTTGGTGCCGATCTCGGTCAGCATCTCCAGCACCGCCTCATTGGCACCGCCGTGAGCCGGCCCCCACAGGGCGGCCACGCCAGCGGCGATGCAGGCGATGGGATTGGCGCCGCTGGAACCGACCAGGCGCACGGTCGAGGTGGAGGCATTCTGCTCGTGATCGGCGTGCAGGATGAACAGCAGGTCCAGCGCCTTGGCCGCCACCGGATCAACCTCATAGTCTTCGGCTGGCACGCTGAACATCATGTCCAGGAAGCGCGAGCAATAGCCCAACGAATTCTTCGGATAGACCGCTGGCTGCCCAACCATGTGCTTGTAGCAGGCCGCCGCGATGGTCGGCATCTTTGCGATCAGCCGGATCGCGGTGACCATCCGATGATGCGGGTTATCCGGATCCAGAGAGTCGTGATAGAAGGCCGCCAGCGAACCCACCATGCCGCACATCATCGCCATCGGATGGGCGTTGTAGTGGAAGCCGTTCATGAAGGTCTTCAGCGACTCATGAATCATCGTGTGATGAGTCACCTGCTCGGTGAAATCGTGATACTGCGTCGGATTGGGCAATTCGCCGTTGATCAGCAGGTAGGCGATTTCTAGAAAATTGGATTGCTCGGCAAGCTGTTCGATGGGATAACCGCGATACAGCAGCACGCCCTTGTCACCGTCGATATAGGTAATCGCGCTGCGCGTCGAACAGGTGGAAACAAAGCCCGGATCAAAGGTGAAATAGCCCAGATCGCGATTGATCTTGGCCACATCCAGTGCCGGGTCACCGAGCGTGCCGCGCACCACCGGTAGATCGACGGAGCGGCCGGAATCGGGATCGGACAGCGTGAGCTTGCTGGTCGACATGCGTTTCTCCTGCAGAGTTGGCGAAAAGTGGTCGGATAACGCTGTCGGTGCCGATCAGGCATCCCTTTCGCACCGCCTCCCCAGCGGGCCAACGACCACGGCGTTTAGCCCGCATATTTCATGAGTCTTCTACTGCGGCCGCCGGAGAGCCGTTGTGGCGCGATCTGCTCCCTACAATCGACTCGACGTACTGTTCAGTACGCCTTCATCGATTTCCAGTCCGCGGACCGCACCACAACGGCTCTCCGACGCCCTCGCTACGAACACTCATGAAATATGCGGGTTAGACGCTCGATTATGGCACAGCGAAGTGACCGCACTGTCCACACTGCAGGTTACGAAAACTTGCGCTCAGACCAGCGCTGATGATGTCAGTCAGGCCAGTCCGTAGCGCAGATTGGCACCCAGGAATCGCCGCGCAATGGCTTCGGCCTGCTCTGCTGATTGTTCGATCAATTGATCGGCCAAGGTGCCCACCAAGGGCAGCAGATCAGCATCGCGCACCAGATCGGCAATGCGGAAGCCAACCTCGCCGGACTGTCTGGAACCCAAGAGCTCGCCGGGTCCGCGCAGGGTCAGATCCTGTTCGGCGATATAGAACCCGTCCTGCGAATCGCGCAGCGCGCCGAGGCGGGCGCGGGCAATCTCGCCCAGCGGCGGCTTGTAGAGCAGCACACAGCTCGATGCCTGAGCGCCACGTCCCACCCTGCCGCGCAGCTGATGCAGCTGGGCCAGACCGAGTCTCTCGGCGTTGTCGATCACCATCAGGCTGGCGTTGGGCACGTCCACACCGACCTCGATTACCGTGGTGGCCACCAGCAGATCCAACTCGCCGGCGGCAAACTCGCTCATCATCTGCTGCCGCTCGGCCGATTTCTGCCGGCCGTGCACCATCCCCAAGCGCAAATCGGTGAGCTCTGCGCTCAAGTCCGCGTAGAGGGCTTCGGCGGCCTGCGCCTCCACCGTGTCGGACTGCTCGATGACGGTACACACCCAGTACGCCTGACGGCCTAGTGCGCAGGCTTGGCGCACCCGCTCAACCACTTCATCGCGACGATTCTGACTGGCGGCCACGGTGACTATGGGGCTGCGCCCAGGCGGCAGCTCGTCAATCACCGAGACGTCCAGGTCGGCATACATGCTCATCGCCAGGGTGCGTGGGATGGGCGTGGCGGTCATCACCAGCTGGTGTGGACAGTAGCTTTGCTGCACACCCTTGTTGCGCAGGCCCAGCCGCTGATGCACCCCAAAGCGGTGCTGCTCGTCGATCACCACCAGGCCGAGTCGCTTGAAGCGCACCGCATCGGTCATCAAGGCGTGGGTGCCGACCACCAGCTCGGCGCCCTCGGCGATTCGCTCCAGCGCCCTGGTGCGGGCCTTGCCGGTGACCTTGGCGGCCAGCCAGACCGGATCGATCTGCAGCGGCTCCAGCCACTTGGCCAAGGTCTTGCGGTGCTGTTCGGCGAGCAGCTCGGTGGGCGCCATCAGCGCGGCCTGATGGCCGGCCTCTATCGCCCCCAGCATCGCCAGCGCCGCGACCACGGTCTTGCCGCAGCCCACATCGCCCTGCACCAGGCGCAGCATCGGCTGGCTGCGGGCCAGATCCTTGCGCAGCTGTTCGAGCACCCGCTGCTGCGCGGCAGTCAGCGCGAACGGCAGCTGATCGGCCAGCTGCCGCGCCAGCTGGCCGGCCGGGCGCAGCACCGGCGCGCGCAGCCCGTCCATCCGTTTGCGCACCAGACGCAGGCTGATGCGCTGGGCGATCAGCTCTTCCAGTGCCAGCCGACGACGCGCCGGATGACTGCCTTCGGCCAGCTCGACCAGATCAACCTCGGGGGGCGGCTGGTGCAGCTGACGCAGCGCAGTGGTCAGCGGCGGCAGACCCAGCTCGGTCAGCTGTTTGCTGCTCAGCCACTCCAGGTCGGCTTCAGCGGGGAGCAGCTTGAGGGCCTGGTCGACCAGCTTGCCGATGCGCTCGACGCTGATGCCTTCGCCACGCGGGTAGACCGGGGTCAACCGAGCGTCTACCGCGACCTGCTCGTCCTCGCCCAGAAAACGGTACTTGGGGTGGGTCATCTCCACGCCGACGTTGCCGGCTCGGGCCTCGCCAAAGCAAAGCACCCGCCGGCCTGGCGCGAAGGCGCTGAGCTGGGCCTGACGAAAGCGGAAGAAACGCAGGCTCATGGAGGCGCTATCGTCGCCGATGACCACCACCAGCATCCGGGTGCGTCTCATCACCACCTCGGCGGCCTGCACCCGAGCACAGACCTGGGCCGGCATTCCCGGACGCAGCTCGGCGATCGGGGTCAGCGCGGTGCGGTCCTCATAGCGCAAGGGCAAATGGGTCCACAGATCGGCAACGCACTGCAGCCCCAGCTTCTCCAGCGCGGTCAGAGCCGTCTTGCTCAGCCCGCCCAGGCTGGCGATGGACTGACGGCCGCGCGCCTGCCAGTCGGCGGCATCGACCGTGCGCTTGGGGGCGGTTCCAGTCATGGCGCTGCCCGCGGGCCGTTGACCAAGGCCGATCTCCGCCGCGACTACAGCACCAAAATACCGTCCATCTCTACTCGCGCCCCGCGCGGCAGCGAGGCCACGCCGATCGCCGCGCGGGCCGGATAGGGCTCGGCAAAGTACTCGGCCATGATCGTGTTGACCTGCGCAAAGCAGCCCAGATCAGTGAGAAAGATATTCAGCTTGACCAGATCGGCGAGGCTGCCGCCGGCAGCGGCGCAGACTGCGGACAGGTTGTCGAAGACCTGACGGATCTCCGCCTCGATGTCGCCAGCCACCATCTCCATGCTCTGCGGATCAAGCGGAATCTGTCCCGACAAATAGACCGTGTTGCCCACCTTCACCGCTTGCGAATAGGTGCCAATGGCCGCTGGCGCGGCATCGGTTTGAACGGTAGTCCGTGACATCAGTTGCTCCGCGTCGTTTCAGGCCCGAACTATGCCACGGAACACGCGCAGCGGCTTCGCCCACCGCCGGTAGCGCTCTTACCTGGGCCCTGGGCCCTCAACACTGGGCCCTACGCCGCTAGGGACTCCCTGAACAATGCACGTGGCCGCGACGGCACCTCCATGTCTTGCTGAGAAGGGGGTTCGCCAGTAAGGCGGGCGTCGCAGGTCATAGTGGGCGCTCTGGGCAAGACGTCCAACGCAGCTGGCGGGCTTCTCAGGTGCTGTCCCGTAGAGTTCTGGAGGCCCAGCGCCTGCTGCGGCGTTGCAGCCCTCAGCCATAGAATGACTATGCCTCTCGGGACTGCGCCCCCGCTTGTTGGTAACGGGGCAGACGATTTGGACTCGCAACGCGGCTCGCGTGCATTATTCAGGGAGTCCCTAGCCGCATGACGCCGAGTCCGGATCAATCCAACCCGACTGGCCTTGGGACGTTGGTATTGCGCAAGATTGCGCAGATTTTTCCTCGCGATCGTCGGCAGTGGGCGGACAGCCGGCTGCGCAGCTACGGCCGCGGACCTCACCAGCGCGAGCCGGATCGGGTGCGTCTGGCGATACTCAAGCTGACTGATGAGGCCGGGATGGACTCGCTGGAGAGGCATCTGGCTGTCGCCAAAATGGACTACCGAGACGTTTTGGCCGCTGCCGAGTATCCCGGCCAGATGCGCGCCGGTGCGACCGTAGCGGTAGGTTCGTCCGAGCGAGCGCGACTGGCGCAGTCTGACCTGGAGCAGTACCTGCGCTGGCTCGTCGATGAGTCAGGATCAGGAGTTGATAGTGACTGAGGTCGAGATCCGCGATGCCGGCCGAGCCGATTTCCCGGGCGTTGTGGCGCTCAATGCCGAGCAGGTGCAGCACACCAGCCCGATGGATGTGCTGCGGCTGTCCCAGCTTGACACGGCCAGTTGCTATCACCGGACAGTCCGCGTCGACAACCAATTCGCCGGCTTCCTGCTCGCCATGGACCAAAGCGCGAGCTACGACAGCGCGAATTTCCGCTGGTTTGTGAGTCGCTACAGCCGCTTCGTCTACATCGATCGGGTCGTGATCAAGCCTGCCTACGCCGGTCATGGTTTGGGCCGGCGGCTGTATGAAGACCTGCTCGCTTACGCTGCGCAGCGGATGGCACCGTGTCTGCTCTGTGAGTACAACCTGGATCCGCCCAATCCCGCCTCGGCCGCATTCCATCAGCGGCTGGGCTTTGTCGAAGTCGGGCAGCAGCGACTGGCCGACAGCGGCAAGCGCGTGTCCATGCAGCGGCGGGTGGTGGAAAACCGGGGTGCTTGATCACACGGCCGATGTAACCAAAGGTACTTCGGTGATAACGTCAACCGCTGCACACCAATGGGGGATTGGCAGTGGCGATTGCGCATGCGGCTACGGCGCCGCGTAAGGGGATCATCGGGCGATTTTTTGGCATCACGTTGGGTCGATTGCTGAAGTGGCTGCTGATTGCCGCGCTGCTCCTGGCGCTGCTGCTGGCGATCGGCTTTGCCATCTTCGTCTATTGGCCGACCAAGACCATTCCCAACCTGCAGCAGATCGATGACTACCTGACCCTCGATCAGGGCTGGGGCGAGGCGCTCGATTCGGCGGCGCGGCAGACCTACTACTACAGCGGCCAGGGTGCGGTGATGCCGCAAGGTGCGTTGACCTCGCCGCTGCGCTACGACTGGTTCATTCATCTGGAGTTGCCGCTGTCCACCGATCGCTTCGCCGCGCCCGAGCACATGCGCCGCTACCGCTTCATCGTCGACCCGCAGCCCAGCGCGGCCAATCCGGACCATCTGCCGGTGGGATTCACCCAGCATTTCGATCCACAGCGCGGCGAGCGCATGCTCGACATCAGCTGCGCCGCCTGTCACTCCGGCGAGATCCACGCCGAAAAGGACGGGCGCAGGATCGCCATTCGCATCGACGGCGGTCAGGCCATGCATGCCTTCACCTCGATGCAGCGTGGCTCCTTCGGTCCGACCCTGATCGCCTCGCTGGCCGAGACCTACCTCAATCCCAGCAAGTTCACCCGCTTCGCGCGCAAGGTGCTGGGCCAGAGCTACCCGCAGGGTCGCGGCGAGCTGCACAGCGAGCTGGGCCAGAACATCGTCGCCTTTGCCAGCCTGGGTCAGGACAACCCCATTCGCCAGCTGTACCCGGTGACCGAGGGCTATGGCCGCACCGACGCGCTGGGCCGGATTGCCAACACCGTGTTTGGCGACCACATCAGCGCGGCCAACTACCACCAAGGCCGCGCCCCGGTCAGCTACCCCTATCTGTGGAACATCTGGAAATTCGATTGGGTGCAGTACAACGGCTCGGTGCGCCAGCCGCTGGCGCGCAACATCGGTGAGGCGACGGGCGTCGGCGCGGTGATGCGGATGACCGACACCTACGGCAAGCCGCTACCGGCCGAGCAGCGCTTTCGCAGCTCGGTGCTGGTCGACAACCTGATCGACATCGAGCACACCCTGCAAACGCTGACTCCGCCGCGCTGGCCGGAGGACTTGCTTGGTCCGGTGGACCAGCCGCGCGCCGAGCGCGGTCGGCAGCTGTTCGAGGACAACTGCCGGCGCTGCCACGGTCCGCATGTCGCCGATGCGGCGCTGCAGCGGGCCAATGCGCCACTAAAGCGGCAGCCGGGGACGGAGTGGATCATCGAGGTCATCGACGTTGAGCGCATTGGCACCGATGCCACCGCCGCCGAAGCCTTCATGAAGAATCGTTTCGATCTGTCGTCCACCGGCATTGATGGCGAGCAGGTCGCTTCGGTGCTGCGGCCGCTGTTGATCCGCAATCTCTACCGCGATACCCGCTATCGCCTCAGTGCGGTGATAGCCGCGCGCACCGCGGCCGGAGAGGACTTGGGTGAGTTGCCGCAGCTGCTGCAGGACTATCCCGACTTGGACAGCGCCGAGCAGGCCTCCCTGCCGACGCAGAGCTTTGCCGCCATCGCCGCCGCGCTTGCTGGCCTCGGTATCGATAGTCAGGCCAACGCGGTTGAGCCACCGAGCGAAGGCTGGGGCTGCGAACAGCGCTGTCAGCAGGACTGGCTGAGTTGGAACGTACACGGCGCCAACGCGGCGATCGATCGCGGCATTGCCCAGCTGGACGTGAGCGCGCTGACCGAAGGCGAAGGCCTGAACATTCTGGGCCTGTTGATCAAGCGCCGCTATTACGAAGACAACGACATCGATTACCCCATCCAGCAGTGCCTGGAGGGATTCGGCACCCTGGATCTGCCGCAGCAGATCGCCGGCTACAAACCGCGCCCGCTGGAGGGCATCTGGGCCACGCCGCCGTTCCTGCACAACGGCTCGGTGCCGACCATCTTCGAGATGCTGCTGCCGCCGGAGCAGCGCCGTGCGCGCTTTCTGGTCGGTAGTCGCGACTACGATGCCGAGCGCCTGGGTTACGTCGTCGAACCTGGTGATCCGGCCGAGGCCGATGCCGGCTTCTGGCTGGATACCAGCATCGCCGGCAACTACAACACCGGGCACGCATTCGTCGCCGACGCCGAGAGTTGGGCACGCCATCGCGAAGACCCGCAGGGCCATCCGCTGCCCAAAGGCGTGATCGGTCCGCTGCTGAGCGACGAGCAGCGCTATGAACTGGTTGAGTATCTGAAGGTCCATCGCGATCCGCCCACGCCGCCGGCGTTCCGCCCCGCCGATTGTTCCAGCCGCGCGCTCACCGATGTGTTCGCAGAGCCCGACACTGCGGCGCAGCCCGCCGCGGCGGGGGAGAGCGGCGATGCCGGCTGATGCGGCTGAACCGGGCTACAGCAAGGAGTTCGCAGCGGTCGCCGAGGCAGAACGCGCTTGGATAGAGCGGCGACGCACGGCCGCCAAGCGACCGCCTTTGAAGGACGATTTGTGCGCACTGGCCTTTTCCGGCGGCGGGATTCGCTCGGCAACGGTCAATCTGGGTGTGCTGCAGGCGCTGGAGCGGCGCGGCGTACTCAGCCAGATCGACATCCTGTCGTCGGTCTCCGGGGGCGGCTATGTGGCCTCCAGCTACAGCTGGCTGCGCGCCACCACGCCCGATCCGGCAGCGCCGACCTTCGAGCAGCGCGCTCACAACGGCGAGCGGGTAATCGACTGGCTGCGCACCCACGGCAAGTTCCTGATCGCCAGTCGCGGCTTCACCATGATCACCCTGTTGGCGGCGATCGTCGCTTCGACGCTGACCAATCTGCTGATCCTGGCGCCGCCGTTGCTGCTGTTGGTGGAGTTGGCATCGCTGGACTGGCTGCCCTTGCCCCGAGCCCTGGCCGACATGCTTGGGGTTCCAGGGCACCACGGATTCTGGATGCTGCTGCTGCTGGGCTTGGCCAGCATGCTCAGCTTCCTGCCGCTGATGCTGGTGCTGGCCCTTAAGGTCAGCATCGGTGCCAACGCCGCGCGTCGTTCGGTGGAAGGATTGCGCCTGGCCATGGGCCGGGTACTGGGGCTGGGCATTGCGCTGATCGCAGTGGGCTGCATGCCGCTGATCGTCAGCGCTCTGGAGCGGCTGTTTGCTGCCGTTCTGCCGGCCATGTCCGGCCATGCGATCCATTTGGCCTGGCTGGGATCCTTCGCCAGCGGGCTAATCGCCCTCAGCCGCGGCGATCCCAGACAGAGACCGTCGCTACAGCCGCTGGTGATGATCGGCTTGAGCCTGCTGGTCTACGGTCTGGTGATCGTGGCGTACGCTGTCGTCCGCGAAAACGATTTGCTCCACTCAACCTGGTTCTGGGTCCTGGTGGGCAATTCAGCCGTGCTGGCGCTGGTGTGTGATCTGAATTCGATCTCCATGCATGGCTACTATCGCGCTAGGCTGACTAACAGCTTCCTTCCGCGCCTGCAGCCGGAGATCGCTCCGGCCGCCTTCGCGATGGCCGAGATCAGCCCGGAAACGGGTCAGCCGCTGCATCTGATCAACACCACGCTGAACAGCAGCAGTTCCCGCTCGGTGTTGGCTCGTGCGCGTCAGGGTGAGTCGTTTTTCTTCTCGCCCGTGTACCGCGGTTCGACCGCGACCGGCTATGCGCGGCAGTCCGAGGACGGCGCGGCCGATGTACTGCTCGCCAACGCCTGCACCATCTCCGCTGCTGCCATCGATCCGGATACGGTGAATACCCGTGGTCGCGCTTTGGCCATGCTGATGGCCCTGCTCAACGTTCGCCTGGGCTATTGGGCGCGCAATCCCTCGCCCAGCGCGAAACCCAATCCACCGATTCCCAACTGGTGGCTGCGCATCGCCCGGGAGATGACCGGGCTGGGTCTGGACGGGGGGCAGCGCGAGACCCACCTCTCCGACGGTGGCGGCTTCGAGAACCTCGCTCTGTATGAGCTGATCCGGCGCAGGGCGCGCTACGTGATGGTGGTTGATGCCGGCTACGACCCGACCCTGGCGCTGGCTGATCTGGGCCGAGCCATCGAGCGGGTCCGGGTGGATTTCGGCGCCGAGATCGACGTGCCGATCAGCAGCATGCAGCGCGACCCCAGCGATGGTAGCCATCCGCTGCACGGCCACCCCTTCCTAACCGGGACCATCCGCTACGCCGACGGCAGCAACGGCTGGCTGCTGGTGATCAAACCGCTGTTGACCGCGGGCCTGGGCGCCGACGTCTACGCCTACGCCCGCGCCAATCCAGCCTTCCCCAACGAGCCCACCTCCGACCAGTTCTTCGACGAAGCCCAGTTCGAAGCCTACCGCCGCCTCGGCTACGCCATCGTCGACCGACTCCTCGGCGAACACCACCAGATCGAGTTCGGCGAATGGATCGAAGGGCTGCACGAGGCGGAATCGGCGGCGGCGAGCTTTTGATGTTCCTGGGCCCTGGGCCCTCTACCCCTGGGCCCTCAAGCTAGAGCGACTTCAAATACTCCAACAAGTCCGCCCGATCCGCATCCGCCAGCTGGGTCCCATACTCATGTCCGGCATTGCTGTTGCCCGGTAGGCTGGTGTCGAACAAGGAACTGCCCGGCTGGGCGGTGGTTTCCAGGCCGACCCGGGTCGGGTCGAAAGCGTGGCTGCCAAGGTGGAAGCGGGCGCTGCGCTGAGACGGTGGGCTGAGCAGCTCAGCTAGGGTGGGCACGGACCCGTTGTGCAGGTAGGGCGCGGAAGCCCAGATCCCGTCCAGAGGTCTGGCCTTGTAGTAGTCCGGGTTGTCGTCGATGGCGGCCTTGATCACCGAGTGGTAGCTGGCCAGAGAGTCGCGTATGGCGGCTAGCGGATGGCGCAAGGTCACGCCTATGGCGGCGTGTACGACCACGTCGATGGCGCGCGCCTCAGCGCCGAAGGGCTCGCCGGCGAGCACCGCCTGTTTCTTGCCTTCGAGTATCCCGGTGCGCACTCGGGCGCCGAGGAAGTTCTGCACCATCTTCGGATCGGTGCCCACCTCGTCGACCTTGGTCAGCTGGGCCTTGAGCTTGCGCTTGGAGTCGCTGTCGTCGGCGACCTGATGACAGCTCTGGCAGTGCGTGGCGTATAGGGCGCTGCCACGGTCCCGCTTGGCCGAGTCGATGGGCCCTAAGAGCCATTCCGGCCAGCGTGGCGCACGCAGCTGGTAGTACTCCTCCTGAATCTCGCCCAGTTTGGAGAAGTCGACGCTGGAGGCGTAGCCGCCGATGGTCGCGTCGGTAATCTGCACTGATCCGAACACGGCGATGGCGGTGGTGACGTTCTGCAGCAGCGGTCCGGGACCGGCATTTGGCGCCGAGCCATTCCACTGCACCAGATCCAGATGCGGCGCCGACCACAGCACCGGATAGCTGACCGGAGCGTCGGGGACATGCTTGTTTTCGGCAATGCCCAAACCGTCAACCGAGACGGCATTGAAGATCTGCCCGAATGCATCCAGGCGTCCGTGGCCGTAGGGAACCGGACTGGCGTTGAGCTCTGCCAAGCGGCTGAGCCGCTGTGCTTGGGCCTGGATATCGTTGCGCAGGGTGGCGGTATCGCCCTGTTGGTCTGTCAGCGCCGCGACGAAGCGGCTGAACTTTCCCTCGTCGGCGGCGGTTTGCAGCAGCGCCTGCTCGAGTCGATGGGTGAAGTGCGTGTAATCCAGCAGCGACTGGCCGCCGGCAAGGCGAATCACCTGCTCGCCGTAGCGCAGCTCGCCAGTGTGGCAAGCGGCACAGCCCAGCCCCACCCAGGCGCGACCATCGGTGTCTACGTCGCGGCCAAATCCGACCGGATAGCCACCCGGATTGTGCTCAGTGGGCAACTGCGCCATCAGCCCCAGCTGGCGCAGGTGATCGGGCTGTAGAAACGGCTGCTCGCTATCGGGTTGCTCCAGGGCGGCCAGCCAGTCGTAAGGCACTAGCCTGGAGCCGAACGACGCATACCAGGAACGCTCCAGAGTCTGTGTGCTCCAGCCCTGATCCAGCGCCAGCGCCCCATGGCCACCTGGCACCGGCGTGCCGTCGCTAAGCTCGGCGGGCTGCTCAGTGCACCCGCTCAGCCCGATAATGGTCAGCGAAAGCGCGAAAAGTGCTCTATATCGAGTGTACAAAGACATCTCCGGGGCGCGATTGGGGTAGGCTCATTGTCCGTGTTGAGAGACCAGTGGCAAGCCGTAGCGTTGGCGACCACGGGCACGATTGACTGGGGATGCAGCAGCTTGCGGGGGCGGAAGTAGGATGCGTTCAGCAGCGAACGAGGAGGACGGCGCGAAGCGACCCTCGCGAGTGAGCGGCGCGTGGGCGAGCCGCTGGCTTAGCCGACTCTTGTTCGCCGCACTGACGCTCAGCACTGGCGTGCATACTCTGGCGCAGACGATGCAGGTCGATGCCAGTCTGACCGAAGTGGTATTGGATCAGCATGTCGCGCTGCTGGAGGACTCCAGCGGCGAGTTGAGCTTTGAGCAGGTTCGCGATTCCGGCAAGTTTGAGGCCTTGGGCGAGGCCAAGCCGAACTTCGGTTTCAGCCGATCCGCCTATTGGGTGCGCCTGCAGCTGCACAACGTCGGAACTGACGATCGCAGTCTGACCCTGCGCCAGGACTACCCATTGATCGACTACCTGGATGCCTGGGTGGAGACCGCGGACGGTTCTTTCCGCAGCTACCAGACCGGTGATCGACGCGAATTTTCTTCTCGACCCATCGATTTTCGCGACTTCCTGTTTCCCGTTGAATTGCCCGCGGGCGCCGAGCGCACCATCTATCTGCGCTTCGCCACCGGCGGATCGCTGAATCTGGGGTTGCATCTCTACGATCAGGACAGCCTGTTTGAAGCCTTGAGTCGCGAGCAGCTGGCCTACGGCTTCTTCTACGGCGGCGTCGCGGTGCTGGTGCTCTACAACCTGTTCATCTTCCTGGTGGTCAGGGACCGCGCCTTCTTCTATTACCTGCTCTACGCGACCAGCTACGGGCTTTACTTCGGCGTACACAACGGGCTGTCCTTCGAATTCCTGTGGCCGGATTCACCGCAGTGGGCGAATCTGGCCCTGATCGTGCTGCTCGCCTTCACCCTGCTGTTTGGTCTGCAGTTCACCCGCCAGTTCCTGGAGTCGCACAACCACGCTCCGCGTCTGGATCGATTCGCCCAGGTGCTGCAGTGGATCTCGCTGGCGCTGCTGGGCTCGGCCTTCGTCTTTCCCTACGCCACGGTCATCGTGCCCATCGCTCTGCACACCATCGTAGTCACCAGCGTGATCCTGATCCTGGGCACGGTGGGCCTGCTGCAAGGCTACCGACCGGCGCGTTTCTTCATGCTGGCCTGGGCCGCACTGTTGTTCGGCGTGCTGGCCTATATGCTCAAGGCGTTCGGGGTGTTGCCGCACAACGCGGTGACCCACAACGCCTTTCAGGCCGGCGCACTGATTGAGATGGTGCTGCTTTCGCTGGCTTTGGCCTCGCGTGTCAATGAGTTGCAGCGCCAGTCATTGACCGATCCCTTGACCAAGCTGGCCAACCGGCGCTTCTTCGATCGCCAGCTGGATCTGGCTTTGGCCAACATGTCGCGAGGGGTGGTGGCGCTGATGGTGATCGATATCGATCACTTCAAGCGTTTCAATGATCGCTACGGGCACGCCAAGGGAGACCAGGTGCTGACCCGGGTCAGCGGCGCGCTGACCGCCGGTACCCCGCGCGGCGCCTCCGTGTGTCGTTACGGCGGCGAGGAATTTGCAGTGATCCTGCCCGGCACCGATCTGGAGGAGGCCATGCGGGTGGCCGAGGATCTGCGCCAGGCGGTGAATCTGATCAAGATAGGCGACACGCTGATCTCAATCAGCATCGGTGTGGCTTGCGCCAACGGTCGCCGTTTCGGTAGCACCCAGGAATTCTTCCAGGCTGCCGACGGCGCCTTGTACAGAGCCAAACGCGAAGGCCGCAATCGGGTGCTTGGCGATCAATCCAACGCTGGATGAGTAGGACAGGATGCGGCTTACCTGGGACCTGAGTCCTGGGCCCTTTAGGCTTCACCCAAAGTCATAACTCATCACTTTCTCCGGTTCCTGCAGGAAATTGCCCTGCACGAAGCTGACCCCACAGGAGAACAGGATGGACATGCTGGCGGCGTCCTCGACGAACTCGGCAATGACTTCGCGGTCCAGGGCGCGGGCTTCCTGGCAGATCTCGCGCACCTTCTGCTGACTTTCAGCGTTCTGGTGCATGTCGGCCATGTAGGTGCGATCGATTTTGATGAAGCGCGCCGGCACGTGCTTGAGCAGCTGGAAGGAGTTCAGGCCGCTGCCGAACTGCTCCAGGGCGAAACCGCAGTTGAGCTGGGACAGGCCTTGGGCCAGGAAGCGCGCCGGCTTGAGATTGGTCACCACCTTGCTTTCGGGCATCTCGAACGTCAGGTGCTTACCCGGCAGTCTGGCCAGTTTGAGCTGCTGAGCCAGCCAAGGCAGCAGGGTCCCGTCTTGAATGGATTGCGGCGACAGCTTGACGAAGAACGTGCAGTTGACGCCCTGCTTGAGGCGCTCGGAAAGCACCTGAATGGCTTTGCCGATGACCCAGCGGTCGATATGCGGCATCAGATTGTGATGCTCGGCGACCTGCAGGAAGTTTCCGGGCGGAATCTCGCCCTTGGGACTCTGCAGCCGCAGCAGGATCTCGTAGTGCTCGCCTTCGGCACCCTGCAGGCTGACCATCGGCTGATAGAACAGCACAAAGCCATCCTTGGTCAGCGCGTCTTTGAGCAGGCTCAGCCAGTGCTGGTCGCGCTCGGCCTGGGCCTTGTCGCGGGCGCCGGGGTCAAACACGGTGACCCGGTTGCCGCCTTCTTCACTGCTGCCACGGGCGGCCTCGGCCGCGCGCTCCAGCACGTCCTGCACCTTGCTCATCTTCTCGGTCAGCAGGCACACGCCGATGCTGGCGGTCATACTGATCGACTGATCCCCCACCTCGAATATCTGCTCTTCAACGCCATGGCGCAGAGCGTCGGCAAAGGCGGCGCAGTCGTCGTGGCTGCGGTCGGCTGCCAATACGGTAAAGGTGTGATCGGAAAAGCGCGCGAGCACATCCTGTTCGCCCACCAGACTCTTCAGCCGGGTGGCGACGTCGGCCAGCAGCACGTCGGCACCGCCGACACCGATGCTGTCCAGCGTGTGCCGATAGTTGTCCAACTCCAGATAGATCAGAGCCTGATCGACCTTGCCGGTGACCGCGGCGCCGACGCCGCGTTCCAGCTCGGAGAGGAAATGCTGGCGATTGGACAGCCCGGTGACCAGATCCTGGCGCTTGAGCGTGTCCAACTGCTCGGCGACTTTGGCATCGACGGTTTGCTGGCGGAACACAATCTGAGTGCAAGGCTCGCCGTCGATACTCGCCTCGGACAGTTCCAGGACCGCATCGAAGGTCTTGCCTTCGGGCGTCTGCGCTTTCAGCGTGACCCGATCCGGTGGCTTCTCGCCTTTGCTGATGTCCTTGAGTACGGCCTTGAAGGAGCCGGCGTCCTCGCTGCTGATCAGCTCCAGAAGGGTGGTGCCTTCGATCTCTTCAAAATCCCCAAAACCGAAGATCTCCAGGTAGGCGCGGTTGGCGTAGACGTGCATGCCTTCGTGCACGTAGGCGATCGGGTCGCGGGAGCTGTCCAGCAGCGAATGACAGCGGCGCTCCGATTCGCGCAGCGAAGCTTCCATTCGACGCAGACTGCGGCGCGCGTTGAGATTGTCAAATTCGCGTCGTACAACGTTTTGCAGATGATCGGCGACTGTGCGTATGGCCAGGTCGCGGGCGCCCTGGCGTAGTGCCTCCAGTGCGATGTCCTGATTGAGTGTGTCGACCAGCTGGACGATGGGTATGTCCTTGCCAGAGCGCTCGACCAACTCGCTGACCCCGGACAGATCGACGTCGGTGGGCTTGGGCGTGACCAGGATCAGATCCAGCGGATGTGAGTCCAGCGCCTTCTGCGCGTCCTCAGCCGAGGTGGCGCGCGAGGGACGGACCGCCAGTCCGCCGTTGCGGATGACGCTGATAACGTGCTCGGCTTCTTCGACAGACTCCTCAATGAGGAGCACTCGGATGATGTTTTCGGCCTTGCCCATGTGCGGTTTAGACGTCCTGGTCTGGTTGGCGCGGCTAGTGAGTGGTCAGGCTCGCGGCCGTAGCCGACAACGGGTCTGATCCGATACTGCCAATTTACGTCGGCTTTGTCTCTAACGCGCGAAGATTGGCCGCATTGTAGCCGGTAAGTCAGTGCTGGGAAGCGTCACTGCTGTTCAGGCAGTCCCAATCTGAACGTCCATTCAGAAGGCGGAGTTCAGCGCACGATGCGCTTGCTGCCTTCGCCAGCGACCTCCTTCGCCAGTCGCGGCACCAAGTAGCCCGGCAGGCGCTGGCGTAGCTGGTCGATGATCGCCTCGCCTCGGGTGGCACTGACCTCAAAGTGGCCTGCCCCCGAAACCCGATCCAGCAGATGCAGGTAGTAGGGCAGTACGCCGGCTGCAAACAAGCGCTCGCTGAGTTGCTGCTGACGGTCTGTGCAGTCGTTGACGCCGGCCAACAGCACCGCCTGGTTGAGCAGCAGCGCGCCGGCTGAGCGCAGCGCGGTGCAGGCCTGATCGACTCGAGTGTCGAATTCCTGGGCGTGGTTGGCGTGCAGCACAATGCTCACCGGCCACGGCAGGTCGGCGATCCAGTCCAGCAATTCGCTATCCACTCGCGCCGGCAACACCACCGGCCAGCGCGTGTGCAGACGCAAACGGCGCAGGTGCGGGATGGCCGCCAACTGGTCGGTCAGCCGGCGCAGCTTGGCAGTGCTCAGCGACAGCGGATCGCCGCCGCTGAGCAGCACCTCTACGATGCTGCTGTCGGCGCTGATGGCATCGACCACCGCCGCCCAGTCCTGCTTGGCAGCGAGCGATTCGGCGTAGGGATAGTGCCTGCGAAAGCAATAGCGGCAGTGGATGGCGCAGGCCCCAGTACTGATCAGCAGCGCGCGACCAGCGTATTTGTGCAGCAAGCCTGGAGCGCGCTCGGCGGCGGCATCACCCACCGGGTCACTGCCGAAGCCGGCCTGCTGCAGACGTTCTGCCGCGAGTGGGAGCACCTGCAGTAGCAACGGGTCGGTGGGGTCGCCGCGGCGCATCCGGTAAACGAAACTGTGTGGCACCAACAGCGGAAAAGGGCTGCGAGCGATCAATCCCTCCGGAAACTGGCCGGGGTCGACGCCGACGACGGCAAGCAGTTCGTCCACGCTGCGTATGGCCAGCCGCATCTGTTGCTGCCAGGGCAGATCCTCGATGTTGCCCTGCATACGGTGCGCAGCGGCATTGCTTGCGGTTATCATTGCGGATTGCCCTTTGCCGGATTTGGCGCGGCACATTGTAGCCGTCCAGCTGCGCGCGTTTTTCGCTCGTGCACTGACGGTGGTGTCCAGGCCAGGCCGGTCTACTTACGAAAACCGCAGCGCACGGAGCAAACATGGCTAGCTACGGCCTCAATGACGTCAAAAACGGCTTGAAAATCCTGATTGACGGCGATCCCTACGTCATCGTCGACACCGATTTCATCAAGCCCGGGAAGGGCCAGGCCTTCACTCGGATCAAGATTCGCAATCTCAACACCGGTCGGGTGGTTGAGCGCAGCATGAAGTCCAGCGACAGCGTCGAAGGCGCTGACGTGGTCGACACCGAAATGCAGTACCTCTACAACGACGGCGAGTTCTGGCATTTCATGCACCCCACCAGCTTCGAGCAGCTTACTGCCGACAAGGCGGCCGTCGGCGAAAGCGCCAACTGGCTGCGTGAAGAGGACAGCTGCCAGATCACCCTGTTCAATGGCGCAGTGATTTCGGTGACCCCGCCGAACTTCGTCGAGTTGGAGATCGTCGAGACCGATCCGGGCATGCGTGGCGATACGGCGCAGGGCGGCACCAAACCGGCCAAGCTGTCCACCGGCGCGGTGGTGCGGGTGCCGCTGTTCGTCGAGCAGGGCGAGATGATTCGCTGCGATACGCGCAGCGGAGAGTACGTCAGCCGGGTCAAGTAGGCGGTCGCGATGAGCCTTGAGCGCATCGACAGTCTGATCGAGGCGCGCTGGATCGCCCCGGTGGTCCCCGCCGGGGTGGTGCTGGAAGGGCACGCGGTTGCGGTGCGCGACGGTCGCATCGTCGCGGTGCTGCCCGCAGAGCAGGCGCAGACGCGCTTTGCGGCTGATCAGCGTGTGGACCTGGGCGATCATCTGCTGATCCCGGGGCTGGTCAACGCCCACACCCACGCTGCAATGACGCTGATGCGCGGGCTGGCCGATGATCTGGCGCTGATGCCCTGGCTGACCAAGCACATCTGGCCGGTGGAAGGGGCGCTGATGAGCGCCGACTTCGTCCGTGACGGCGTCGAGCTGGCGGCGGCGGAAATGCTCCGTGGCGGGGTGACCTGCTGTCAGGACATGTACTTCTTCCCCGACGTGGCGGCGGCCGGCTTTGAGCGCATGGGCATGCGGGCGACGGTGGGCTTGATCGTCATCGAGTTCCCTTCGGCCTGGGCCGGGACCATCGACGAGTACTTCGAAAAGGGCACGCGGGTACACGATCAGTGGCGCGGGCACCCCTTGATCAGCACCTCGCTGGCGCCGCATGCGCCTTACACGGTGTCTGATCAGAGCTTTAAGCGGATACGTACGCTGTCGGATCAGTTCGATATTCGCATTCAGTGTCATGTGCACGAGACGGCGCAGGAGATTGCCGATTCCAAGCGCGATCACAACGAGCGGCCGCTGGCTCGATTGAAACGCTTGGGTGTCCTCAGCGAGGCCCTGACTGCGGTGCACATGACCCAGCTCAGTGACAGCGAGATCGAGCAATGTGCGCGCGCCGGGGTGGTGGTGGTGCACTGTCCGGAATCGAATCTGAAGCTGGCCAGCGGCTTCTGTCCGGTGGCGCGACTGCTGGACGCCGGCATCCAGGTGGGATTGGGCACCGACGGCTGCGCCAGCAACAACGATCTGGATCTGCTCGGCGAGGCCCGCACGGCGGCCTTTCTGGGCAAAGGGGTCAGTCAGGACCCCAGTCAGCTCGATGCCCATCAGGCCCTGCGTATGGCGACGCTGGGGAGTGCGCTAGCCCTCGGTCTGCAGGACAGCATAGGCAGCATCGAAGCGGGCAAATGGGCCGATCTGACCGCCGTATCGCTGTCTGCGCTGGAACTGCAGCCGGTCTACAACCCGGTTTCGCACCTGATCTACGCCGCCGGGCGGCAGCATGTCAGCGACGTATGGGTAGCAGGCAAGCGCCGTGTGGCTGCTGGTGTGCTGCAGGGCATCGATCAGGCCGCGCTGGCAGCCAAGGCGCGGCGCTGGGCGGTGCGCGCACGCAGCGCACAGGCGGCGGCCAATGCGCCGGACACGCAGGGGCAGGCGTGAGTAGCGCAGACCCGGCTGAGGTCGAGCGCTTCAAGCAGCAGGCGGCGCGCTGGTGGGATCCTTCCGGACCAGCGGGCCCGCTGCACGTCCTCAATCCCGTGCGCATGGAATTCGTTGCCGATCATGCGCAGCTGGATGGCGCCAAGGCGGCCGACGTGGGCTGCGGCGGCGGATTGGTCAGCGAGGCGCTGGCCCGCGCCGGCGCCGAGGTGATCGCGGTGGACGCCACCGCGGATTTGATAGAGGTGGCCCGGCTGCATGCGCTGGAGTCGGGCTTGGAAATCGACTATCGCCAATGCACTGCGGCTGATCTGGTCGCCGCTGCATCGCAAAGCTTCGATGTGGTCACCGCGCTGGAGCTGATCGAACACGTTCCCGATCAGGCCGCGCTGGTGGCCGACCTGGCGGCGCTGCTCAAGCCCGGCGGGCTGCTGTTTCTGTCGACCCTGGACCGACGTCCGGCCAGTTTCTTGCTGGGCATCGTTGCTGCCGAGTATCTATTGGGCCTGCTGCCTCGTGGCACGCATCGTTACGACCGCTTCCTGCGTCCCAGTGAACTGATCGCCCTGGGCCGGCAGGCGGGACTGCAGCCGGTGGCGTTGGGCGGTCTGCACTACGACCCGATCAGCCGCCGCGCCTGGCGCAGCGACAAGCCGCAGATCAACTATCTGCTGTGCTTGCGCAAGCCCACATGAGCAGCCGCGCTGAACGCCCTGGCGCGGTGCTATTCGATTTGGACGGGACCCTGCTGGACACCGCACCGGATCTCATAGGTGCGCTGAACGCCGTGCGCGCCGATCACGGCCGGCCGGCGGTGCCGGTGGATGACTTTCGGCGCTGGGTCTCGCAGGGCGGCCGGCGCCTGCTCAAAGAGGGTTTCCCCGAGTTGGACGAAGGCGGCGTTGAGCAACTGCTGCCGAGTTTTCTCGCCCACTATGCGGACAACATCGCCGCTCATACCCGGGTCTACCCAGGGGTGCTGGAGATGCTCGCCAGGTTGGAAGCTGAGCGGGTGCCGTGGGCCATCGTTACCAACAAGCCCATCGGGCTGACTCGGCAGCTGTTGCACTGCATCGGCTGGACCGAGCGTGCGGCCGTGGTGGTGGGCGGCGACTCCCTGGCCGAGCGCAAACCTCACCCGCTGCCGCTGCAGCATGCGCTGTCCGGTTTGGGGGTGAGCAACGATCGCGCCTGGATGGTCGGTGATGATCGCCGCGACATCGATGCCGGGAAACGCGCCAACTGCCGCACGCTGATCGCCCGCTGGGGCTATCTGGATGATCCGCACAGCGTGCACGGCTGGGGTGCCGACGGCATCGTCGAGAGCGCCTTTGAGCTGCTGTCCTGGTGGTTCGGTGCCGAGTCCACAGCAGCGGCGCGAGTTTAGGCGTGAGCGCGGCCGAGCACACCGCCCAGGCGCTGCAATTCAGCGAGCGCTGGCGCGACCAGGATCCTGCCCTGCGTCTGGCCGAGGTTTACGCCGAGAGCGACGCCTGGGTGATCGCCAGTTCGGTGTACTTCGAGCTGGCCGAATGCCTGTTTCGCATCGCCGAGGCGCACGTGCGCGAGGCCAAGCTGGGTTGGTGGGTGGAGGAAGTCAGTCACTACGCCGATGGCCAGCCGCGCCACCCGTTGAGCCGTGCGCTGCATCTGCATCAAGCCAGCGCACAGAATCTTCGCGAGCTGGTGCTGGCCGCAGCGTCGCTGATGGACGCAGCTGCGGCGGAAAGCCGTGAACATCTGGAACGACAGCGGGCTCCGCTGCTGCGCGCCCTCGGTGAGATGTTGCTTGGCGGGCGCACTGACGCGGGCGAACTGGCGCGGCAACCAGCCTGGATGGCTGCCTGTGCGCGCATGGACGATTGTTTTCGCCTGCTCTCGCTGGGTCGGCAGGGCGCCCAGGCGCTGCCCATCCTGAGTCTTTCAGAGCAGGCCGGGCTGGGCCTGTCACGCGACCAGCTGGGCCAGCTCAGCGAAGCCGAACTGATCCCCTTGCGACGTCAGCTGTGTGCCCACTGGCGCCCTTTGAGCCCGTTGCCCTTGCCGCCCTTGGGGGCCTACCTGCGACTGTGGGCTGGTTCCCTGCGTCGACGCGGGCAGGCCCCTCGGCTGGGCGCACTCAACGCGTTGCGTGCCTGGCATGCGGCGCGGCAGTGGCAGTGAGACCGTGGCGCAGCAGAAAACTGTTGACAACAAAAACCGCCGCTCTATACTGCGCGGCTCTCGAGCGGGAATAGCTCAGTTGGTAGAGCACGACCTTGCCAAGGTCGGGGTCGCGAGTTCGAGTCTCGTTTCCCGCTCCAATTATTCAAGCGAATGACCTCGGATTTCCGGGGTCATGTCGTTTCAGGGCAGCGTAGAGTAAGCTCTAGGGCTGTTCGCCATCGGCCAGGTGGCAGAGTGGTTATGCAGCGGCCTGCAAAGCCGTGTACGCCGGTTCGATTCCGACCCTGGCCTCCATCCCCGATCCACGCGGTAGCCTCTGCGCTTGCATCTCCGAATGCACGGCGGGGCGTGCGCTTGGTCCGCGGCGTTGCTAGGGGACGACCCTAGCGACTGCTGATCTGCGCATCGATGGCCTGCCGCAGTGCGGCCGCCCAGGCTGGCGCCGCCATAGCCGCGCGCGCCGAGTGGCTTTTTGCCTGGTCTCCGCCAAAACGGCGTTTGGGTTCCATGCGTTGACTCGATTGGTCGTACACGATGCGGCCTTCGGCATCGAGCAGATAGAGTCGTGGCACACCGCCTACGCCCCATGCCTCGGCCACCGCCTCGCCGTCGCCCACGCGCAGAAAGTCGTAATTCTGAGCCTGCAGATAGCCGATGGCGTCGGCCGGATCATCCTCACGGATGGCCACCGCGACCACCTCCAC
>JAUIFV010000248.1 GCA_030430155.1 Gammaproteobacteria bacterium
TTACGTCATCCGGAGCGGGGATGTCGACCGCAGCGATTGCCGGCAGGCTGAGCAGCGCGCTGATCGTCACCATGAAGGCGGCGAGAGCGAGTTTGGGAGCGGCAACAAGCCGGTTGGATCGCGGGACTAGGCGCATGGTGTGCTTGGCAGAAAATGCGAACAGATACACCAACATAGCACGCGTGTAGGCGGTGTCATGTGCCATGGGCTGCGGTCTCAAGTTGCGGGAAAGCAGGGTCCAGGGCTCAGGGCCCAGGGCCCAGGGCCCAGTTGGCGAGCGCGTGTCGTTGCGGCGATTGCCTGATCGTTCGGAACACCGGAAGTGGGTAGCCGAGTGTGCCGCACGGGCCGCGTCTTGCTGGGCCCTGGGCCCTGCTTCCGAATCGCCGGCAGAACGGCTTCGGAGCGAGTCGGTCCAGACGCAAGGGTGCGGCGTTTTGCCGCGCTTTTCTGGGCCCTGAGCCCTGGGCCCTGGGCCCTAAGCCCCGTTATTCGGCGCTGTGCAGCCGCACGTCCACGCTCACCTGCACCGTATGCCCAACCACCTCCTCATCGCTCCAATCGGCCCCCCCCAGATCCCAGTCGATGCGATTCAAAGTGGCGCTGCCGTGTAGGCGCTGGCCGTCCTCACTCAACGAGAACCGAAACTGCACCGGCTTGGTGACGTCGCGGATGCTCAACTCTGCGTCGCTTAGGTACTCGTCGCCCTCGCGTCGCGCGCCGCTGGCGACGAAGCGGGCGCTGGGGTGACGCTCGGGATCGAACCATTCGCTGGTGGCCAAGGCCTCGTCGCGCTCTTCGCTGTCGGTGTCCACGCTGCGCATGTCGATCCGGATCTCGAAGCGCGTTTGCTGCAGCGCCTCGGCGGCGAAATCGATGCTGCCGGAGAAGCGCTTGAAGTGGCCGTCGAAGGGCTCGCCGCCAACCTGACCAGTGAAGCCGAGTTTGGAATCGACCTCGCTGACGCTGTAGCTGGCTGACCACGCCGGCGCCGCGATCAGCACCTGGCCCAGAAACAACGCAGCGATCACTCGAAAGCTCATGGTCCGGTCTCCGCTTTACCGCCAAACCACATGCGTCGCAGGGTGTGGTCGCGATCGATGAAGTGATGTTTCAGCGCCGCGGCAACGTGCACGGCGAACAGCGCCAGCAGCAGCCAGAAGCCCCATTCGTGCAGCTCCTCGGCCAGATGCTTGAGCTCCTTGTCCTTGCCGACGATGGCGGGCACGCCAAACCAGTTGAACCACTTCAGCGGCAACCCCGAGGCGCTGTGCGCCAGCCAGCCGGTGATCGGCATCCAGAACAGGCAGAAGTACAGGCCCAGATGGGTCAGCCGTGCGGCCAGCTGCTGCCAGCGCGGCATGGCCGCGGGCAGATCCGGGCTGGGGTTGCTCAGCCGCCAGGCCAGTCTCAGCAGCATCAACCCGAGCAGCAGCAGTCCCAGCGATTTGTGATTGACCATCCACTCGTAGCGCGCACGCGAAGAATCCAGCTCCTCGGCGACCTTGGCCACCACCGCGGCGGCGATTACGCCAAGGGCGATCCCCCAGTGCAGCAGTTTGCTGATGCTGCCCCAGCTATCGCTTGCGTTTCGGACCGGCACGCGTGTTCTCCCGCTCGATTTCGAACTCCAGGCGCAGTTCCACCGCGTGCCCGACCAGCCGCTTGAAGCGGGTCATCCCGGTCTGCATGCGGTCGATTTCGCCGGTCAGGCTGTAGCCGCAGGTGTAGCGGCCGGTCAATGGAAAGGTGGCGCAGCGCCAGCGCTGCAGAGTCAGCTGCAGCGGGATCTGCTGGTCGCGGATCTGCAGGGTGCCGTGAACGGTTGCGGTGCCGTCGGCGGCAGGCAGGACTTCGGTGGATTGGAACACCATCTGCGGATAGCTGGCCACGTCGAACCAGTCTTCACCGAGCATGGTCTCTGTGAACCGCTCATCGCCCATGTCCAGACTGCTGACATCGATGCTGACCCGGGCAGTGGAATTCTCGACGTTGCGGGAATCGATATCGAACTCGCCGCTGTAGCGAGTGAAGCGACCGCTGCTCTTGGCCAGATCGAAATGGGATACGAAGAAGATCAGGGCGCTATGCGCTGGCTCGGCGCGCCATTTGGCGGCCTGCAGCGGCTGGGCTAGCGACCCGATGACGATGCTCAGCAGTAGTGTGAGTAGCAAACGCATGCTCAGTCCTTGGCGTTGGAGCGCTCGGTGACGACGTCCTTGACCAGCGGCAGCAGCGCCTTGGCTTGGCTGAGCAGCTCGTTGCGGTCGCCCAGGGTCTTCTCAAAACCGCTCAACACCTGATCGGGATCCAGCTCGCCACGTTGGTGCAAAGTATCGGCCAGCGCGCGGCCAAGGCTGGTGAAGATCATCCCGTAAGCCAGCGCGTGCAGCATGCCGCCGCCCAGGGTGCCGAAGCCGGGGAAGGCCTTGGCGGCGTTGCCGGCGATGGCCAATATCAGCGCGGTGCCGCCGCGCAGACGGCCGCCGGCGGCCTTGACCAGATCGTCCAGGTCTACCTCCGAGGGGCGCGCGTCGTAGAGCTCAGTCAGCCGGCGCACCAGCAGCGTGGCCAGCGTGCCCTGGATCAGCAGATCCGATCCTGGCGCCACCGCGGCCATGGCCCCATACATCGCCCGCCGCGCGTATTCGCGCACGATCTTCTCGGCCTCGGCCCTGCGCTGCTCGGCCTCGGCATCGCCCACGCGCAAATCCACCGCGCGGATCACCGCCTGCTCGCGGGCCGCTTCCAGCGCCGCCAAGGGCTTGCGTGCGTAGCTTTGCAGCAGCTGGCGCAAAGCCTCGATCTGCACCGGGCGCTGTCGCAGCCGGCTCTCCTTGCGGCCGTCGGCGTGTTCCACCGTGACCTCTTCCTCGCCGCCGCCCGAGCAGAGCACCGGCTCGTGGCCGAAGCGCTGTTTGAGCCGCGTGCGCAGGGCCTTGAGCTCGCTGTCCTGATAGCGGTCGATTTTGGTCAGCACCGGTACCACCGGCTTGCCGAAGCCGCGCAGCCAGGTCATCTCGGAGGCCTGATCGCGACTCAGATCGCCGTCCACCACTTGTAGCACCAGGTGCGCGCGCAGGGCCTCCTCGCGAGCGGCAACCGCCAGCGCATCGCCGCGCTGCTCATTGGTGCCGGGGACATCGGCCAGGACGATTTCGTGCTGGTCCAACTGCAGCGGGTAGTGACTGACCTGACGCGTGCTGCCGCCGCGTACGTCGCGGGTCAGCTCGGCGCCGCTCAGGGCGGCCACCAGCGAGGACTTGCCGGTGCTGATTTCGCCGAAGACGGCCACGTAGAGCACCGCCTTGGCTGCCCGGCGATCGATCTCCAGCAGCTCATCGCCCAGCTTGGCGCGCTCCGGTGCGCTTTCTGCCAGCTTGCCCAGCCGCTTCTCCACGCTGACCCGGTCCGCCGGTTCATTGGGCTTGCTGCGTTTCTTTCGTGCCGGACGGAACAGGCTGTAGATCAGCCATGCGGTAGCGGCGACGATCAGCAGGGTCAGCCCGCCCAGCCCGTAGGCCATCCAGGTCGGCAGCCGCTCCAGCCTTTCCACGATCGACAGCAGCGCGTCGGTGGCATAGGTCAGCGTCAGTAGCGCACCCAGCGCAAGCAGCACCAGGATCGCGGCCAGCAGCAGGCGCAGGGGCAAAGTCGGGCGGGCAGGCATCAGGGTCCTCGCGAGAATGCCTGGGATAGTAGATGCTAATGGCCCGGATTGAACGATCCGGGCTATGGGGAAGGGGACTTTGCTGGGGAGCAGAGCTTTGCGCAGACCTCGGAGCTTGCCGCATCGGTGGCTGTACGCCTTGGCGCTTTTGGTCATGGCGGACATGGCCGCGGCGATCAGTGTGGAAGCCGAGCGGCCGCCGCTGGTGCGTCGAATCGGTATTGAACACGGGCTGCCGTCCAGTCAGGTTCTGGCATTGGCCGAGGACGCCGCAGGCTACCTGTGGCTAGGCACCGATGCGGGCTTGATTCGATTCGACGGCCATGAGTTCGTCAGCTGGACCGTGGCTGGCGCGCCGCAAGGCATCGTCGAGCAGGTGCTTGTCGACGCTCATGACCACCTCTGGTACGCCGTCGCCGAGCAGGGATTGGTGGCGTTGGATCAGCGACGCCAGCTGTATCGCTACTTCAGCACGCAATCAACGCCCGGCTGGACCAGCAACGATGTGTTTGCGCTGCTGGAGGCCAAGGACGGCGGGATTTGGGTCGGGACCTATGCCGGCGGGCTGCTGCATGTATCTGCGGATCGTGAGTCCTTCCGTTCGCTACCGATGGAGGCCAGCGAATCGGGGCTGGGCATCTTAAGCCTGGCCCATGCCAACGACGGCGTTCTCTGGATGGGCACAACCGAGGGGCTCTGGCACCTGCGCGATGAGGCTGCAGTCATCGAGCGGGTGAGCGGCGTTGATTCGACTCAGGTCCTCGCCCTGCTGGTCGATGAAGAAGGCCTCTGGATGGGCGTCATGGAGCGCGGTCTGTGCCTACGCAAGCACAGCGGCACGCTGGATTGCGAGCCTGGTCAACCCGAGCCGCAGCCGATGGGCAACGTGGCCGCTTTGTCGCGCAGCGCTGCGGGAGTCGTTTGGGCGGCGCGCAGCGGCGGCCTGACCCGGCGTTCGGCGGACGGCGAGTGGCTGCACATGGCGGCACGACCGGGTTCGATCTCCAGCCTGCCGCCAAGGCGTCTGTTGAGCCTGCATCTGGATCACGACGGCGGCCTGTGGGTGGGTTCGGACGGCGGCGGCATGGCCTATCTGTCCGCTTTCGCCCAGCAGGTCGACGCCTGGGTGGCCGACGCCGCCGACCCCGAGGCGCTACCTGCGACTGGGGTCGAAAGCGTGGCGGCGACCGCCGAGCACCTGTGGATGGGAACCCGCGAGCGCGGACTGATCAGTTATGACCCTGCCAGTGGGCGGCTGCAGTCGCTGATGGAAGAGCGGCTGCCGGCCCGACGGGTGCGCGACGTCGCGGTTGATGCCGGATCGGGCCTATGGGTTTCGCATTTCCACGGCCTGAGCTGGCTGGCCAACGATTTGGAGGATGACCAGCACTGGGAGCAGTCCACACTGGGACCCGGGATCAGCGATCTGATCTGGCCGCTTGGCAACGGGCGGGCCTTGCTGGCGGTCTATGACGGCGACCTAATGCTGGTCGATCGAGCTACCGAAAGCCTGGTGCCAGCCAAGGCGGATCGTCAGCACCCGAGGCAGATCGAGGACATTCAGTCCGGACACGGCGAGATCTGGTTGGCGTCCGAGCAGGGCGTACACCGCTACGACTCGGACTGTCATTGCCTGACCTGGCTGGATCCGATCGATCAGCGCGTATTCGCCCTGGCCGCTG
>JAUIFV010000042.1 GCA_030430155.1 Gammaproteobacteria bacterium
AACGCTGACGCTTCTCCCCGCTGCCGCCCCAGTCGTCGGTGCGCTGATTGGTGCGCTCAACCAGAAACTGATTGATCAGATAGCCTTCCGAGCCCATCACCTCGACGCCGTCGTAGCCGGCCTCCTGGGCGTATGCGGCGGTGCGCACGAAGTCGTTGATAGTCCGTTCCACGCCGGCGCTGCTCAGCGCGCTGGGCTTGAATGGGGTGATCGGCGACTTGATTGCCGACGGGGCTACGCTCAAGGGGTGATAGCCGTAGCGGCCGGCATGCAGGATCTGCATGCAGATGTGGCCGCCCTCGGCGTGCACCGCGCTGGTCACCTTCTTGTGCCGCTTGACCTCCCAGGGCCAGGACAGCTTGGAGGCAAAGGGCGCCAGCCAGCCGCGCACGCTGGGGGCGATGCCGCCGGTGACGATCAATCCAACCCCGCCGGCGGCGCGTTCGGCGAAATAGGCGGCCAGGCGATCATAGTCGCTGGCCCGATCTTCCAGGCCGGTATGCATCGATCCCATCAGCACGCGGTTGCGCAGCTTGGTCCAACCCAGGTCCAGCGGGGCCAACAGATGCGGGAAGGATTCAGACATGGGCGCTTACCAGCAGTCGCGGGGCCGCCATAGTAGCGACCATGCGCGGGGGTATGGAAGGGTCGTGCTGGCGGGCCTGGTTGGCGCGTGTAGTGTTTCGCTTCGTCTCAGGGGCAACGGGCGTTGGGAATAGGGCCCAGGGCCCAGGGCTCAGGGCCCAGAAGATCAAGAGCACATTGCGGCACAGCTGTTGCTCTTCTGGGCCCTGGGTCCTATGCCCTCAGGCGCATCAGCACTCCCGAAAAGCGCACGCTGCTCGGCTTTCCTGGGCCCTGGGCCCTGGGCCCTGGGCCCTGTGCCCTGGGCCCTACACACGCCTCAGCGCCCCTGAAACTTAGGCTCCCGGCGCTCCATGAAAGCCCGCATCGCTTCGGCAAAGTCCTCCGACTGCATGAGCATGCCGTTTTGCACTGCGGCGGCGTGGTTGCCGGCGTTGACGCTGGCCTCCATGCGGTCGTTCATCACCTTCTTGATCGCCGCAACCACCAGCGGAGGATTGGCCGCAAGGCGCTGGGCCAGCGTACGTGCCCCGGTCAGCAGCTGGTCTGCGTCTGCAAAGATCTCGGTGAGCAGGCCGACTTTGGCCGCCTGCGCCGCGTCCATCTCGTCGCCGGTCAACGCCAGCAGCCGGGTCCAACCTTCGCCGATCAAAAAGGGCAGGCGCTGGATGCCGCCCAGGTCGGGCACGATGCCTACCTTGACCTCGCGCAGGGCGAAACGTGCATCTGCGCTGGCGATGCGGAAATCGGCCGCCGCGCACAGCTCCAGACCGGCGCCGATGCACCAGCCGTGCACTGCGACGATCACCGGCAGTCGGCTGTGGGCCAGCGCGTTGAAGGCCTGCTGCATGCTGGTCGCCTCGCTGACGATGCGATTACGCCCAACTGCGCCTTCGGCTAGCAACGGTCCCAACTGCTGTCCGGTTGCGGCCAGATCCAGACCGAAGCAGAAGTTCTTGCCGTCGCCGCGCACGATCAAGCAGCGTAGATCGGCCTCGGCGGACAAGGCTTCCACGCTGAGGCGGAACTCGGTCCAGAAATCCGGGCCCATGGCGTTGCCATGTCCAGGCCCGGTGAGGACGATCTCCGCGATGTGCTCGTGGTCGCGGTCAACGCGATGGGTGGCGGTGGCCATGGTGACTCCTCAAAGCGGCTGTGATCACCGATGGTAGTGGTGCGGCGCGGCGTATGGTCCTGAGCCACCCAGGTCAGCCGATTGACCGGGATCAATGCCAGCGTCAATGGCGCTGCGACCTCCGCACGGACGCGCTACGCTTCAGGGATCTCCGAGGAGCGCCAATGACGACGCATTTCACCGAGTTTGACGCCTGCGTGGACTGGATCCTGCAGCAGGTGGGTTCGCATATTGTGGCGGCGACGCCGCTGGGACTAGGCAAACCGAATGGGCTGCTGAATGCGTTGTACCGCCGGGTCAAAAGCGATCCCGGTCTGCACCTGAAGGTCTACACAGCGCTGTCACTGGCCCGCCCCAAGCCGGCATCGGACCTGGAAGAGCGCTTCTTGCAGCCCTTCATCGATCGGCATTTCGGCGCCGACTATCCGGACCTGGATTGGGTCGCCGATCTGCAGGCCGATGCGATGCCGGACAATGTCGAGATACACGAGTTCTACGTGCAGTCCGGGGTGTGGATGCGCAAGCCGGCGATGCAGCGCGGCTACACCTCGATCAACTACACCCATGTCTCCCAGGTGGTCAGCGAGGCGCAGGTCAATTTGCTGCTGCAGCTGGTTGCCGAGCGGCCGGGCGAAACCGGCCCGCGCTACAGCCTGAGCTGCAATCCCGATGTGACCTTCGATGCCATCGAGCTGAGCCAGAAGCGGCCGCTGGTGGTCGGCGTCAGCCATGCTGATCTGCCGTTCATGCCTCACGACGCCGAGGTGGGCGAGGGATTCTTTGACGGTATGGTGGACGGCAGCGCCAGTCCGCACCAGCTGTTCGCGTTGCCTCGCGAGCCGGTCACCCCGGCCGAGTTCGCGCTCGGCCTGCACGCTTCCAGCCTGGTTCGCGATGGCGGCACGCTGCAGATTGGCATCGGCGCGCTATCCGACGCGCTGGTTCACGCCTGCCTGCTGCGGCACAGCGACAACGACGCCTACCGGCAGGCTCTGGATGCGCTGCGCCCCTCGCCCGAGCAACAGCGAGTCGTCGAGCGATGGGGCGGTCGCGGGACCTTCGAGATCGGGCTGTACGGTGCCAGCGAGATGATCATGGACGGCTTCATGCATCTGGTGCGCGGCGGAGTGCTGCGTCGTCAGGTGTTCCCGCATCTAGGCGTGGAGCGCCTGCGCGCTTCCGGCCAGATGGGTGACGAGGCCGATCATGAAACGCTGGAACGGCTGCTGGCGGTGGGTGGGCTGGAACTGCCGCTGCACGTGGCCGAACTCAATCGGCTCAAGAAGCTGGGCCTGATCGCGCCCGAATGCCACCTGGATCACGGCTATCTGGTCTTTGAAGACGGCACTCGGGTCGATGCCGAGCTGGCCAGCCCGGCCGAGCGGCGGGTGATGGCCAAGCACATGGCTGGACGCAGTCTGCAAGGCGGCTTGTACCTGCAGGGTGCCTTCTTCCTGGGCACCAAGCTGCTCTACCAGTGGCTGCGCGAGCTGCCCGAAGCGCAGCGTCAGGGCATCGGCATGACGCGGGTGACCCATATCAACGACTTGCCCACCGGCGGTACCGCGCTGGCCGTCGTGCAGCGACGCAACGCCCGTTTCTTCAACACCTGCATGATGCAGACCCTGCTTGGCGCCGCGGTTAGCGACGCGCTGGAGAATGGCCAAGTGGTTAGCGGAGTGGGCGGCCAGTACAACTTTGTGGCCATGGCCCACCGGCTGGCCGACGGGCGTTCGGTGATCATGCTGCGTGCCGCACGCGAAACCGCCAAGGGCGCGCAGAGCAACATCGTCTGGAACTACGGTCACACCACCATTCCGCGCCATCTGCGTGATCTGGTGGTGACCGAGTACGGCGTGGCTGATCTGAAAGGGCGTAGCGACGAGGAATGCATCCAGGCCCTGCTGCAGGTGGCGGACAGCCGCTTCCAGCAGGCCTTGCTCGATCAGGCCCGCGCCGCCGGCAAGATCGATCCGGCCTGGGAGATACCCGAGCATGCGCGCAACAACACGCCGCAGCGGCTCTCGGCGGCGCTGGCACAGATCGGCGACGGCAACGCCTTCCCGCGTTTCCCCTTTGGTTCCGACCTCGACGCCACGGAGCTGCATCTGGCGGTCGCACTGAAGGGGCTCAAGGCCCGTGCTACCACGCTCGGTGGCAAACTGTCACTGCTCAAGCCGCTGCTCAAGGGCGGCGATGGCCCGGCAGTGCAGGCGGCGCTGGCCCGTATGGAATTGCAGCAGCCGCAGGATTTCAAGCAGCGCGTGATTGCCAGGCTCATCGCCGGCGTGGTGGCGGAGAGTCCGTAACGGATCCACAGCGGCGCGCGCTGACCCGGTGCGGCTGCAACGGTTCAATCGCGGGCTCGATGTGCGTGCTAGCATTCCGCAGTTGCGACCTTGGACGGTCGCCTAGGGACTCCCTAGCCTGTGGAAAAGGAGATTCGAGCGGTGAGCGAGGACAATCAGGGTACGGATCTGATCGCCGAGAGGCAGGCCAAGCTGGCCAAGCTAAGGGCGCAGGGGCAGGCCTATCCGAACGATTTTCGTATCGACGCCTTTGTCGGCGATCTGCAGGCCGAGTGTGAACGGCTGGATGCGGCTGCGGTAGAGGCGCTGGATCGTCGGGTGAACATCGCCGGGCGGATGCTGGCCAAGCGGATCATGGGTAAGGCCAGCTTCGCGCAGATCCAGGACGCCAGCGGACGGCTGCAGCTGTTCCTGCAGCAGGCTGCGCTCGGCGAGGCCTACGAGGACTTCAAGACCTTTGATGTGGGCGATGTGGTGGCGGCCAGCGGCCGGCTGATGCGCACCCGTACCGGCGAACTCAGCGTCAAGGTCGAACAGCTGCGTTTGTTGACCAAGAGCCTGCGCCCGTTGCCGGACAAATTCCACGGCCTGGCCGACGTGGAAACCCGCTATCGACAGCGCTACGTGGACCTGATCATCAACGAGCAGGCCCGCGAGACCTTCCGCATCCGCGCCCGCTTGGTGCGCTTCATCCGCGATTTCCTAGAAGGGCCGGAATATCGCTACATGGAAGTGGAAACGCCGATGATGCACGCCATCCCCGGCGGCGCCACGGCGCGACCATTCATCACTCACCACAACGCGCTGGACCTGCCGATGTATCTGCGAGTGGCGCCGGAGCTGCATCTGAAGCGGCTGGTGGTGGGCGGCTTTGATCGCGTTTACGAGATCAATCGCAACTTCCGCAATGAGGGGGTCAGCACCCGCCACAATCCCGAATTCACGATGCTCGAGCTGTATCAGGCGTACGGCGTCTACACCGACGTGATGGATCTGACCGAGAACCTGATCCGCGACGCGGCCCGGGCGCTGTTCGCCGAGCGCGAGGAACCGACCAAGCTTCCCTGGGAGGGACAGCTGATCGATGTTGGTCAGCCCTTCCAGCGCATTCCGCTGGCCGATGCGGTGTTGGCGAAGAATCCGCAGATTGCGGCAGGGGAGATTCAGGATCGCTCGGCAATTGCAGCGCATGCCGGCAAGTTGGGGGTCAAGGTCGAAGCCAACTGGGGCTGGGGTCGGATACTGCTGGAGATCTTTGAGGCGACAGTGGAAGCCGATTTGATCCAGCCCACCTTCATCACCCAGTACCCCACCGAGGTTTCGCCGCTGAGTCGCGCCACCGACAGCGACCCCGAGATCACCGATCGCTTCGAGCTGTTCATCAACGGCAAGGAGTTGGCCAACGGCTTCTCCGAGCTCAATGACCCGGCCGATCAAGCGGCGCGCTTTCGGGCCCAGGTGCAGGCCAAGGACGCCGGCGACCTGGAGGCCATGCACTTCGATGCCGACTACGTTCGCGCGCTGGAGTACGGACTGCCCCCAACGGCGGGATTGGGTGTCGGCATCGATCGCCTGGTGATGCTGTTCACCGACTCAGCATCCATCCGCGATGTGCTGCTCTTTCCCTACCTGCGGCCCGAAGGGCAGATCGACTTGGTGGTGGATTCTTGATTCCGCTGTCGCCTTTGGCTACAACGGTGACATGTTTACAGGGGCCAGCAACATGACCGAGCCGTCTCACCACGGCCGCCGGGCGGCGCGCATGCCGGTTCATTCGGCCGTGCTGATGATACGCGGTGACCAGAGCTGGACCTCGGACGTGGAGGACATCTCGGCCACCGGCGTCCGCATCACCCGGCCGGAGGACTGGATCGGCCAGGTCGGCGATTTGTTCGTTCTAGACATGATCTTTGGCGAGGATCTGAACATCCATCTGGAGGCCAAAGTCGCGCGCGTGAGCGGCGATGAGATCGGCTTCGTCTTCGCCCGCATTCCGGCCGACAAGGAAGTGCCGCTGTGGAGCTTGTTGGGGCGGCATGCGGATCAGCAGGAGCGCTGGGAAGATTAGCCCAGGGCCCAGGGCCCAGTGAGAAGCAGGGCCCAGGAAAGCAACGGCCTGCTTCGATCACGCCATTCTGCGCCCTCAAGGCGAATCATCCCTTCCTGCGCGATGGCGGCCCTCCGACCGCCTCGCTACGAAAACTGGGAGTCTCGGGCCGCACGAAGCTCGCGGCTGCGCGAGACAGCGAGAATGGAACCAACTTGAATGAACTTATTGGTGCGCTCTGCTGTGGAGACGAAGAACCTCCTCTTTGTCGCTTAGAGGACGCATGAACAAGCCCGGCTTGATGCCAACGAAATCTTCACCCTTTAGTAGCAAGAGCCGCACCGTCGTGTCGCCCTCATGCGCCTCCGCGATCTGCCCAAGGCTGTAGTGAAGGTGATTTGCCAAGGGAATTGGTAAGACTTCAGGAACGACTGCTGCATTCGTGACTAGAACCTCGTCTACTGTGACGAGCAACCTGATGGTGTTGTCCTTTCCCGGACCAGTCATCGCGTCCATCTCGTGAATTGGTTTGCCTGTGCCATCAATCATGTCGACGCCAGTAACTCGGCCGATCAAAATGTGATCGGCACCCTCCACCATTTCATTCAACGTAGCCTCAAACGGAAATCCCGCGAAAGCGATCCACGGAACGAGCGCGGCGAGCAAGGCGATTAGAACTTTTTTCATGGACGCTCCGGCTGGCACCTTTATGCGGGCGATTGCTACGCCTTATTCACCAGCCTGATCAACCCTTCCTGCGCGGTTGAGGCGACCAGTCGGCCCTGACGGTCGTAGATCAGGCCTCGGGCCAGGCCGCGGGCGCCTTGGGCGCTGGGCGAATCGCAGCTGTAGAGCAGCCAGTCGTTGATCTTGAAGCGGCGGTGGAACCACATGGCGTGGTCCAGGCTGGCCATCTGCACATTGCCCTGATAGTAGGAGATGCCGTGCGGGAAGGTGGTGGTGCCGACCAGGTGGAAGTCGCTGGCGTAGGCGAGCAGGCTGGCGTTGAGCGCCGGATCGTCGCCGACCTCTTCACTGAGTCGAAACCACACCTGCTGATAGGGCGGCCGTTTCGGCGGGTTGAGTTCATCTCGTGGATACACCGGTCTGAACTCGAAGGGTCCGCGTCGGGTCATCCAGCGGCGTAGCTTGACCGGCATCTTTTCCAGCTGCGCGGGGTCATGTGCTTCCGGCGGGCGGATGTCGTCGGCGGCGGGCACGTCGGGCATCGACAGCTGGTGATTTAGGCCTTCTTCGGGGGCCTGGAAGGAGGCGGCCAGATTGAAGATCTGCTCGCCGTGCTGAATTGCGATCACTCGCCGTGCGGTGAAGCTGCGTCCGTCGCGGGCGCGGTCCACTTCATAGACGATCGGCGCCTCGATGTCGCCGGCCTTGAGGAAATAGGCGTGCAGCGAATGCACATAGCGCCCCTCAACGGTACGCTGCGCGGCTGCCAAGGCCTGGCCCAGCACCTGTCCGCCGAACACATATTTGGTGCCGATGTCCCGGCTTTGGCCACGAAACAGATTGTCTTCCAGGCGTTCCAAGCGCAGTAGTTGCAGTAGTTCAGCGACGAGAGGAGGCGTCATCTTGGTCCTTCGGGTCTGATTCCACGACGCCGCATAGCTTAGCTGGATACTTGGTTGAGGCGGGCTGAACCGCGCCGCATGACCATCGTCGCTGGCGATCGAGTTTGCAGAGGCTTAGGCTACCTGCAGAGAATCGGATGCGGGATTGATGAGCGCTCTGCAACAAAGTCATCTGCGATTGCTGCGAACCGCCGGATTGGTGATCTGGGGGTGCATCGCGCTGGGCCTGTTGGTGGTGGAACGGCAATCCACCACGCCGATCCAGACTTGGCAGGTTTACGGCTGGTGGATCACCTGGGCGGTGTTCGGAGTGACCTTCTGGCTGGCCTTGCGCGAGCTGGCTGGGGCCGGCAGAACCTGGGTGTTTCTGATCCTGGTGCCGCTGATCTCGGGCTCCGCGGTTGCCTTGAGCTTTTTCACGCAGAGCGGGTTGGGGGCGATCTTCCTGATCGTCTCGGCCGGCGTATTGCCGTGGGCGCTGCGCAAGCCGCTGCCAACGATCTTCCTGGTGCTGCAGAGTGCGGCGATGATCCCGGTATTCGCCGGCTTGCGCGACTTCACCTGGCTGGAAGGGGTGATCCAGGCGGGCCTGTATGGCGGGATCTCGTGCTTTCCCTTCATCACCTCGATGGTGGCGCTGCGTCAGGCCGAGGATAGAGAGGAGCTGTGGCGGGTCAACGGTGAACTGCGTGCCGCTCAGCTGATGCTGGCCGAAAGCGAGCGTACCGGCGAACGGCTGCGCATCTCTCGTGAGCTGCACGATCTGGTCGGTCACCATCTGACCGCGCTCAGTCTGAATCTGGAAGTGGCCAGCCATTTGGTCGAGGGCAAGGCGCTGGAGCACGTCAGCCGGGCGCAGTCTTTGAGTCGCTTGCTGCTTTCCGATGTGCGTCAGGTGGTGAGCACGCTGCGCGAAGGCGATATGGTTGATATCGGCGAGGCGCTCAAGCGCTTGACCGAAGGGCTGCCGAGGCCGGAGATTCACCTGCAGGTGCCCGAGGAAGTGACCATGGTCGCGGCGGGGCAGGCTCAGGTGGTGATGCGGCTGGCTCAGGAGGCCATCACCAATGCGGTCAAGCACGCGCAGGCGCAGAATCTGTGGATAGAGCTACGCCGAGCCGATGGTGGATTCGAAGTGGTGGCGCGCGATGACGGTCGCGGTGCCAAGAAGGTCTCGGCCGGCAACGGCCTGAAAGGAATGCAGGAGCGGGTGTCCCAGTTGGGCGGGCATCTGGATGTGGAAACCGGGCCCGGGTTGGGCTTTGTATTGATGGCATGGCTACCGATGGAGTCGCACGCATGATTAATGTTTATCTGGTGGATGATCAAACCCTGGTTCGTCAGGGCATACGCAGTCTGCTGGAGTTGGCCGACGACATGCACATCATCGGAGAGGCCAGCGATGGCGCCGAGGCAATCGAAAAACTGCCCGACTCCGGCGCTGACGTGGTGCTGCTGGATATGCGGATGCCCGGCAAGTCCGGCCTGGACGTGCTACAGGAGCTCAGCGCCGCGGGAACGCTGCCGCCGACCATCATCCTGACCACTTTCGACGACGATCACATGGTGCTCGGCGGGCTGCGTGCCGGCGCCCGCGGCTTTCTGCTCAAAGACGTTTCCCTGGATCAGTTGGTCGGAGCCATACGCACCGTGGCCGAGGGCGGCACGCTGGTGCAGCCGGCATTGACCGAGCGATTGATGAAGGGCATCGAGAATCTGGACAACCGTTTCGCCAGCCTTGATCAGCCCGATCCGCTCACCGAACGCGAAACCGAGATCCTGCGCCTGATGGCCGGCGGCTACAGCAACAAGGAGATTGCTCGCTCGCTGGATGTCGCCGAGGGTACGGTGAAGAATCACGTGTCGAATATCTTGTCCAAGCTTGGGGTGCGCGATCGTACGCGTGCGGTGCTCAAGGCGCTGGAGCTTAAGTTGATCTAGCCTTTTGGGGCTGAGGGCTGAGGGCTGAGGGCTGAGGGCTGAGGGCTGAGGGCTGAGGGCACAGGGCACAGGGCACAGGGCACAGGGCACAGGGCACAGGGCACAGGGCACAGGGCACAGTGGAGCAGCGGTCTGATTCGGGGCTTAGGCGCTTTGGCCCAGTTCGTGTCATCCCGGCCTTGAGCCGGGATCCAGCCACCTTTGAGATGCCGCGCAAGGATAGGCCCGGCCAAGGGCCTAGTTCTGCAGCACAGGGCCGATCCGGAGCCCAGGCTAGACCGCAGTAGAAGACTCATGAAACTACGGGCTAGGTAGGTTGCGGCCCGATCCGTTTGCCCAGGCGCTACTATGGTCGATCAAGGATGGGTGGGAAGGATTCCCGGATGCGCAAATACTTTGGTACCGATGGCATTCGCGGTCACGTCGGCGAAGGGCCGATTACCGCGGACTTCTGCGTGCGCCTGGGGCGTGCCGCGGGTGTGGTGCTGGGTGCCGATCAGCCGCGGCCAAAGGTGCTGATTGGCAAGGACACCCGGCTCTCCGGCTACATGCTGGAATCGGCGATGGAGGCGGGACTGAGTGCCGCCGGCGTCGACGTCGTACTGCTCGGCCCGATGACCACGCCGGCGGTCGCCCATCTGACCCTCAGCGAGGGTGCACAGGCCGGCGTGGTGATCAGCGCCTCGCACAATCCGCATCACGACAACGGAATCAAATTCTTCTCTGCCAGCGGCGAAAAGCTGCCCGATGAGGTCGAGTTGGCCATCGAGGCGGCGCTGGAGGAGCCTTTCAGCACCGTTGCGCCGGAGCGGCTGGGCCGCGCAGCGCGGCTGGAGAACGCCGGGCAGCGCTACGTCGACTATTGCCAGGCAACCCTGCGCGGCAGCCTGCCCGCGCTGGCTGGAAAGAAGCTGGTGCTGGATTGCGCCCACGGGGCCGGCTATCGGGTCGCTCCGGCGCTGTTCTCCCGGCTGGGATTGGATCTGACGCTGATCGGCGCCGAGCCGGACGGCTTCAACATCAATGCCGGCTGCGGCGCAACCGATCTGCGCCTGCTGACTGATACGGTGGTCCGCGAAGGCGCCGACTTGGGCATTGCCCTGGACGGTGACGGAGACCGACTGATGCTGGTCAGCCGCAGCGGCCGCGTGGTCGACGGCGACGACATGATTTATCTGCTCGGCAAGCGCTGGCAAACCGAAGGCAGTCTGCGCGGACCGTTGGTGGGCACCGCGATGACCAACTACGGCATCGAACAGGCGATCAATGCGCTGGGCATCGACTTTGAACGTGCCGCGGTGGGCGATCGCTACGTGCTGGAGCGGATGAAGCAGCGCGGCAGCAATCTGGGCGGAGAGGCATCCGGACACGTGCTGTGTCTGGATCGTGCCACCACAGGCGATGCGTTGGTGACTGCGGTGGCGGTGCTGGAAGCGCTGCAGGGGCAGGTCGAAACCCTTGATGATCAATTGGCTGAGCTGCGCAGGCTGCCGCAGCAGACTATCAACGTGCGTCTGGCCGGCAACATTGCTGAACGCGCCAAGGCCGCCGACGTGCTTGCTGCCAAGGCCGAGGTTGAAGCGGTGCTGCGTGGTCGTGGTCGCGTGGTCCTGCGACCCTCGGGCACCGAGCCGCTACTGCGGGTGACCGTGGAGGGGCCCGATGAGGCCGAAGTGACGCAGCTGGCGCGGCAACTGGCTGCTGTCGTGGAATCGGGCGCGTCGGCTTGATCTTCGCCGCGGTGACGCCAGATCTACGATTCCTTCAGACAACGCCATCAGATGCGCAATTGGATTGCCAAGCTGCTCATAGTCGGTCTTAGCGCCGGTTCGGTGTTCGCCGTTGTCGAGGGCGGCAAGTGGCTCGCCGATCACCCCCTGCCTGAAGGCGCGATGATGCCGGCGGCTATGCTGGCTGGCGTGGTCGGATTGGTGTACGGCGCTCGCAGGGGGCGTTAGGATGGGTGTACGGAGCAGTTCAACCGGCACGCCCTGGTCGATTCGCTGGTCTTGATACATGGGGTCCCGATTGATCTGCCAGACTGAATTGGCACAAACGGGGAGCAAGTCATGAACAGAATCAGTTTGCTGGTCGCCGCCATCGGTTTTGCCGTGTCCGGCGCCGCTTTCGCCGCCGATGACGGCAACGACCAGACCGCCGTGGCCAAGGCCGACGACGCCGAAGTGAAGACGCTGCCGCGAGTCGACTCCAGCGACAAGAACCACAACTCCAACTCCTTGTCCTCCACGCTAGAGCGCGGAATGGATAATCAGGGTCTGACCATGGAAGAGAAGTGGTCAGACAACGTGATTGTTTGCAAGCGGCAGAAAATGTCCGGTAGCCGAGTGACCCGCAAGGTTTGTCACAGCCGCGCCGAATGGCGGGCGATGCGCGAGAACGGTCGCGAAGTGACCCGGGAAGTGCAGCGTAGAGACGCTGGACCGAAGGGCAACTAGCTCACGGTATTCATTGTGGTGCTGCCAACTGGGGTTCCAGTTGGCGGGCCCAGGATCCGAACAAGCGGCCAAATTCGAAGCGATTGAAAGCGCGTGTGGCGCGGCGGAAGGGACGATAGTCGGCGCTGGTCTGTTGCCGATCGCGCGCCCATCCGACCAACTGGCCGGTTTCAGCGTTGGTGAAGCGCAGTATCAGCGTCGCTTCGCCGGCGCTTTGTACCAGCACCTCCTTGCGCCCGGCGCTGGGGAGGTCCGGGTACCGGATCACCACTTCGATCAATTCGGGTTGGATCCGCAGCCCGCGCTGTCCGCTGTCGGGCACACGGGCCAGTTCGCCCGCAAAGCCGCGATCAAATTCCTCCACCAGATCATCAACGATTGGCGCCAAGTCGGCATTCTTCAAGCGGTCGGCGAGACTGCGCTGATCGCGGTTGTAGCGCCGCAGCCAGCTTTCGGAGAAGCGCACTGTGATGGGCGCGACCTGCACCGTGTCAAATGCCCGCAGCGTGGTTTCAGTCTCCACCCAGAACGAGTCGAAGCCCTTCACCGCGATGGGCATGAGACCGGCAGCGCGCAATTCTGCTTCGCTCACTTCGGTGCTTTCAGCAAGACCTGCAGACGCCATGAACCAGCTCAGAGCGAACAGTTTCAGGCATCGTCCCAAGCTATTCATCAGCTTTTCCCTGGCAACGACTGGGGTGGTTTCTCAGTGCTTTCGTGGGCCAGTGCCCAGCGCCCACGACCGCCACGTTTGACTTCGTAAAGGGCGGTGTCGGCGCGGTGCAACAGCGCCTCCAAGTTCGCGCCGTGCTCGGGCCATAGCGCGATCCCGACGCTGGTGCTCAGCGGCAGCCGCAGCTGGCGATGGACCAGCGGCTCGCCAGTGCAGCGTAACAGCCTGTCGGCGAAGTCGGTGAGCGCTGCCTTATCCGCCAAGCCCTCGACGATGAGCACAAACTCGTCGCCGGCCAGTCGCGCGGCCAGACCGCTGTCGGCCACGCATTCACGCAGGCGCGCAGCGATGGTGCGCAGCACCAGATCGCCTAGCGCATGGCCGTGAACGTCATTGACCTGTTTGAAGTGATCGACATCGAGAAAACAAACCGCGATGTGTCGCCCCTTGTTGCGCGGATCCAGCAGCGCCGACTCGAGGTGGGACTGCAGCAGCGTGCGGTTGGGCAGGCCGGTCAGCGGGTCGTGCGTAGCCTGGCGTCGCAGCACCGCCTCCAGGCGCTTGCGATCGCCGATGTCGTGGGTCATGGCGAAGAAGCCGACCACCGCACCGTCGCCGTCGTACTTGGGCACGAAGCGAGACTCGTACTCAAAGTGCTGATCGCCAACCTGCATGCTGCCTTCAAAACGCTGGGCCTTCCCAGCCAGCACAGCCTCGACTTGATTCTGGATGGCTGGATAGACCTGCTCACCCACCTCGGCCAGATGGCGCCCGATCATCTGTGCCCGATTGCCGCCAAAAACGTGTGCGTAGGCCGCGTTGCAGAAGCGGTAGCGCAGATCGCTGTCCACTTCGGCGATCAGCGCGGGCAGGTTGTCGGCGATGGCCTGAGCGCGCAGCTCGCTTTCCTGCAGAGCTAGCTCCACTTTGCGCCGCCGGGCAACGTTACGCAGATACAGCACGCAAAGCTGCTGGTGGGCCAGTCGCCACAGCTGCAGCTGCCCTTCGACCGGATAGTGCGTGCCGTCGCGTCGCTGTAGAACCGCGTCAATCTCAAACGGCTCATTGCCTGATTGATTGAGCTCGGCAACCAGTTCGCCGCGCTGGCGTCCGCAGCAGCGTTCCAACAACGCATTGCCGTCGAGCAGGTCCAGTTCGCCGCCGTCATAGCCCAAGTCGTCGAGCGCGCCGCTGCTGACGTGTATCAGCTGACCGCTTTGCGCATCGATAAGAAAGATCTGGTTCAGCGATCCGTCGACGACCTGTCCCAGCAGATGCTCGTGGGCCTGTTGGCGATGGGCCTCCAGCATCGCCATCACCGCCTCGGCCAGCGCGTTGAGCGCCTCTTGCTGTGCCGCACTGAGGTTGCCGGGCTTACGATCCAACACGCACAAGGTGCCCAAGGTGTGGCCCTCGGCAGTCGTCAGCGGGGCGCCAGCGTAAAAACGGATATTCGGATTGCCGGTGACCAGTGGATTGTCGGCAAAGCGCTGATCGGCGAGTGCGTCAGGCACTTCCAGCATCTGCCCGCTGGCCACCGCGTGCGCGCAGAAGGCCTGCTCACGCGGCGTCTGGGTCGCCTCCAGTCCGAATTTGGCCTTGAACCACTGTCGGCGCTCGTCTACCAGACTGATCAATCCCATCGGCGTGCCGCAAAGTGCGCTGGCGGCACGGGCAATGGCATCGAAGGCCGCCTCGGCACTGCTGTCGAGCACATAGTAGTTGCGCAGTGCCTGTAGGCGCTGCTGCTCGTTGGCCGGCAAAGGAGCGGGAATCATGGGCGTGGCGGGCCTGAGCGAGGTCGATGTTAGCGCCGCATGATAGCGAGGCGGATTCCCATCAATGTCAAATGAACAGCCTATGGCTCGGCAGAGGGGATCTTGGTCGCCTGCCAGGCAACGGCCTGCCAGCTGTTCCGCACGCGCTTGAAGGTGCCGGTATTGAAATAGCGCTGTTCGGGGGCATCACCGGCGCCGGCGGCAACCAGGGTGAATGCGAGCACGGCGACGTCACCGTAAAGCCGAATATCCACCGCTTCGGCGCTATAGCTGGGACCGGATTGCTGCGATGGCTCTGCGCTGCGTACCGAACGCATCAGCTCGGCCTTGCCGAAACGGGTGCCGCTGGAGCTGGTGTAGACCAGGTCCGGATGCCAGAAGTCGTCGTGGATCTGCGCGTCGTTGTTCGAGGCGCCGCGCAGGAACAGCTCCAGCGTCTGCGCCAGCTGCTCGCGGCTGGCCCGTGGTCCCTGCGTCACCAGCAGATCGGTGTCGGGATCACCGCTGGCCCCGGAGTGCAGATTGGCCGGCAGGTGGCCCACATCGCCGACCGCTATCACCTTGTAGCCGCCGTCGGCCTCGATCCGAATCTGGCTGATCGAGCTGTGGCCAACTGACATCTCCAGCCAGGCCTCGCTGTCCACTCCCAGCGCGCGAGTGATCAGGTAGCGAATGACATTGCCGTGACAAACCATCAGCTCGCGCCGCTCGCTGCCCACTGCCGGTTTGAAGTGAGCGCTGAAAACCCGCTCCAGCTGGGCCTGGCAGCGGGCCTGCTCGGCAGGCTCGACGTCGGAGACCGCGCCGCGGCGCCGCGGCGTGGGCGTGCACTCGCGCAGATCGGCCAAGGTCTGCGTAGCGGTGCCCGGCAGGCTGGGCAGCAGGCTGGCGGCGGTGTCCTGGGCGCGCTGCATGGGACTGACGTGCAGTTGGTCGAAGTCTCGTACCTGGGCCAATCGCGCGCCCAGCAGCCGCGCTTGGGCGACCCCCAAGGCGCTGATGCCCGGCCCCAGCTCGGGGTCGGCCTGTGGGTCGGCATCGTAGTGACCATGCCGAATCAGGTAGATGGTTCGCGCGGCCGGCTGCGGCACGTAGCCCGACTCGCGCTGCTCTGCCTGAGCAAAGACGTCAGTCGTCGCCAATGCAGCGGCACAAAGCAGTGCTGCTCGACAAACATGAATTGGGCTGGCCATGGCGATCATCCCCGCGTGCGTTGCAATACCCAATGCTGGCACAGCGGCGGTGGCGCTGCCTATGGAACGCGCTTGACCGCCTCGCTCAGACTGATGCCGCAGCGCTCCAGATACCAGTCCTCGACCAGCCGCCTGGAGATCGAGAAGCCCGATGGCGGTTTGAGCTCGCCGGCGGCAATGGCGGCGACCAACTCCTCCGGGCTGACCCACAGCGCGTGTTCCAGTTCATCGTCCAGGACCAGCGTCTCGCTGTCGGTTTGCGCGGTGAAGCCGAGCATCAATCCGGATGGGAAGGGCCAGGGCTGTGAGGAGTGATAGTCGCACTGCCGTATCACCACGCCGCTTTCCTCCAGCACTTCGCGACGCACGCAGTCCTCCAGGCTTTCACCGGGCTCGACAAAGCCGGCCAGTACCGAGTAGCGCTTCTCCGGCCAGCCGGACTGACGTGCCAGCAGCAGCCTTTCGCCGCAGCTGATGGCCACAATGATCGCCGGATCGACGCGCGGAAAGTGTTCGGTGCCGCAGGCGCTGTTGCTGCAGCCGCGTCGATGGCCATGCGCCTGGCTTAAGGTCGGGGCGCCGCACACCCCGCAGTAGCGATGCCGCTGATGCCAGATGACCATCGCGCGGGCGTAGGCGGCCAGCCCGGCTTGGAAATCATCCAGCAGCTGGGCGTGAGCGCGCAGATCGGGGTAGGGCGGTTGTGGCGGCGGCAGGGCGTCAGGCGTCGTCGCCGGATCCCACTGGACCGCGTAGAGCACGCCTTCGAAGTGGCCCAGCAGAACGCGGTCGGCCCGCTCGTTGGGGGGATGCCAGGTCAGCTGTGGGCGGTCGTCCGCGGTACGGATGCGGCCGTCGGGCAAAGCCAACAGGCAGCGCAGCTCGCCTTCGAAGCGGCCGGGGTCAAACCGCTCGCGCTGCTCGCCAAAGCGCTCCAGTGGCAGCCCTGCGAAGGGGTTGCGCAGGCTACGCTCGGACGCGCTCACAGTGGTCCCACCATGACTAGATCGAAAACGACGATCCGCAGCCGCAGGTGCTCTTGGCCTTGGGATTGCGAACCACAAACTGGGCGCCACGCAGGCTCTCGGAGTAGTCGAGCTCGGCGCCTTCCAGGTACTGCAGGCTGATCGGGTCGATGAGCACGGTCACGCCTTCCTGCACCACACGCAAATCGTCCTCGTCCGGCGATTCCTCGAAGGCGAAACCATACTGAAAGCCGGAACAGCCGCCGCCGTTGATATAGACGCGCAACGCCAAATCATCGCGGCCCTCTTCATCGATCAGCTCGCGCACCTTGCGCGCCGCCGAGCCAGTCAGATGAATGGCAGCATCGTGCTCGGAGTTCTGTGCCGCGGTTTGACTATCCATGTTCCTACTCTCAGCTATGCCATCGCGCCAGCTTAAGACCTGGGGGCTGTTGTGGGCAGATCAATCCTCAGCGCTTTCGGCAGAGGGCCCGGACAGCAGCTCCGGCTTCGCCTTCTTGCCGGGCGATTCCTGAAACACCATTTGCCCGCTGATCTGAGCACCAGCGGCCATCTCCAGTACTTTGTAGTAGATGTTGCCGTGAACCTTGGCGGTTGGCCCCAGCACCAGCCGTTCCTCGGCGATGATGTCGCCATGCATGGTGCCATTGACTTCGACGTGCGGCGCATGCACTTCGCCTTCGATGGTGCCAACTTGATTGACGACCAGGACGCCTTCAGCTTGATCGTCGACGGTGACGGACCCGTTAACGACGCCATCAACCATCAGCCCCCCAGAGAATCGCACGTCGCCGTTGATGACCATCTGCTGGCCGACCAGCCCTTCAAAGGTGGTCCTTTCGCTGGCGGACTTGGGCGGTTTCTTACCTTCGTTATTGCTTCCAAACATCAGCTTTCGTCGTCCTCTTGGTTGGCTTCGGCCCAGGTGAATTCCCGCCGTACGGTGGAGGCACCGTCCTTGGGTCGCATGGCGATCTCGATCGCGCTGGGTTCGAATGCTGTGGGCAGCAGAATCGTACCCTCCAACTGCTGAAAATACTTGAAGGCGTAGGCGGTGTCAGGGGCTGCTTCTGCACCGGTGAGCTCGGCAAGGTCCAATTTGACCAGTTTGCCGTCGCTGGAGCCGGTGAGCTTGATCTCCACGCTGCCCTCGGCGTTGCGTCCGCGCTTGAGGTTCTGCGCCAGGGTTAGCCGATAGCGGTACATGTTGCCGCTGTCGCCGTCGCGGCGGAGACGGAACTGGTGTACCCACAGCCCCGCCTGCTGCGCGCCGCTTTCGATCAAGCGCTGATAGAAGCTGACGTCGGCGCGCAGCGAAGCCACTTCGTCCTGGCGCTGGGTCAGCGCCTGGCGCAAATCCTCCAGCGCCCTTTCGGCGACCTCGCGGGCGCTGGTTTGCACCGACAACTGCTCCTGCATCGCCCCCTGCTGCTCCAGCAACTGCTGATGCGCAAGGCGCAGTTCACGCAGTTGGCTCTGCAATGGGCCTACACCAGGAATCAACCACAGTCGGCAGGCGACGTACATCAACGCCAGGCTGACCAGCCAGAGCAACAGCACTATCCCGCGGCGGCGACGCACCGAAGCGGGATCAATGCGGGTGACCACCAGCGGCGTTCCACGGGCGTTGGACGAAGATTTGCTCATTCAGGTGGTTGATCTCGGACAGCGATGAGCAGGGGCTTATAAGCTGAGCAGCGTCGCTACTCAAGCGCCGAGTCGATGCCGTTCACTTGGAGCTTACGAAATCCCGCTGACTGGAGCGACGGCAGTTGAAGTCACAACGAGCGGAAGGTTGGGTACAGCTTAGGCGGGGCAGCCGATGACCGGTAGCTCGACGCTGAGCCAGGATGCCCGCGCCTTGCCGCGCGTCGCGCGGAGGATGGATTCGGCCTGATCGGCACAGCTGCCGCAGTTGGAGGCGACGCCGGTGAGCATGGTCAGGTGCTGCAGATCGCGAGCGCCGGCGCGTGCCGCGTCTTCAATCATGGCTTCGGTAACACCGTTGCACAAACAAACATACATCTCTGATCCACCTTCACAGCGCGATCACCTGACTCGAACGCAATCCTACGCGCGAATAAGAATCGTTGTCAACAATGTTTCCTGCAAGGCGAAGCGGATCGTTCAGACTCACCCGGCTAGGCTGGGTTATTCATGATCGTTCTACTGGGAAGCCGCAGTAGAAGGTTCATAAACAACGCAGGCTAAACGTTGATCTCGGAGAAATCGAAATCCAGTCTGGGCCCGGGCGCGGCGACCGCAGCGCCTTGTAGATAGTCCACACCCAAGCTCCACAGATTGGCGAGCAGTGAGACCTCGTCGATGCCGTTGGCGATGAGTATGCGGCCTGGTTCCCGCCACTCCTCGATCATCTGATTGACGGTGTCGATAGGAGCCGATAGCAGGGTGCTGACCGGCATTCGCAAGCCGTCCACCGGCTGCTTCCGTAGCGCCTGCAGCCGCTGTAGCTGTCCACTGCGCTCGTTGAGGATGACCTTGACCTGGCTTTGCCGCAGACGTTTGATCACCCCGACCAGTGCCGGGCGGTCCAGTAGCGTATCGGCGTCAAATTCCACCGACAGGAACTGGCCCTGATAGCGGCGGCGTGCCAACTCGCGATCCAGCCAGTCCATCAGGCTGCGATCCAGCGAGGCCAGATCCAGCGGTACCAGCACGTCGGCAGCGCGGTTGCGCGAGCGCTGATCGTCCAGTGCCTCCAAAGCGCGGAACAGGCCTATGCGTTCGATCTGCGGCACCACCTTCAGATCTCGAGCTACGCGCAGGTATTCGCTGCGCGGCAAACCACCCAGCGGCTGGCGCCGGTCACGCAGATACTGCAGCAGGGCGTAGTGCCCCGGCTCCTGACCGCGCAACGGTATCAACGGCTGAAACTCGGTGCCGACGCCGCTGCCGGTCGCGGCCAGCTTGAGTAGCTCCTGCATCCACAGCACCTTCTCTGGTGGCAGCTCGTCGTCGTCGGAGAGCAGGCCTTCGATACGGTTGCCGCCCAGTCGCTGCGCGGTGCCCAGCGCCGAGAAAGCGCTGGAGATCCAATCGTCGATACCGCCGCTGGCCGTGCGCGGCTGCGGTGCGATGCCGATGCTGATAGTCAACTTGGTGTCCTGATTGCGAATCTTCACCGGATGCGAGGAGATTTCCGCGCGCAGCCGTTCGGCAAGCTCACTGACCCGGCTGCGCGGGCAGTTACGCAGCAACAGGCCAAAACTGAACTCCTGCCACAGGCAAAGCAGATCGCGACCCTCGCACTGCTGCAGCAAGCGTTGCGCGGTGGCTTGCTCGATGGCGTGCTTGGCGGCCAGTCCCAGTTCGCCGTCGAGGTTGGAGGCCTGATCCACCGCCAGCGCACAAAGCACGGTGACGCCGTCGGTCGGCGGCCCCTGCAAACAGTCATTCAGGCTGGCCAGGAAGCTGCCTCGGCGGACTTGCCCACCACTGCTCGCCGTGTTCGTGGTGTTGCCCACCTGACGTCCCAAGGCGCGGATACGTTTGATCCGGCTGCGCACCGCGGCAACCAGATGACGGGGCCGGATCGGCTTGGTCAGGAAATCATCGCCGCCGGCCTGGATGGCTTGAAAGCGCGCGTCCTCACTCTGCTCGCCGGAAAGGAACACTATCGGCAGCACCAGCGCATCAGCCTGCAGGCGCAGTTCCATGGTCAGGCTCATGCCGTCCTGCCCGGGCATGTACAGGTCCATCAGCACCAGATCCGGGCGGAAATCGCGTACCGCCGAGACCACCTTGACCGCTTCCAGCACCGAATGGACCCGCATTCCGGCGCGGTGCAGGATATGTGCACAGTAGTCGGCGGTGGAGCGATCATCATCGACGATCAATACCCGATAGGGATCGGTGCTTTGCGCGCGAATCTGCTCATGGACCTGGCGCGCCAGGGTGGGATCGGCAAGCTGAGCGACGTATAAATCGGCGCCACCGACCAGCGCCTGCAGTCGGCCGCTGCGCTCCGCGTTGGCACCGACCGCAATCAGCGGCACATAGGCCGACTCAGGGTCGGCCTCGCCTATGCGATCGAGCAGCTCGCCAACCGATTGAATCAGCGACGCCTCGGCGATGGCGGCTCTGGGCAGTTCGCGCTTGAGTGCGGCTTCGAATTCGGCGGATTCGGCAAACCAATGCAGCTCAAAGCCTTCCTGAGCGAAGCGCTCGGCCAGCTCGTCAACCAACTCGGCCGCCTCAGGCAGGTTGACGCTTACCGCATAGACCGGGGTCGCCACGGCGGGGACCAGATCTGGTGCCGCCTCGGTTAGCCCGCGCTTGAGTTCGGCGCACAGCCGCATCAGTTCCAGCCGCTGGGTCTGGTTTGGCGTGAGCGCACCTTCAGTGAACACGCCCACATAGGCATACAGATCCAGCGCCGGCTCCTGCAGGGGGATCAGCTCCAGATTGGCCGCCGCATCGACCAAACGCTCCAGATCGCCGGCGCAGCGCTCGGCGGTTGCCGCGTCCCAGAGCCCTGCGCCGATGCTCTTGACCTCCGCGATGACGCCCTTGGTCAGGTCGACGAGGGAGGAGATCGCGGAAGGGCTGGCCGGCATCAATGAGGCACCGCGGCTAGGAAAAGCGGCAGTTTAGCGCGGAAGCCTGTTCAGGAATCCTCGCTGCAGGTCTAGCTGCGATTGTTCTCAGATGGCCTCTGCCCGGACTCTACGCGCTCGGGTCAGCCCAGCACGGCGCCGAAACGACGACGCGCGTCGTCGATTGACGCCTGCATGCGCTCGGGATTACCGAGGACCACCATAACCGTGTCGTCGCCGGCTACTGTGCCGACCTGGCCCGGCAGCGGCTTCTCATCCAGGACCGCTCCGACTGCCTGAGCGAATCCGGGCTGAGTCTTCAAGATGAGCAAGTTGGGCGGTGCTGGGAATATTCGCACCGAGGGTTTGAGCGGCGCTTCGGCAGGGTCATGTCGGTAGCGGCCGTCGCGCTTGACGATGTTCAGCCGCTTCAGTCGCCGCGACAGGCTGGGCTGACTGACTTCCATGCCCAGGTCGGTGAGGCGCTGACCCAATACAGCTTGATCGGGAATGGCTTCGGACTGGACCAGATCGAGAATGGCTTGATCGAGCGCTCGGTGCATGGGTCTTGCCAGCGGTGTCGCGATGCGAATAATATGCACGCTATTCCGATTTCATGCAACGTTTATGAGCGCTCTAGTCAGCGGCTATCAGCCGTTTCCATTTCAGCTCGACCACGGCCAGGGCGATCGCGTGTTCGATGATGCCGGTCGATCCTACTACGACTACTACGGTGGTCATTGCGTGGCGCTGACCGGGCACAGCCACCCCAAAGTGGTCGACGCCATCGCCGCGCAGGCGCGGAAGCTGCTGTTCTACTCAACCGCGGGCGAGTTGGCTATCCGCCATCAGGCCGCGGACGCGCTGGCTGGCTTCTCGGTCGGTGCCGGCGTCAGTCGGGTGTTTTTCGTCAATTCCGGTGCCGAGGCCAACGAAAACGCGCTCAAACTGGCGCTCAAGCTCAGTGGTAGGAAGCGCCTGCTGGCCTTTGACGGTGGCTGGCATGGACGTACCCTGCTGGCGCTGTCGGTGACCGATGATCCATCCATCAGCGATCCCTACAAGGATCAGCTGGTCGACGTGCAGCGCTTGCCCTTTGCCGATCTGGAGGCCCTGGAAACGGTGGCCTGGTCGGAGCTGGCTGCGGTGATCGTCGAGCCGATCCAGTCGATGGCCGGTATCCGCACCGCGCCCGAAGAGTGGTTCAAGCGCTTGGCACAGCTGGCCCGGGCCCACGGCTGTTTCCTGATCCTGGACGAGATCCAGACCGGCATGGGCCGGCTGGGCCATCCCTTCGCCGCCAACTGGCTGGGTTTGCAGCCGGACTTCATCACCCTGGCCAAAGGCATTGCCTCGGGCGTGCCGATGGGCGCGTTGTTGATGTCCGATGCCATCGGCGCCAGCCTGGCGCCCGGCGATCTGGGCAGCACCTTCGGCGGCGGACCGCTGGCCTGCGCGGCGCTGTTGGCGACGCTGGCGGTGATCGAGGAGGAAGGGCTGGTGGCCAAGGCCGCCCAGCTGGGGCAGCGTTTCAAGCGCGAACTGCCCGGAATCTGGATTGATCGGGTGCGTGGCGAAGGGCTGCTGCTGGGCCTGCAGACCCGCCATGCGGCCTCGCAGCTGCGCGCCCATCTCTACGCGCGAAATATTCTCAGCGGCGCGGCCGGTGATCCCAATCTGCTGCGCCTGATGCCGCCGCTGAATCTCAGCGACGACGCCGCACAGAGCCTGATCGATGTCTGCCAATCGGGGCCGATGTGATGGGCGCGGCACTACGCCATCTGGCCGCCTTTGCCGATCTGGGCGCCGACAACGCGGCCAAGTTGCTGAGCGTGGCGGCGCAGTACAAGCGGGCCAATCCGAACCCGCTGTTGTCCAACAAGACCATGGGCCTGTTGTTTGCTGATCCGTCGCTGCGCACGCGCACCTCGATGGATCAGGCCTGCTTTAGGCTCGGCGGCCGGGCCTTGGGCCTGGATGTCGGCGCTGGCACCTGGAAGCTGGAGGTCGATGACGGGGTCAAGATGGACGCCGACAAGCCCGAGCACGTACGCGAGGCGGCACCGGTGCTCAGCCAGTATGTGGACGGCATCGGCGTGCGCGCCTTCTCGCGCAGCGGCAGCATCGCCGAGGAGGATGCCGATCAGGTGCTGCAGGCCTTCAAGCGCCATGCCACGGTGCCCGTGCTGAATCTGGAGTCGGCGCGCGAGCACCCCTGTCAAGGCATGGCCGACGTGCTCACCATCAACGAGGAATACGGGCGCTGCCAGGGGGTGAAGGTGGCATTGAGCTGGGCGCCGCACATCAAGCGGCTGCCGCGTGCGGTACCCAACTCGGTGCTGCTCAGCGCCGCGGCGATGGGCTGCGAGGTCACCGTTGCCGCGCCGCCGGGCTATTCGCTGGCCCCGGGCGTGCTCGCCGAGGCGCAGCAGCTGGCCGCTGCCAGCGGCGGCAAGGTGGTTCAGACTGAGGACCAAGCTGCCGCGCTGGAGGGCTGTCAGGTGCTCTACGCCAAGGCCTGGGGGCCGACCGCCGCCGCTGCTCCGGCCGATGATCCGCAGCTGGCGCACTGGATGCCGACGCTGAGCCATTTCGACCGCGCCGCCGCCGAGGCCATCTTCATGCACTGCCTGCCGGTGCGCCGTGACGTGGAGATTGCCGCCGAAGTGCTCGATTCACCGCGCTCGCGGGTGGTCTCGCAGGCCGGTAACCGCCTTTACGTGCAGATGGCCATGCTGGCCTGGATGTACGGGCAGGTCTGAGCCCTTAGCCCCGCTATCGCCACTGCAAGTCTATTTTCGTTTCAGCCGTAATCCGCATCGATCAACGAGGAGTCAACGATGCCCTTTGCACCCAATCCCTACGACGCGCTCAAGGGCCTCTCCAAGTACCTGCGTCAGTTCCGCGGCAAGACCTTCGTGGTCAAGCTTGGTGGCGAGCTGCTCGATGATCCGGAGGCGCGCCGCAAAGTGGTCGAACAGCTGGGCGTGCTGTGGACCCTGTCGATACGCCTGGTGATCGTTCACGGCGGCGGCAAGCGCCTCGACGGGCTGTGCGAGAAGCTCGATGTGCCGGTCAAAAAGCACCAGGGCCGGCGGGTCACCACCCCGGAAGTGCTGGACGCCGCCCGCATGGTGCTGGCCGGCGCGGTGCAGAACGAGTTGATTGCCGAACTCAATCGGGTCGCGGTGCCCGCGGTCGGGATCACTGGCGTCGACGCGGGCACCATCCGTGCTCGGAAGCGCGCGCCGCTGTACATGGGTGATGAGGGCGGGCAGGACAAGCTGCTGGATTTCGGCCTGGTCGGCGATATCGAAGGCATTGACCCCAAGCTGCTGCTCGATCTGACCGAGAAGGACTATGTGCCGGTGCTCGCGCCACTAACCGGCAACAGCGAGGGCCAGGTCTTCAACACCAACGCCGATACGGTCGCTGCCCATCTGGCCGGAGCGCTGGGCGCCGAGAAGCTGTTTTTCATGATGGGCGTGCCCGGCCTGCTGCGCGACGCCAATAGCCACGCCTCGCTGGTCAGCTACGCGACCCTACCGAAGCTGGAGGAAATGGAGGCGCGCGGCGAGCTTAAGGGCGGCATGCTTCCCAAAGCCAGCGCAATCAAACACGCGCTCAATCAGGGCGTGCATTCGGTGCATCTGGTATCCGGTGTGCAGCCAGACGCGCTGCTGGTGGAGATCTTCACCAACGAAGGCGCCGGCACCATGATCGTCCGTGAGGACGGCTGATGGCGGCACAGGCGCCAACGACGCTGTGGGCCAAGGGTCTGCCGCTGGATCAGGCTATACATCGCTTCACCGTGGGCGAGGATCCACAGCTGGATCTGCAGCTGTTGCCCTACGACTGCATCGGCAGCGCGGCGCACGCGCGCATGCTGACCGAGGTCGGACTGCTCAAGGCCGAGGAAGGGATCGAACTGGTGCAGGCCTTGGCGCAGCTGTATCCGCGCTGTCAGGCCGGCGAGCTGGTCATCGACCCGGCGCTCGAAGACGGTCACACCGCGCTGGAGGCGGCGCTGGTCGCCATGGTGGGAGAGAATGGCAAGCGCATCCACCTGGCTCGTTCGCGCAATGACCAGGTGGTGCTGGCGCTACGCCTGCTGCAGCGCCAGGCTCTCGTCGATCTGGGCACGTCGCTTGTCGATCTGACCGCCAGTTTGCAGCGGTTCGCCGAGGCCAATGCCGAGCAGCCGCTGCCGGGCTTCACCCATCTGCGCCGGGCCATGCCCAGCAGCGTGGGGCAGTGGGCGGTGGCCTACATCGAAGGATTGTTGGAAGAGCTGCAGGCTATGCAGGGGCTGTGGCAGCGACTGGATCGCTGTCCGTCGGGAAGCGCGGCCGGTTTCGGCGTGCCGCTACCCATCGATCGTGAGCGCAGCGCCGAACTGCTCGGCTTCAGTCGCGTGCAGCGGGCCACTGTCGACGTGCAGAACGGTCGTGCGCGGCATTCCCAGGCGATCCTGGACTGGCTGGCTTCGGTGGCGCTGGGGCTGGAGAAGCTGTGCTGGGATCTGTGCCTGTATTCCGGCGAGGAATACGGCTACTTCGCCCTGCCGGACGCGGCGACCACCGGGTCTTCGATCATGCCCAACAAGCGCAATCCGGACGTGGCTGAGCTGGGCCGAGGGCGCTGTCGCGAGCTCTACGGGCTGGCCCAAAGCCACCGCCAGATCATGAGCGGGCTGCCGTCCAGCTATCACCGTGATTTCCAGCTTGGGAAAGCGCCGCTACTGGGTGCATTGAGCCTGGCTGGGCAGCTGTTTGATGTCTTGCGTCGGGTGATCGACGGGCTGCAGGTGCGCGCAGACCGCGCCAGCGCCTCGATGAGCGCCGAGTTGTACGCCGCCGATCGAGCCAGCGAACTGGCCGCGGCCGGGATGCCCTTCCGCGACGCCTACAGACAGGTGGCGGCGGAACTGGCGGACGGTAGCTTCGTCGCCGACCGCGGCGCTGCCGACGCCCACACCGGGGCTCGCGGCCGACTCGATCTGGACCTTGCCGAAACCGAACGGCATCTGTGCAGCGACTGGCTGCAGCTGCATGCCACTGCGCTCAAGGCCCTGCCGGAGCGCGTTTTTGCTGTCGATGGCTGGCGCGTCGCCGGCACTGATCCACTTTGAGGAACAACATGTCCAATCAAGACCAATCGAGCAAGGGACTGTGCGTTCTGGCCTTTTCCGGCGGACTGGACACCAGCTGGTGCGTCTCCTATCTGATCGATCAGGGATTCGACGTGGCCACCGTGACCGTCGACACCGGCGGCTTCGACGCCGCCGAGCAGGCCCGCATCGCCGGGCTGTCGGCCAGTCTGGGTGCGGTCTCGCACCACTATCTGGATGCCCGACTGGAGCTTTGGGAAAGCGGGCTGCGCTATCTGCTGTTCGGCAACGTGCTGCGCGGGCAGATGTATCCCTTGAGCGTGTCGGCCGAGCGGGTTTGTCAGGCCAGACGTATCGCCCTGACCGCGCGCGAGCTGGGCGCCAAGGCCATTGCCCACGGTTCAACCGGCGCCGGCAACGATCAAGTGCGTTTCGATGTGGCCTTTCGCGCACTGTGTCCAGAAGCAGAATTGATTACCCCCATTCGCTCCTTGGCCCTGTCGCGTGAGCAAGAGCTGGCCGATCTGGCCGCGCGCGGGGTGGAAGTGCCGGCGCGTGCGAAGAGCTACTCGGTCAATGAAGGCATGTGGGGCACCTCGGTGGGTGGCAAGGAGACCCATGACAGCTGGCAGCACCTGCCCGACAGCGCCTGGCCCGGTGGCGCGGTCGATCCGGGGATGGCGCCGCGATCCTTGGAGATCGGCTTTCGCAACGGCGAGCCGGTGAGCCTGGATGGCCGCGCCTTCGATCCGGTGGGTCTGATCGATCAGCTCAACGTGCTCGGTCGCCGCTTCGGCATCGGTCGCGGCATTCACCTGGGCGACACCATCCTGGGCATCAAGGGTAGAGTCGGCTTTGAAGCGCCGGCCGCGCATATTCTTATCGCCGCCCATCGCGAGTTGGAGAAGCTGGTGCTCAGCGGCATGCAGCTATTCTGGAAGGAATCCCTGGGCAGCACCTACGGTGCGCTGATCCACGAGGGCCACGCCTTCGATCCGCTGGCTCGGGATCTGGAAGCCTTTTTGAGTTCTACCCAGCAGCGGGTCAGCGGCGAAGTCCGCCTGCTGCTGCGCCCACACGCGCTGGAAGTGCAGGGCGTGCGCTCGCCGCACAGCCTGATGCAGTCCAAGGTGGCCAGCTACGGTGAAGGCGCCAGCGCCTGGACCGGCGCCGAGGCCGCCGGCTTCGCCAAGCTGTTCGGCATCGGCCAGCAAGTCTCGCTATCGGCCGCGGAGGAAAGTCAGTGATACCGCTAATCACCAGAACTCGGCCCTCCTGGGCCCTGGGCCCTGTGCTCTGGGCCCTCCCTCGATCTCAGCCCTCAGCCCTCAGCCCTCAGCCCTATTCAGAGTTCCTGCCATGATCCGCCTCACCGTCGACAAAATCGCCTCTGTCACCCGCAACCTCAACCTGGGCCGCAACATCACCCTGAGCGAGGACATCGTCTGCACCGAAGGCTCGGTGCTGGCGGTGCGCGTGCACGGCGAGAAGAGCGCCTACAACCAGCTCGAGGACAACAACGGCCGCTGGATGACCCTGCATGACGGCGATCTGGTGGTCGGTGCGCTGGGCAAGCGCCACGCGCTGCACGGCTACGAGGGCGTGGTCCCGGAGCAGCTCATGGTGGGCGACCGCATCAACATGCTCAACATCGGCGGGGTGATGGGCAAGGCGGTGTCCTACAACCCCGATGTCGGCCCGCCGTTTGAGCTGGAAGTGCTGGGCCAGGTGCTGGTCTTCCCCGAATTCCAGTCGCGCCAGGGTATTCCCGGACACATCACCCACAACGCGGTCAGCGGTCATGCCGACGCGCCCAAGGTGCCGGTAATCTGGGTGATCGGGACCTGCATGAACTCGGGAAAGACCTTCGCCGCATGCGCCATCGTCCGCGCCCTGCACAAGGCCGGCTACAAGGTCGGCGGGGCCAAGCTGACCGGCATCGCGCTGATGCGTGACACCCTGACCATGTACGACCACGGGGCGGCGGTGATCTGCGATTTCACCGACGCAGGGGTGGTTTGTTCGGGCCCTGAGAATGCCGCAGAGACCGCCAAGGTGGTTTTCAGCGAACTGGCTCATCACGGCGCCGAGGTGATCGTGGCCGAAACCGGCGACGGCATCATGGGCGAATACGGGGTGCAGGCGATCCTCGCCGACGAAGCGCTGCGCGAGCAGAGCGCGGTGTTCCTGTACTGCGCCAATGATCCGGTGGGCGTTGCCGGAGGACTGGATCATCTGCGCGAGGAATATGGCATCCACGTCGACGTGGTCGCCGGACCGGCCACCGACAACGCGGTAGGCAACCGTTTCGTCGAGCGCCTCGGCGTGCCGGCACGCAACGCCAAGGTGGATGGGCCGGCCTTGGGTCAGCTGGTGTTGGACAAGGTGCGCGTGCGGCTTAAGTCGTGATTCCAATCAAGGCGCTGACGCGATCGATGCGGTTCGTGCCTCACCGCATCCTACTCTGGCTATCTGGGCCCTTTGCCCTGAGCCCTGGGCCCTCGCTGCTGGCAAGTCGTCGTTGACGACGAACTGCAGCGTCGCATAGTTCGCCCCGTCGACTCTATTCCTCGGTCGAATCGATACTCACGTAGCCGCCGCCGCGCTGTCGGCGACGGAACTGCGGCAGATATTCGCTGCGGGTTCCGGGTTTGAGCAGGTCGCAGGGGTCGAACCAGTGCACCGTCTTGACCTGCTGGCGGATGTCCGGTGCTGGACCGGCGAAGTCCGGATTGTCCGGGCAGCGGTGATGCCACAGGCCCCAACGCTCGGGGACGCTGCCCAGACAGGCGATTTCCTTCACGCCGCCATTGCAGTTGGTGCTGATGATCAACACGTCGCCATCCAGCCACGCCGGTCGCTCGGTCAGGCGAATGACCACGTCATGGTGGAATTCCCCCTGCTGCCACTCGTCGACATGACGCCAGCCGTAGGCTTTGACACCGTCCAAAACGCCCTTCAAGGAAAGCGTATCGGCGAGCGCCTGCAGCGGCTCCGATTTCATGCCCATTGCTCGGCCCAGTGCAGGAAATCATTGAGCGGAAGTGCACCGCTGAGTCTACCCAGCTCGCGTCCCTCGTGTACGGCGACCAACGTGGGAATGCTGCGAATACCGAAGGACTGGGCCAGGGTGGGGAAGGCCTGGGTATCCAGCTTGAGCAGGCGGATGCGCGGAATCAACGTGGCACCGGCCTTTTCGAAGGTCGGTGCAAACTGCAGGCAGGGGCCGCACCAGGGCGCCCAGAAGTCGATGATCGCCGGCAGCTGGCTGCGCTCCACCTGGGCCTCGAAGTTGAGCTGATTCAAGGCGATTGGTTTGCTGCTCAGCACTGACTGCTGACAGCGCCCGCAGCGCGGCTGCTGCGCCAGCTTCTCATTGGGGATGCGGTTCGGCGCAGAGCACTCGGCGCAGGCGACGATGATCGAGTCGGTCATGGCACCAGGATCTCAAAGCCATCGTCGAAGATGCCGACCCCGCTGCAAACCCCACCGACCTGGACGTGATCGATGCGCACCTCATCCAGCCACCAGCCCTGGTCGGTGACTCCACCATCGGTGGAGAATTGCCAGCGAATCTCGATCTGGCCGCTGAAGGCCGACAGATCGAAGCTGTACTCCTGCCAGTTCAGATTGCTGCCGGTGAAGGCCGGCTGACCGTTGGGGTAGCCGCAGGCGTCATTGCTGCTCTGGTTGTTCATCACCGATGGATAGCCGCCGATCGGGGTGATCACCTGCCACGGTCCGCCGTTGTTGGAGATCTCCACCACGCCAGCGTCCCAGCCGGCCTCGATGGCGTAACGGCTGTAGAAACTCATGCTGGCGCTTTGCCCGGCGGTGATCTCCAAAGCTGGCGAATGCAGGCTCAGGCAGTTGCCGTTCTCATAGGTGGAGTAGTAGCTGCGATCACCGGCGAAGGCGACGTCGTCAACGATCTCCCAGCCGACGTGGCGGCCGGTGATGTTCAGCAGTTGCTCGCCGATCTCGGCGCCGGAATCAAAGCTGCCGTCGCCGATGGGGCCGACCGGGCGGGCGCTGGCAACGGCCCCGTTGTCGTCGGTAGTGCCGTTGCCGACGTCGGTCGCGCTGCCCCGATAGCTGTAGTCGGCGTCGAATTCGACGCCGGAATCAACGAAGGCCTGCGCGCTCAGCCCGGCAGCGATCTCGATCGCGCTGCCCGCATCGAAGGCGGGGCCGAATGAGCGTTCGACGCGGTAGCTGACCGGGCCGCTGCAGCGCGGCGTCGCCGGCGACCAGCTCAGTTCCACGCCGCACTGGCTGGTGCCAGTGGACTGCGCCGTCGCGATACCGGCAAAGCT
>JAUIFV010000043.1 GCA_030430155.1 Gammaproteobacteria bacterium
CCGCGCATAAACTCTCACCTCAAGCTCTCTGCCAAACCGGTATCGCAAGCCAAGCCTCGCAAAGCAAGTCCCTGTCTAGGAGAAAGGCAACAAGCTGCTAGGCCCTGAGCCCTGGGCCCTTTTCTTTTCCCGAGCCCTGGGCCCTCAACTTTGCCCTAAGCCCTGTGCCCTGAGCCCTTGCCCACAACCACCATCCACCCCCAATAAACCGCCCCAGCCACCGCCAAGCCCACAAACCACGCATAGGTATAAACGGTGCTGAAAAAGGCCGAGGCCGGTTCGGTGAAGCCGGCGGCGGCGAGGAAGCCGGGGAGGTTGGGGAGGACGCCTAGGATCAGGGCGACGATGGCGGCCGGGTTCCAGCCTGAGCGGTAGCCGTAGGCGCCGGCGTGGCTGAACAGGGCCTGCCGGTCCAGCTCGGTGCGGCGGATCAGGTAGTAATCGACCAGCAGGATGCCGGCGATGGGCCCGAGCAGCGCCGAGTAGCCGATCAGCCAGGTGAAGATGTAGGCGCCGGTGGTTTCCAGCAGCTTCCAGGGGAAGATGGCGATGCCAATGGCGGCGGTGATATAGCCGCCCATGCGGAAGGAGATGCGCTTGGGCGCCAGCGACGAGAAGCCGTTGGCCGGGGCGACCACGTTGGCGGCCAGGTTGGTGGTCAGCGTGGCCAGCACCAAGGCGAGCAGCGCCACCACCACGCCGAAGCCACCCATGCGCCGGGTTAGCGCCACCGGATCCCAGATCGCCTCGCCGTAGATGATCACCGTGGCGCTGGTTACCGCAACGCCAATGAAGGCCAGCAGCGCCATCGGCAGCGGCAGGCCCAGGGCTTGGCCAAGGATCTGATCGCGCTGGCTGCGCGCGTAGCGGGTGAAGTCGGGGATGTTCAGCGCCAGGGTCGCCCAAAAGCCCACCATCGCGGTCAGCGAAGGCCAGAACACGCTCATGAACTCACCGGCGCGCTCGCCGCCGGGACCGAATTTGGACGGCGCCGAGAGCATTTCGCCGAAGCCGCCGGCCTGAGTGTAGGCCCAGCCCAGCAGCAGCAGGCAAAGCGCGATCAGCAGCGGTGCGGCGAGCAGCTCCAGCTTGCGGATGGACTCGGTGCCGTAGGTGATGAACACCACGTGCAGCGCCCAAAAAAGCAGAAAGGCGATGGTCTGCCACAGATCGATGCCGAGCAGCGGCAGCGGGCTGCCGACGAAGGCGTCACCGCTGAGCACGTTGGCGATGGCGTAGATCGCCGCACCGCCGACCCAGGTCTGGATACCGAACCAGCCGCAGGCGACCAGACCGCGCAGCAGCGCCGGCAGCATCGCGCCGCGGGTGCCGAAGGAGGCGCGCAGCAGCACCGGGAAGGGAATCCCGTGCTTGGCGCCGGCGTGACCGATCAGCAGCATCGGCAGCAGCACGATCAGGTTGGCCAGGAAGATGGTGCCCACCGCCTGGCCCCAGGACATGCCTTCGGAGACCAGACCGGCGGCGAGCATGTAGGCCGGCACGCAGACCACCATGCCCACCCACAGCGCGGCGATGGCCTTCCAGTCCCAGGTCCGCTGTCCCTCGCTGGTGGGCAACAGATCGTCGTTGATCAGGTCGGCGTCGCCGGCCACTCGCAGCGGTTCTCCGGCGTGCATCAGCTGTCCTCGGCGACTTTGCGCATCGGGTTGTTGGGATGGGTGGTCCAGTCGCCAAAGCTGCCGTCATCGACCCGCTGCATGGAGATGCAGCCCTCCACCGGACAAACGTGCATGCACAGATTGCAGCCCACGCATTCGGCGTCCACGACTTCGAAGTGGCGCTGACCGTTCTTGGTTGCGGTGATCGCCTGATGGGCAGTGTCCTCGCAGGCGATATGGCAGAGCCCGCACTGGATGCATTTGTCCTGGTCGATGCGCGCCTTGATGTCGTAGTTGAGATTCAGGAACTGCCAGTCGGTGACGTTGGGCACCGCCTTGCCGACGAAATCGTTCAGCGTGGCGTAGCCCTTGGCGTCCATCCAGGCGCGGAGGCCGGAATCCATCTCCTTGACGATGCGGAAGCCGTAGTGCATTGCCGCGGTACACACCTGCACCGAGCCGGCACCCAGGGCCATGAACTCGGCGGCGTCGCGCCAACTGCCGATGCCGCCGATGGCCGAGATCGGCTTGCCGCGGGTTTCCGCGTCGCGGGCAATGTCGGCGACCATGTGCAGGGCGATGGGCTTGACCGCCGGACCGCAGTAGCCGCCGTGGGTGCCCTTGCCGTCCACGGTCGGGGTCGGCGCCATCTGATCCAGATCGACGCTGGTGATCGAGTTGATGGTGTTGATCAGCGACACCGCGTCGGCACCGCCGCGGAAGGCGGCGCGGGCGGAAGTGCGGATGTCGGTGATGTTGGGGGTGAGCTTGACGATGCAGGGCAGCTGCGAGTGCTGCTTGACCCAGGCCGCGACCATCTCCACGTACTCGGGCACCTGGCCTACCGCCGAGCCCATGCCGCGCTCGGACATGCCGTGCGGGCAGCCGAAGTTCAGCTCCACCGCGTCGGCGCCGGTGTCCTCGACCTGGGCCAGGATGTTCTTCCAGGCGTCTTCGGTGCAGGGCACCATCAGCGAGACGATCATCGCCCGATCCGGCCAGTCGCGTTTGACCTGACGGATCTCTTCAAGATTCACCGCCAGCGGCCGGTCGGTAATCAGCTCGATGTTGTTCAAGCCGGCGATGCGCTGCCCGCGCAGGCTGACCGCGCCGTAGCGCGAGCTGACGTTGACCACCGGCGGGTCCTCGCCCAGGGTCTTCCAAACCACCCCGCCCCAGCCCGCTTCAAAGGCCCGATTGACGTTGTAGGCCTTGTCGGTGGGCGGCGCCGAGGCCAGCCAGAACGGGTTGGGGGCACGGATGCCGACGAAATCGCAGCTCAAATCGGCCATTTCCCTACTCCTGCTCGGCGCGCAGCGCGCGATCAATGGCAATGGCGGCGCGCTTGCCGTCCTCCACCGCCTGCACGGTCAGATCCTGCTTGTGCGGCTGCGCCTCACACCAGGCGCAGTCACCGCCGGCCCAGATTCCGGGCATCGAGGTGGCGAAGTCGGCATCGACCTTGATCTTGCCGCGATGGAAATCCAATGCCGCCAGCGGCACCGCGTCCAACCGCTGACCGATCGCCTTCAGCGCCCAGTCGGCGTGCAGTCGGAAGCCTTCACCGGTGCCGATCAATTGACCGTCGGCGTTCAGCGCGGTGCGCTCGAATTCCACCTGGGTCAGCGCGTCCTCGCCCAGAAAGCGGCGCGGCTGCGCCCAGGGCAATAGCGTCACTCCTTCGGATTTGGCGAATTCCTGCTCGTGCCCGGTGGCGCTCATGGACTCCGCTCCACGGCGGTAAACCAGGGTGACTGCTTCGGCGCCCATACGCTTGCTCTGGATTGCCGCGTCGATCGCGGTATTGCCGCCGCCAATGACCACCACCCGGCGGCCGACCGCCAGGTCTGACAGGTCCTCGCTCTGGCGCAGATCGGCAATGAAGTCCACCGCATTGCGCACCCCGGGCAAATGCTCGCCGGGGATGTTCAGCGCCGCCACTCCGGCCAAACCGACGGCGACAAAGACCGCGTCATAGTCGGCCGCCATCGCCTCCAGATTGATGGTCTTGGTCAGCCCCGGACGATGGATCAGCTCGATGCCACCGATGCCCAGCAGCCACTCGACCTCGGCCTGGGCAAAGTCCGGCACCTTGTAGGCGGCGATGCCGTATTCGTTCAGCCCGCCTGGCTTGGATTTGGGATCGTAGACGTCCACTCGATGCCCCCGCAGCGCCAGCGCATGGGCACAGGCCAGTCCGGCTGGCCCGGCGCCCAGCACCGCCACCCGCTTGTCGCTGTCGGCCCCGCGTTCAAACAGCGCGGCCTGCTCCGCATAGACCCAGTCGGTGGCGTAGCGCTGCAACGCGCCGATCTGCACCGGCTCACCCTCGGCGCCGATCCGCTCACCACCGTTGCGCACGCAGGCCCCCTCGCACAGCACCTCGGTAGGACAAACCCGCGCGCAGCTGCCGCCGAAGATATTCGCATCCAAGATGGTCTGCGCCGCGCTGCGCCGGTCATCGGTGGCGATGCTGCGAATGAAGCTGGCGATATCAATTCCCGTGGGGCAGGCGGTGGTGCAGGGCGCATCAAAGCAATAGAAACATCGCTGCGCCGCGATCAGCGCCTGATGCTGGTCCAGCGTTGGCGCGATGTCGGAGAAATTTTTCCGCAGGCGGTCGGCTGGGAGGCGCGAGGCTTCGATGTCGGCGACGGGTTTGCGGGGCATTTGGCAACCTACGGTTGGTTTTACGTGGTTACGTTTTACGTTTTACGTCAGAGCAAAAGCAAGGAGCCCGCTTCGCTCGCTCTTTCGTAAGACCGAAAACGCTCTTGCTCCGCCCCTACCTCTAGGGTTGGTTTTACGTGGTTACGTTTTACGTTTTACGAAAAAGCAGAAGCAAGAAGCGCGCTCCGCTCTGGCTTCTTCGTAAAACCTAAAACGTAAAACCTAAAACGCTCTTGCTCCGCTCCTACCCCCCCGTTGGCATCACAAACTGCGCACCGGCACGGATGCTGGTCGGCCAGCGCGCGGTGACCGCTTTCAGTCGAGTGTAGAAGCGCACGCCTTCGGGGCCGTAGACGTGGTGGTCGCCGAACAGCGAGGCCTTCCAGCCGCCGAAGCTGTGGAAGGCGTTGGGCACCGGGATGGGCACGTTGATGCCGACCATGCCCACCTGCACCCGCTGCACGAAGTTGCGCGCGGCGTCGCCGTCGCGGGTGAACAGGGCCACGCCGTTGCCGTACTCGTGGGCGTTGATCAGGGCCAGCGCCTCCTCGTAGTTCTGCACCCGCAGCAGGCACAGCACTGGACCGAAGATCTCCTCGCGGTAGATGCGCATCGCCGGCTGCACCCTGTCGAACAGACAGCCGCCGAGGAAGAACCCGTCCTCGCAGCCGGCGACGACGTGATCGCGGCCGTCGACCACCAGCTCGGCGCCCTCGGCGACGCCCAGATCGACGTAGCCGCGGACCTTGTCGCGATGGGCGCGGGTGATCAGCGGACCCATGTCCACCTCGCCGTCGCCCGGACCGATCTTCAGCGCGCGCACCTGCGGCGCCAGCTTCTCGATCAGCGCATCGGCGGTGGCATCGCCTACCGCAACGGCTACCGAGATCGCCATGCAGCGTTCGCCGGCCGAGCCGTAGCCGGCGCCCATCAGTGCGTCGGCAGCCTGATCCAGATCGGCATCGGGCATCACCACCATGTGGTTCTTGGCCCCGCCCAGGGCCTGCACCCGCTTACCAAAGCGGCAGCCGGTCTCGTAGATGTAGCGGGCGATGGCGGTCGATCCCACAAAGCTCACCGCCTGGATCTCGGGATGGGCGAGGATTGCGTCCACCGCCACTTTGTCGCCGTGAACGACGTTGAACACGCCCGGCGGCAGGCCGGCTTCGGCCAGCCAGTCGGCCAGCAGCAGCGAGGCCGACGGATCGCGCTCGGAGGGCTTGAGCACGAAGCAGTTGCCGCAGGCGATGGCGATGGGGAACATCCAAAGCGGCACCATCGCGGGGAAATTGAACGGGGTGATGCCGGCGACCACGCCCAGCGGCTGGCGCACCGACCAGGCGTCGATCTGCGCGCCCACGTTCTCGGTCACCTCGCCCTTGAGCAAATGCGGAATGCCGCAGGCGAACTCGATCACTTCCAGGCCGCGGGTGACCTCGCCGAGGGCGTCAGAATGGGTTTTGCCGTGCTCGGCGGTGAGCTGGGCGGCCAGCTTGTCGGCGTTGTCCTCGACGAGCTGGCGGAACTTGAACAGGATCCGCGCGCGGCGGATGGGCGGGGTCTGCGACCAGGCCGGAAAGGCCGCGCTGGCGGCGCTGACGGCCTCATTGACCAGTTCGGCGTCGCCCAGCGGCAGGGTGCCAGTTTGCACGCCAGTAGCAGGGTTGTAGACCGGGCTGTGCGGCCCGTCATGCTGCTCGCGGCGGGCGCCGTTGATGTAGTGGGCGATGGCGCTGGGGGTGTCGGCGTGGTCTAGGGGGCTGACGGCGGCGTTCATGATAGGTCCGTACTGATCGACTTGATGTCCGTCGATCATACGCCACCGGTTAGCCTGCATTATTCATGAAACTACTACTGCGGCTTCCGCAGACGCACCGTGGCGCGGCTTGCTCACTGCTATCGACTCGACGTACTGAAAGGTCGCAGCTAGCGCTGAGACGGCGGCGCGCTGCCGCCGTCTCAGGGGATGACTAGGGCGCCTCGGCGGCTGCCGCCTTGGCGCCGATGTGCTGGTCAAAGAAGGCCAGCAGCTGGGTGTAGAACTCGCGACGGTGCTCGGGCACGAAGAAGCCGTGGCCCTCGTCGGGATAGATCAGGGTTTGCACCGGCACGCCGGCCTTCTTCAGCGCCTTTTCCATCGCTTCGGTATGGTCGACTGGCGCGCGTTCGTCCTGACCACCGGCGGCGAGGAACACCGGTGCCTTGATCTGCTCGGCCAGATTGACCGGAGAGACTGCCGCCAGGCCTTCCTCACCAAGTGCTTCATCGAGATAGCTGCGACCCGAGCGGCGAGTTTGGATGTCGCCGCGGCGGTGCATCAGCTGCAGATCGTAGACGCCGATATAGCCGACCGCGCATTGATACAGATCAGGCTCCTTGGCCGCACCCATCAGCGCCGCATAGCCACCATAGCTGGCGCCATAGATGCAGATCCGGTCCCCATCAGCGATGCCCTGCTCCACCGCCCAGCGCGTGGCGTCGGTCAGATCATCCTGCATCGCCTTGCCCCACTCCCTGGCGCCGATATTGCGGTGCCGACGACCGTAGCCACCCGAGCCGCGGAAGTTGACCTGCAGCACGGCGTAACCGTGGGCGGCCAGCAGTTGGGTGTCGGTATCGAACTCCCAATAGTCCTGAACGTTGTAGGGCCCGCCATGCGGGTAGATCACCAGCGGCAGATCGCGCGCCTCTGTGCCCGGCGGCAGAGTCAGATAGCCGTGCAGCGCGAGGCCATCGCGGGCCTCCAGCTGTATCGGTCGGACCTCGGCGGTGCGGCGCGGATCGATCCATTTGCTGCGCGAGAAGATCAAGTCGGCCGACTTGGCCTGGCGATTGAACAAATAGTAGTCGCCCGGGCTGCGATCGCTGGACACGTAGACGATGACCTCATTGCCATCGGCGGTCGCCGAGCCGATGCGGATGTGGCTGCCCTTGAAGCTGGCCGCCATCGAGCGGTAGACAATGGCGTCGGGGCTCTTCTTGTCGAAAAAGCGCATTACCGGCTTGCCTTCCATGAAGGTCGCGCCGATCACCGCGCGTCTGGACATGCTGTAGAGAATCTCGTCTGGATCGACGGACTTGGAGCTCAGTGCCAGGGTCTGCTCCTTGCTCGCGACATCAAAGGCGTAGATCGCGTCAGGACCTCCTGCAGCGTCCTCGACGTTGAGATAGGCGGTCGCACCGTCCGCCGAGAAACCCAACGGCATCACGATCCGGTTGCTCTGCGCCTCGTTGTTGATCAACTCCCAGTCTGCGTCCTGACTGGCGCGGTAGTAGGTCTGCCGGCGTCGATCCGCCTCGTAGCCGCTGGCGAAGCGCACCACGCCGTCCGGATCGGTGACGTATAGCGCATTCGGAACCGGCGCCTTGGCGACTTCGGAACGGCGACCGCTGTGGATGTCCATCTCGTCGACGCGAGCGAAGGGCTCGGTGCGATCGGTCCAAGGCACGACTCGAATCAAGACCTTGTCCGGATCGTTGGGCAGGCGATCCAAGAGTTCGGCCCAGGCCCGCTCCTTCCGGCCACGGTTGATCCGCGAATGGGCCCGCTCACCCTCGCCGCGAAATCCGAACAGCAGTTGCTGGCCGCTGCCATCGGCATTGGAAGCGAAAATCTCGCCGGTACTGTAGGCGGTATCGTCGCGACCGAATTTCTGCTCCACGGAGAACAGTACGCGATCGTTGGTTACCCAGAAGAATTCGCCGATGAAGGCCTTCTCTCCAGGATTGACGTAGCCAGTGGTACTGCCATCGGCACGGTTGACGAAACTGAGGATGGACCGGTCCTCAAAGGGCACGACCGTGGCGTAGTGCTTGCCGTCCGGGGACAGGCGCAGCGTCTCCACCTGATCCAGACGCAGGAAGTCTTCCAGGGTATGCGGCTGCACTGCGGCCGGCGCGGCGACAGCTTGCGCTGAACCCTCTTCGGCGTGCAGCGGGCTAGCACTCAGCGCCAGAGCGAGCAGAGCGAGCGGTAGCAGCCCGCGGCGGCGGGGTGCGGCGTTTGCGCCGCAGTATCGATGTTCTGCGTCGGGACGAGTACGCATGTGAAACTCCATAGGTAGTCATGGCGCGGTGAGTGCGCGCCGCTGCTTTGAGGCGATTCGGGCATGAATGTTCCCCAACTACTAGCCCGTTTGGCGCGAAGCCTGCGCCTGCACGCCCAAACACGCAAGTGGTGCGGAGGACCCAGAAGGCCGGCAACCCGGCGCTCTTGACATCCTGGGCCCTGACTAAAGCAACACGGCAGCTCGGACCTCACCACCACTCAAACCGCCCCTCAGGGCGAATTACCCCCGCAATGCCCCTTGCATCGCCTCTGGATCGACCGGCGTGATCAGCACGGTGCGATCATCCCAACGCAGCTCCAGTCCGCGGCCGATGTCCATCGCGTAGGCGGCCAGCAGACCCTGGCCGCGCCGCCAGAACCAGCCGCTGAAGGAAAACAGCCCACCGTTGCCGAAAACCCTGAGCGCACGATCAAAGACCCTGGGCACCACCTCGGCACCGCGCAGCTCGCGCAAATCGATGGCGGTTTCGTGCAGCAACCGCCGCACGTAAAGGGTGCTGCCGTCGACGCGGTAGCCGCGGACGGTGAACAGCAGACAGATTGCCGGCAACCCCAGCAGCGCTGCGCTGATCCAGCGCAGCCTCTCCGGCAGTGGCGCATTGCCAAACTCAAACAGCGCCGCCAAGCCAACCAACAACAGCGTCGTCAAGGCACTCACCCACTTCAGCAGGCGGCCTACACGGACTGGAAACTCCTGGCTGGTCATGACTCAGCTCCGTAGTGACAGCGGCGCTGAATGGTAGCCCGAATCAGCGCTATGGCGTTGTCACACCCGACCGGCGCTGGGATTCTGGGCCCGATCTTCACTACACTTGCGCAGTTGATCTGAATAGTTTGAGCCAGGGTGCTACCCGATCCGGATTCCAACACTGACCGCGCCACCGTCGTCGAAGGGCCTGAGGGCCACGACTGCGGCGCTGGTCCGCGCCTGGTCGTGGTCAGCGGCGCGCTGCTCGGTACCCAGCTGGATATCGACGAGTTGCCGGTGCTGATCGGTCGCGCCGCCGGCTGCACCCTGACGCTGGCCCACCCCAGCGTGTCACGCAACCACTGCCGTATCCATCGTGAGGGCGACCAGGTGCTGCTGGAAGACCTGGGCTCCACCAATCGCACTCGCGTCAACGGCCGACCGGTCGAACTGATCCAGCTGCGCGACGGCGACCAGATCACCGTCGGCCAGGACGATCTGAAGTTCTTCGAAGGCGCCAGTGCCGAAGCCCGCTACCATCAGGAGCTGATCGATCTGGCCCTGTATGACGCGCTGACCGGTTTCCTCAATCGCCGCCAGTTCCGCATTCTGCTGCAGGAGGCCTGTGACCACGGTCGGACTGGACAACCGATGTCTTTGCTGCTGCTGGATCTGGATCACTTCAAGCAAATCAATGACCAACACGGCCATCTGGCAGGGGATCAAGTGCTGGCGACGGTGAGCAAGGTGCTGCGCGAACGGGTCGCCGACCACGGCGAACTGGGTCGATTGGGCGGCGAGGAGTTCGCCATCCTGCTCCCCGATCTGGGCGTCGGCAAGGCCGCGGAGATGGCCGAGATGCTGCGCCTGGCGGTGCAGCAGCGGGGCATCGAGCCGGGCCCGATCACGGTCAGCATCGGGGTTGCCGAATGGTCCACCGAACTGCCCGACGGCGCCGCACTGCTGCAGCGCGCCGACGCAGCGCTGTATTGCGCCAAGAACAGCGGCCGCAACCGTGTTGCCGTCGCCGACGCAAACACCCCGCTGCGCGCCGGCGTAGAGCGCTTCGACTGATGCTGAAGAAGCTGCTGCCGCTGGGCTTGGTTCTGGCCGCGCTCGCCGCTGGATTTGCGCTGGGCGTGTACGCGCTACCGGTGATGATCGCCCGCGCCGCGCCGGAGGCAGCGCAGGTCGAAGCGGTCAGTGCTACGGCGATCTCGCGCGGGCGTTTTGATCGCGATCACCCATCCAGCGACTGGCTGCACTGGGGCGATGGCGAGCTGTGGCTGTCGACCACCCATATCGCCTTCAGCGGCAGCATGGCGCCAGGGCCAGACTACCGGCTGTTTCTGTCGCCTACCGCGATCAGCAGCGCCGAGGATTTCCTCGCCCACAAGTCGAGCATGACCGAGGTCGGCGACGTGCGCGGCTTCAACGGCTTCGTCCTGGCCTTGCCCGAGGGCACGGCGGCGACCGCCTACACCTCGGCCATCGTCTGGTGCGAGGGCTTTGGCCAGTTCATTGCGGCATCCGACCTCAAAGCGGCCACACCCACAGGATCATCGGCACCGTAACTGCAACCACCAGTGCCTCCAGGACCAGCCCCAGGCGCCAGTAGTCGCCGAAATGAAAGCCGCCGGGACCCAGGATCAGGGTGTTGTTCTGGTGACCGATGGGGGTGAGGAAGGCGCACGAGGCGCCGACCGCGATGGCCATCAGGAAGGCGTCGGGATTAACCCCCAGGGCGCTGGCGGTACTGATTCCTATAGGACACATCACCGCGGCGGTAGCCGCATTGTTCATCACGTCAGACAAAAACATGGTGATCACCAGCATCAGCACCAGGGCGATGACCGCCGAGCCCTGGGCCAGGGTGCCGAGCAGCCCCTGCGCGAGCAGGTCGGCGGCGCCGCTGGTGGCCATGGCATCGGCCACCGGCAACATCGCCGCCAGCAGCACGATCACCGGCCAGTCGACCTGGGTGTAGATCTGCCGCATGGGCACCAGGCCGATGGCCACAAAGGCCAGCGCGCCGGCAGCGAAGGCCACCGCCGCCGGCAGCAGCCCCAGCGCGGTGGCGGCGATGGCCAGCGCCATCAGCAACGAGGCACTGAGCGCCTGGCCGCGGCGCGGCACGCGGATATCGCGCTGGGCCAAGGGCAGGCAGCTGAAGTGGTTGGCAAAAGCGCTCAGCGCTTCGGCCGGCCCCTGCACCAGTAATACATCGCCGGCGACGATGGCGGTTGAGCGCAGCCGCTTGATGGTGCGCTCGCCCTGCCGCGACAGCGCCAGCAGATTGATGCCGTAGCGGGTGCGCATGTCGATGTCCTTGGCCGAGCGTGTCACCAGGCCGGAATAGGTGGTGACCACCAGCTCCTGGATCACGATCTCGTCGTTGTTGCTCTTGACCGGTCCCTTTTCCGCCTTGTCCTGCTGGTCCTCCTCAGCCGGCGTATCCGGCACCACGTCGTCACTGCTTTGCTCGGCGCTTGCCTTGGCCTTGGCGGCGACCGCAGCTTCGTCCTTGTGGTGCATGGCCAGCTTAGCGCCCAGCGCCGAAAGCGCGGCGGCCAGCGATTCCGGATCCACTTCGATAACCAGGATGTCCTTCTCGCGCAGCATCCGGCGCGGATTGGGCGCGGAGATGCGCACGTCGCGACGAATCATCGCCACGACCTGGGCATCGGCCTCCTCGAGCATCTTCTCCACCGCGCTGATGCGCTGATTGACCGCCTTGGAGGAGGCGGAGATGTAGACCTCGCTCAAATACGCCCCGGATTCGAAGCTGGCCGAATCGCTGCGCTGTCGGTTGGGCACCAGCCGCCAGCCGACCAGACCGACAAAAAGCACGCCCAGCACCGCCACCGCCAGCCCGACCGGGGTGAAGTCGAACATGCTGAAGGCGCCCAAGCCGGCGTTCTCGCGATAGCCGGAGACGATCAGGTTGGGCGGCGTGCCGATCAGCGTGGTCATGCCGCCGAGGATGGAACCGAAGGCCAGCGGCATCAGCACCTTGCCCGCCGGCAGGCCCTGCTTGGCCGCCATCTGGATCGCAATCGGCATCAGCAGCGCCAGCGCGCCGACGTTGTTCATGAACCCCGACAGCAGCGCGGCCAGCCCGATCAGCGCCAGGATGCTGGTGGTGCGACCGGCCGAAGCGGGCAACACGCGCTGCGCCAGCGCGTCCACCGCCCCGGTGATCTGCAGCCCGAAGCCCAGGATCAGCACCGCCGCCACGGTAATCACCGCCGGATGACCAAAGCCGGAGAAGGCCTGCGCGCCCGGTACCAGGCCGACGAAGACGCAGGCCAGCAGCGCCCCCATCGCCACCATGTCGTGACGCCAACGGCCCCATAGGAACATCGCCATAGTGGCAATCAGAATGACGAAGATGGCGATTTGGTCGAGGGTCATGGCGAGCGGGGTTGCAATGGCCGGGAGAGGTAGTGCGAGTTATACGGGTTTGCTCGGGTCGTTCGTCAGGGCCCAGGGCTCAGGGCCCAAAAGAGCCTGGTTCCCCGCGCTCTTGACCTTCTGGGCCCTGAGCCCTGGGCCCTCTAGCCGCTAGTTTAGTGGCGCAACGCCCGCACGCGGCGGCGGCCAGCGTCCTGGTTGACCGCGACCTCAGGTCAACCCGGGTGGCCCCGACGCGTTGCAACTACCGATACCCACTGTATGAGACCGTCATGATCAAGCACTGCATTGCCATCGTTGGGTTGTTGCTCGGCGCTGCCGCCACGGCACAGCCACTGCCGCTAATGGGCGAAGCCTTCGGACCCGGCAAACCCGGCGCCGGCGCGGTCAAACGTGGCGACGGGCTGTTTCGGGTCGATGTGCCAACCGATCGCTATCCGGAAGCGCTGTGCGCCGACGGCAGCGGCGCGGTCTTCTACATCCGTGCGGCCAGTGAGCCGGCGCATCGCGACGATTGGGTGATCTACCTGCAAGGCGGTGGCTCTTGCGACGACGGCGAGGACTGCCATCAGCGCTGGCTGGGTCGCGACGGCAACTTCGGCGCCAACAAGCTATCCAGCGCCTTCGCCCCGCGCGGCGGCATCGTCGGCGGCGGCATTGAAAGCGAGCGTCCGCGCAATCCTTTCGGATCCTGGAACCACGTATTCATCTACTACTGCAGCTCCGACGCCTGGGCCGGCCAGGCCGCCAACGTCGCGCTGCAAGCGCAGCATCGCGGGGAAGACGTGGCCTACAGGGCGCACTTTCTGGGTGCGAAAATCATCAATGCGGTGATCGATATGCTGCAGAGCAACGGCGGCGCGGTGAGCTACCTCGACGCGCAGGCGCAGCGGCACCGGATGCCGGATCTGGATGCGGCCAGCACGGTGCTGTTTGCCGGCTCCTCGGCCGGCGGGTCCGGCGTGCGCAGCAATGCCGATCGTCTGGGCGAGCATCTGCGCCGGCACAATCAGCGCTGCACCGCAGAATCCTGCACGCTGCGCTATGCGGCGGTTATCGACGCCTCCTACGGCCTGTCCCGCGAAACGCTGGACCACGTTGGCTCCAACGCCTGTGGCGCGGAACTCAGCGCAATCTGCAGCTACGAGCTGAGCATGCGCCTGCGCTGGGAGCGGATCCTCGGCGAGATGCGCAACGGGCTGACCGACCAGTCCTGCGTCGATCACCACCGCGACAGCGGCGATCAGTGGCGCTGCGCCGACGGCACCCACCTGCTCAAACACCACCTGCAAACACCGGTTTTCGTCCGCGTCGACCTGCAGGATCGTCTGGTCATGGGCAACACCATCGACGCCGGCTATGGCTATCAGGGCGTGCCCATGGATCGTTCGCTGTACGGCGCACTGGAGGAGATACAGCTGCGCGAGCTGGCCCTGCACACCGAGATTGCCGAGGAGCCACGCGCCCCCGGAGCACTGCAGATCCCTGGGGTCTTCGGTCCGCAGTGCGGCGACCACGAAACCCTGCGCAGCAACGTGCCGACCTACAACCGCTTCATCGCCGACGACAGTGGCCAGGCCTTTGGGGTGCTCGATCTGCTCAGCAACTGGCTCAACGGCACCGAGCCCAGCGTGCTGATCGAGTCTTTTGATCCAAGCGGTCCAGCCGCTGGCTGTGGGGCCTTGTAGCCGGCCACCCTGACGGCGCCGACGGCGATGGCTGGGGGCGCCATGGTCAGCCTCCCAAGTCGGTTTCCGATCAGCCCGATCTTGCCCTGATCAAGCCTGGGTCTTGCGTGGCGCGCCTGTGCAGCCCAAGGTTGCACCACCACCGCGCGGATACCGCCCATGCTCATCGTGCCGCTGCACAAACCGCTCAACGCGCATACCTTCCCGGTCTGGACCGCGCTTCTGATCGTGGTCAATGTGCTGGTCTTTGTAGTTCTGCAAAGTGGCGATGATGCGACTCGAGAGCGCGCACTGAGCCACTATCAACAGCGCAAGCTGCACCAGATTGAGTTCCCCGCCTATCGCGACTGGCTGTCGACGGAGCGACGCGCCAAGTTGGACCTCTCGCTTAGTCCGATTGAACCGATTCGCAATCTGCAGCTCTTCCATGCGCTGCAATCCGATCGCGATTTCCTGGCCGCGCTGTCGTCCGATCAGGTGATCAAGCCTGACGATCCGAACTATGCGCGCTGGAAAAGCGACCGCGCCGAGTTTGATCGACAGTGGGCGGCCGCTTTCACCGAACACTGGTACATGCGCTACGACGAGTTCAACCCGTTGCGCATGGTGAGCGCGATGTTTCTGCATGCCGATTGGGGCCATCTGATCGGCAACATGCTCTTCCTCGGCTTGATCGGCCTGCTGGTCGAAGGCGCGCTGGGGCCGCTGCTGTTCATCGCGCTGTACCTGCTGGGCGGGTTGGGCGGTCAGCTGTTCAGCCTGTACTGGCGCTGGGGAGATCTCGGTGGCCTGCTCGGCGCTTCCGGCGCTATCGCCGCGCTGATGGGCGCCTTCTGCGTGCTCTGGGGGATGCGCAAGGTGCGCTTCTTCTACTGGTTCGCGGTGGTTTTCGACTACGTCAAAGCGCCAGCGCTGTGGTTGCTGGTGCCCTGGCTGGGCTGGGAGCTGAGCAGCCTGCTGTTCTACCCCGACGCCGGAGTCGGATTCGATGCCCACGCTGGCGGGATGATGGCTGGCGCGCTGCTGGCCGCAGCGGTACGTCAGCGCGGCTGGCAGCGCGATGAGTTCATTGAAGAAGAGACCCGCATGGACGCCGAGGAGGCGCTGCGTGTAGACGCGGCGTCGGCGATGGGAGCACTGCAATTCGGGCGCGCCTACGCGCTCTACGACCGGCTGCTGCAAAGCCAGCCGCAGGATCTGAAACTGCACATCGCGCGCTTCCGCGCCGCCAAGTTCCTGCCCCACTCACCCCAACTGGATCGAAGCGCCGAGTCGGCGTTGAGCCTGACGGTCGGCAGCACCCAGCTTGTCCTGCAGTGGGAACTTTGGCAGGACTACTGGAAAACCTGCAAGCAGCAACCCAGGGTCAGCGGTCCGGTGATCCATCGATTCGTGGAGCGCCTGATCGATGCAGACCACGTGGCGCCGGCCGAGGGTCTGCTTGGTCAGTTGCGTGAGCTTGCCGCGCCGCCTGTCCCCTTGCCGCAGTTGGCCTTGGCGCTGCTGCGCAAGCTGCCCGTTGACCATTCGCGTCGATCTGCTTGGCTGAGCTGGCTGCAGCAGCAAACCCAGGACCCAGCAGCAGCGCAAAAGGCCAAGCTGATTGCCGATCTTGAGGCGGGCTAAGGGCACCCTGAACACTGGCGTGTACAACCGCGCTATGCAAGGCTGACACCATCGTTGGCGGTGCCAGTTTGCCAACACATCTATTGCTACACCGAGGGAGTCACCGATGTCTGCCAGCGCACAGGCGCATGAGATCGAACCTTTTTGGCGCCGCTTGCGGCAGATCTGGCTGTACCCGCTGCAACTGGGGCCACTACTGACCATCGTGGTGCTGGCGGTGGTACAGACCTTCGTCTCACACCTGATCATTGTCGGCTGGCTGCTGAGCCTGTTGGCCCTGGGCGCGGTGTATCGCTACGCATTTCTGGTGCTCAGAGCAACCGCAAACGGTCGTATGGAGCCGCCGGAAGGGCTGGGTGACGTCGATAGCAGCCTGGGCATGACCCAGATCGGCCTGATTGCCGCCTACATCCTGCTAGCGGTAGTCGGCGGTGCCATCCTGGCGCTGTTGCAGCTGCCGCTACTGGCAATGGCATGGCTTGCCCTGCTGGCCTTTGCCTACCCGGGCTCGACCATGTCGCTGGCCATCGAGATGAACGTTTGGCACGCGCTCAATCCAGCGACACCTCTTTCGATCATGAGTCGATTGGGCTGGCCCTACTTCGTCGTCGCACTGCTATGTCTGCTGTTTGTGTACTGCCAGATCAATGCCGAGAGTCTGATGGCACCCTATCTGCCGGTGCCCTTGGACCAGATCGTGACCTATGCGCTGAGCAACTACGTCACCATCGCCAGCTTTCACCTGATGGGCTATTTGATCTACCAGTACCACCGCGAGCTGGGCTACGAGATCGACGCGCCGGTGCGCTTGCGCAAGCTCGCCGACGATCCGGACCAGGAACTATTGGACCAGTGCGAAGCGCTCACCCGCGACGGTGAGTTGGAGCAGGCGGCGCAGCGTTTGGGCGCACACCTGCGTGAGCGAGGCGGCAGCGCGACCCTGCATCAGCGCTACCGCAAGCTGCTCTCCGCGCTTGGCGATAGTGAGACCTTGATCGCGCATGGGCAGCAGTGGCTAAGCGTCCTGATTGCACAAGAGAAGCTGCGCGAGGCGCTCAATCTGGCCCGTGAGTGCCTCACGCTGGATCCCAAGTTCCGGCCGCCGCACGCCGAACAGATCCACCCGCTGGCGCTGGCTGCGCATCAGCAGGGACAGGCGCAGTTGGCGCTGCAGCTGCTGAACGGCTTTCATCAACTACACCCCAAGCACAAGGACATTCCCAAGAATCTGCTCCTGGCCAGTCAGGTCCTGGCCGAGCGCTTCAATCAGGATGGCAAGGCCCGCCAGCTGCTGGAGCAGGTGAAGACGCGCTATCCGCAGCACCCACTGATTCCCGAGGTGGACCAGTACCTGGCCTTTCTCGACCGGCTAAGCGCTGGCGCCAAGCCAGATTGAGGCGGGGCCGGAACCGGGCTACGCGCTCAGTGCAAGGGCCCAGGGGATCTGCGACGCTTCTCCTCAGCCCTCAGCCCTAAGCCCTAAGTCTCTCCGCTACATCAACCAGGTGATCGCCGCGTAGACCACCACGCTGACCGCCAGCACGCCGAACACGTCGATGACGATGCCCTCGCGCATCATCCGCGTCGCCGGTACCAGACCGGTACCGTAGGCGATGGCGTTGGGCGCGGTGGCGACCGGCAGCATGAAGGCCATCGACGCCGCCAGCGCGGCCGGCAGCATCAACAACGCCGGGTCGGTGTCCATGGCGATCGCAGTGGCGGCAAGGATCGGCATCAGCAGCGCGGTGGTCGCGGTGTTGCTGGTGATCTCGGTCAAGAAGCTCACCGCCAGACAGATGCTCAGCAGCATGATCCACAGCGGCAGGGTTTGCAGATCGGCCAGTGAGGTGGCCAGCAGCTCGCCCAGGCCGGAGTTGGCAAAACCCGAGGCCAACGCCAAACCGCCACCGAACAGCACCAGCGTGCCCCAGGGAATGCGCTCGGCGGCAGACCATTCCAGTACCCGACCGCCCTTGCCGTCCGGCAGCAGCGACATCAGCACCACGCCGAGCAGGGCCACCGAGGCATCGTTGGCACCCGGCAGGCCCAGCCAGCTGCTCCAGCCACCGAAGGGCTCGGTACGGGTGACCCAGGCCAGAGCGACCAGCGCAAAGCAGCCTACTGCGCGACGCTCCACGGCCTGCCAGGGCCCCAGCTGCGGCAGCTCGCCGGCGGCCGGGCCGTGCAGGTTGCGGCCCAAGCGCCAGGCAATGAAGGGCAGCACCAGCAGCAGGATCGGAATGGAGTATTTGAACCAGGTCAGAAAGCCGATCTCAGCGCCGGTGGTGTCTTCGTAGACCGAGCGGAAGATCAGATTGGGCGGCGTGCCGATGGGCGTGCCCATGCCGCCCACGCTGGCCGAATAGGCGATCGCCAGGATCAACGGCGCGGCGACCTTGGGATCGGGTTTGTCGCCGAGGATGGCCAACGCCACCGGGGTCAATACCAGCACCGTGGCGGTGTTGCTGATCCACATGCTCAGCAGTCCCGATGCCAGCACGAAGCCCCACAGCACCCGGCGCGTGGAATGCGCGCCGGTGATGCGCAGCATGCCCAGGGCCAATCGCCGATGCGCCCCCGCGGCCTCGATCCCAGCCGAAAGCATGAAGCCGCCGGCCAACAGCAGGATCACCGGATGGCCGTAGGCCTGGGCCACCTGGGTTCCATCCAGCACGCCGAACAGCGGGAACAAACCCAGCGGCAGCAGGGCGGTGACCGCCGCCGGCATCGGCTCGAAAATCCACCAGCAGGCCACCCACAGCGTCACCCCGGCGGTCACCGCCAGCGGCCAGGCGTAGGTCTGCGCCATCAGCGCACACAGCAGCACGCCCAATAGCGGTGCCGCAACCAAAGCTACCGATCGTACCGTCATCCAGATCTGCTTCCCGCGCCAGGCCCGGGAAGACTAACGCATGCGGCGCCAGCGCATGAACGCCGGCCTCAGCCGGCGCTCAGAAAACTGCGCTGAACTAGCCCGTAGTTTCATGAGTGTTCGTAGCGAGGGCGTCGGAGAGCTGCTGTGGTGCGGTCCGCGGACTGGAGATCGATGAAGGCGTACTTGAACAGTACGTCGAGTCGATCGTAGGGAGCAGATCGCGCCACAGCGGCTCTCCGGCGACCGCAGTAGAAGACTCATGAAACGACGGGCTATACGTTTGAGGCGCTCTGGCCGGATGCGCATTGAAGATCTATGTGATCAATTTGCCGACCTCGTCGGATCGACGGGAGTTCCAATGCAGCCAGCTTGCTCGGCTGGGGCTGGCTCTTGAGTTCGTCCGCGCCTTTCGCCCCGAGGACCTTTGCCAGTCGGAGTTGGCCACTCTGGCCCAATCCTGGGAGCGTCCCATGCTGGCCCGGGAGGTCGCCTGCTTTCTCAGTCATCGCGCTCTGTGGGTGCGAATCGCCGCCGGCGCCGAACCGGCCTTGATCCTGGAGGACGACGCGCTGCTCGCCGACGCTGCGCCGGCGGTCCTTGATGAACTGAGCCGAGTAGTCGGTCTAGACCGCGCCAACCTGGAAGCCCGCGGCAAGCGCAAGATCGTGTGCCGACAGCCGGTGGTTTTGGGGTACTCGCACCATCGAGTACGCGTCTTTCTGGATCGGTCCGGGGCGGCCGGGTACGTGCTGTGGCCTTCCGGGGCCGCAAAGATGCTCGAGCACTTCAACGGCAATGCGGCGCTTGCCGACAAGGCGCTGTGTCTGCAGCAGCTGCGCGCCGACCAGGTCGAACCTGCAGTGGTAGTCGCCGCCGATCAGGCGGCCGCCTTGGGCGTTCACACGCCGCCACTCTTCCACACCACCATCAATCCTTCAGCCGACCCCATCCGCAGCGCCAGCATCGGCGCCGCGGTGCGCTGCAAACTGCGCCGCATCCGCGGTGAGTGGGCGAATCTGGCGGTTAGGCTGCGCCACTATGGCGACGCCGAGAAGCGCCGGATCCGGGTCGCCCCCGAGCACTTTCACCCGACTTGATTGCGACCCGCGCACCCCTGCGCTTAGGTGCGGCTCCCGTTCACGCTCTAAGCCTAGCGGCATAACGAGGGAAAGCGCTCTTGACCTCCTGGGCCCTATGCCCTGTGCCCTGTGCCCTGTGCCCTCAACGAAGCAATAAAAAAGGGCGCCCGGGAAGGGGTCGCCCTGAATTGGCTCCGTAAGGGGCCGATATCGTTATATCGCGCTTCCTGCGCTGGCTGGTAATCGTCAAACCTTGTTTTTCTTGGAGTTAGAATAACTTAGAGCAATTACTTCAGTCAACACCTTAAGTTTACGAAGTCATCCCTAGCTCTCCCAGGCCTGCCGGATCGCCGCGCGCTGGCGCGGATCGGGTAGCGGTAGCCTGGCAGCGCCGAAGTTGTCGGCAACGTGATTGGGGTTGCTGGTACCGACCAGGGCGCAGGTCACCGCGGATTCGGCGAGGATCCACTTCAGGAACAGCTGCGCCCAGGAGGTGCATTCCAACTCGGCAGCCACGCCCGGTAGCGGCCGTCCACGCACCGCCGAGAACAGCCGGCCGCTGGCAAAGGGGCGGTTGATCAGCACCGCCACACCCAGTTCGGCGGCCACCGCCAGCAGCCGCTCGCCGGCCTCCGGTTCAGCCACCGAGTAGTTGATCTGCAGCGCATCCGGCCGCTCGCGGCGGATCACCCGCTCCAGCTCGGCGTGGGCGCTGGCCAGATAGTGGGTGACGCCAATGCTGCGCACCTGGCCGGCCGCCTTGGCCGCGCGCAGCGTATGCAGCTGCACCTTCAGATCGAGCAGGTTGTGCACCTGAACCAGATCCAGCGGTCGCTCGATCAGGCGCTGACTCTGCGCCAGCTGGGCGCGCCCGGCATCCTCGCCACGGGTCCAGATCTTGGTCGCCACGAAGGCCCGCTGCGGCGCAGGCAGGTGGCGCAGAGCGTCGCCCAATCTGGCCTCGGCCTGACCGTACATTGGTGAGCTGTCTATGACCCGACCGCCGCCGTCCAAAAACGCGGCCAAGGCATCGCGAGCCTCGCGATAGGCGGGAGTATCAGCGGGATGATCGAGCTGCTGCCAGGTTCCCAGCCCGATCACCGGCAACTGCAGCTCACTGCCCGCGTAGGGCCTGAGCAGCAGCGGCTGCGGCGACCGCGCTACGCTGGCTGAGCTTGCCAACAGCGGCAGCGTCGCCAGCTGCAGACAACGGCGTCGAGTCAGACTCATGATTGGTCTCCGCTGGCCTCAAGTCCAACTAACTTGCGACCATGACACTGCGGTTGCAAATCAACCGCTGCGCGTTGGCCGTAGAATCGGCAGTCGCAACTATCGGAATAAAGCGCATGGATTGCCGACATCGGTTGAGCACCGGGATGGCCCAGCTGGGGCTGAGCGTCGATCAGCGCGTTGATCAGCTGCTCGCCTATTTGAGCCTGATCGAGCGTTGGAACCGGGTCTATAACCTGACTGCGATACGCGAGCCCATGGCGATGGTCGACCGCCATTTGCTGGATTGTCTGGCCATCCTTCCGCACCTGCCGCCGGGCGAGATCGCCGATCTGGGCGCTGGCGCCGGTCTGCCCGGATTGATCATTGCGATCTGGGATCAGCAGCGACCGGTGGTGTTGATCGAAAGCAACGGCAAGAAGGCTCGGTTCATGCGTCTGGTGGCGCGTGAGCTGGGACTGACGCAGGTCGAGGTACTACAGCAGCGTGCCGAGGCGGTGCAGCTGGATCGTACGCTGCCGCTGATCACTGCGCGGGCCTGCGCAAGCTTGGCCGATCTGCTCGCCCTGGGCAGCCATCTGCTCACCGACCACGGCCATCTGCTGGCGATGAAGGGGCGCTATCCGGAACAGGAGTTGGCGCAGCTGCCCGAGGGCTGGCGGCTGGCGGCCTGCCATCGGCTCAGCGTGCCGAATGTGGATGAGGAGCGGCATCTACTTGATGTGGAGCGCATGGCGTAGCGATGGCTCGCGTGAACCGGTTGGGGCAACGCGCGATGCGTTGCCCCGTTGGCCGTGCCGCACTGTGCTCATTCGCTGCGCGGGGCTATCGACAGGGCGATCAGCTCGGCAAAGCGGCCAGCTGATCGGTAGTTCTCCGCGGTGATGATCTTGCCGTCGACGTACACGTCATCGGCCGCGCTCAGCGGATCACCAATCGATCCTGAGACCAGCATGGTGGCGCCGTTGGCTTCGATCTGCCAGCGTGCCGGGTACTGGGCATCGGCAAATTCCAGATCACCGTCCCTGAAAGCGGGCATGCCGCCAGCGCTCGCCACCACCGTGCGGCCCTGCAGCGGGCTGACGCCATCGACTCGCGCCCAGGCCAGGACGGTAACGCCGTGGCAGATCGCTGCGACCGGTTTGTCACCGGCACTGAAGGACTTGATCACCCGGTTGACGTCAAAGCCCACGGCGCGCTGCGCTCGGTAGGCCGGGTTGTGGTAGGTGCCTTCGAATCCGTATTGGTATTGCGACGAACCCCAGCCGCCTACGAACACAATGGCCGAGTAGTCGTCGGCATTGACGTCGGTCAAGGCCAGATCCGGCTGCACCGTGCCGCCCACGCCACGGTCCTGCGGCTTGGCCGCGTGGGTGGTTGCCGCTGCGACCACCACTTCCAGACCGGCGGCGTCCAACGAACTGCGCACGGCGGCGTATTCAACGTAGTGGAAGTCCTGATTGGCGATCACCATCAGCACCGGCGTTGATTGTTCCGCGGCGCTGGCGTCAAAGCTTGCCAGCGCGGCCACCCCGGCCAGCACGGCGGGTACGCTGGTTCTGATCGATTTGGTTGCTTTCATGTCCTTTCTCCTGGGTTGATTGCTTGCGAGTGCATCGACCGCATGCGGCGCAACCGCAGCGTCGATACCCGGAGCAACGTGTTCGACCTAGGAGAACGACATCGCGCTGGCTAGCGACATCGATAAGCGTGAACCGCTTGGCGGTTTGCATACGTAGGGACGGCAAAGCGCAGCGCGCCCGCCTCAGCGGCAAAACCGGCCTGGGCCCTGTGCCCTGAGCCCTGGGCCCTCTGCCTTCTCGGGATCAACTCCCCAACACCACCTCGAACTTGGCCCCACCCAACTCTTCCGAGCGCCCCACCTTCAGCTCGCCCTGGTAGCTGGCGATGATGTCCTGGACGATGGACAGGCCGATGCCGTGGCCCTGGACTCGCTCGTCGCCGCGGACCCCACGCTGGAGCATCGCCTGGACGCGGTCTTCGGCGATACCGGGGCCATCGTCTTCGACCACGATGCGCAGGCGGTTGCGGCCGGGAACGCTGCTGACGTTCTGCTGCTCGACGCGCAGCAGCACGCGGCGCTCGCACCACTTGAAGGCGTTGTCGAGCAGGTTGCCGAGCAGTTCCAAAAGGTCGCCGCGCTCGCCGCGGAAGCAGGCGCCATCGGCGATCTCGAATTCGGCCAGTGCGCCCTTGCCGGCGTAGACCTTTTCCAGGGTGCTGGCCACGTCTTCGGCGAAACGGGCAATGGGTATGGGCGCGACGAAGGTGTGGTGGCCGCTCTTGGCAGCGCGGGCCAGCTGGTAGGCGACCAGATCATCCATCCGTTCCAGCTGCTCGGCAGTGCCGTCGCGCAACGCCTCAGCGCGAGTTTCGTTCTCGATCAGCCCGCGCAGCACCGCCAGCGGGGTCTTCAGGCTGTGCGCCAGATCGCCCAGGGTGTTGCGGTAGCGCTGCAGATTCTTGCGCTCGCTCTGGATGAACTGATTGAGGCTTTCGGTCAGGCCTAGCAGCTCACGCGGATAGCTGCCGGCCAGCTCGGGTGCATCACCTTCCTGCACCCGGGCCAAGTCCTTGGCCACCCCGCGCAGCGGCGACAGCGACCAGCGCAGGCTTAGACCCAGCACCAACAGCAGCAGTATCCCCAAGCTGCCGAGGAGCAGAAAGACGGTTTCGCGAAAGGCGCCCTTCTGCGCTTCGGTAGCCGCCTCGTGTTCGGCAAAATGCAGGGTGAAGCGCGCCTCCTTGCCGCCGGGCAGGTCGAAGGCGATGCCCATGCTGAGCACGTAGAGATCGCCGTCACTGCTTTCCAGCGGTCCGCGGAAGCTCAGTTCACCGGGCGCCAGATCCTCATCGAAAGGCAGCTGGCGATCCAGACCAGAGGGGGAATTCCAGTTGAACTCGCCGCCGGCCAGGCGCGCATAGAGGCCGGAACCGGGCCGCTCCAGGCGCGGTTCAGGCATTACTTCGGGCAGGATCACCCGGCCGGTGACGCCGATGTCGGTTCCGGCCAGGAAGGTGTAGGAATAGCCCTGCAAACGCTCGCGCAGTGCCGCCAAGGCGCTGCGCTCAAAGGCCTGATCGAGGGCGAATCCGGTCAGGCCCAGAAAGCCGGCCAGCACCACGCCGGCCGCGGCAATGGTCCGCGCCGCTAATGACAGCGGACGCATCAAGACCGATCAGGTGGTACGCGCAAGCGCGAAACGATAGCCGCGACCGCGCACCGTCTCGATGGGCTTGAGCTCACCGGAAGGGTCGAGCTTCTTGCGCAGGCGGCCGACGAAGACCTCAATGACGTTGGAATCGCGATCGAAATCCTGCTCATAGATGTGCTCGGTGAGGTCGGTCTTGGAGACCAACTCGCCGGCGTGGAGCACCAGATACTCCAGCACCTTGTACTCGTAGGAGGTCAGATCGACGATCTCGTCATGCACCGAGACCTGCTGCGCCGTGGTGTCCAGCTTCAGCGGGCCGCACTCCAGCACCGGCTTGCTCCAGCCCGCGCTGCGCCGGACCAGCGCATTCATCCGCGCCAGCAGCTCTTCGATGTGGAAGGGCTTGACCAGATAGTCGTCGGCGCCGCTCTTCAATCCCTCGACCTTGTCCTGCCAGCTGCCGCGGGCGGTGAGGATGAGGATGGGATAGCGTCGGCCGGCCTCGCGCAAGCCGCGGATCAGATCGATGCCGCTGAGCTTGGGCAGGCCAAGGTCGATGATTGCCACGTCGAATGGCACTTCTTTGGCCAGGTACAACCCTTCCAAACCGTCTGAAGCGGTATCGACCGCAAAGCCTTCGCGCTGCAGTCGCGCAGCCAGAGTGGCGCGCAGGGGGGCTTCATCTTCGACCAGCAATACTCGCATCGTGCGCTCCTTGCCGCCCTCAGGCGGGAATCTGGAAAACCTGAATCCGACCCTCAGGGGTGAGCACCTTGATCCGGTAGATCACCTGACGGCCGACTCGGATGGTTTCCGCGGAAAGGATCTTGCCGCCGGTCTGTGCCTCAACTTCGGCCACCGCTTCCTGCAGCGTGCGCGCCTGCGCAGCACTGCCCGCCGTGCCCAGACTGAGCCCCAGAAACAGGGCCAGTAGCCAGGGACGGCCGTAATTGGCGATGGTTGACCAGATCCTGCTCACCGGAATCCTTCTGCTGCGCGTGTGCGCAATGTAAATGGATGGCGGGCCAGTGCCAAGTGAGGCGCGAATGCAACCGTGTGGACTACCCGTTGGGACCATACATTGACGGTGCGGCCTTGAAGCCTGCCTGAACGTGAAACTGAATATGTAAATCAGTGAGTGTTGTTCAGGTTTTGGCGACAGCCTGTAATTCGCCGCGCAGCTGGTCGTAGTCGGCACGCATGGGCAGTGCGCTGCTGGGCTTGGCGAGCAGAGCCGCTAGTGCCGGCGGCGGTGGCACCGTTTGACCGAGCAGCGGCTCGACCACGGTCTCGAACTTGGCCGGGTGCGCGGTGGCGGCAAGCATCCATGGCTCACGGTCGCCCTGCTCACGTAGCCGAGCCAACACTTCCAGCGCGCAGGCGGTGTGCGGACAAGCGACATAGCCGTACTCGGCATAGGCGGCCTTGATTCGCGCCTTGATCTGCGCATCGGCCACCGACTGCGCGTCGATCTCGGCGGCAAACAGACTCTCACCCGGGTACAACCAGGCCAGTCGTTCGTAGTTGCTGGGGTCGCCCACGTCCATCGCATTGGCCAGGGTGGCGACGCTGGCCCGGCCCTGGTAGCGGCGCTGCGCAAACAGCTCCGGCAATACCCGATTGGCGTTGCTGGCCAGGACAATGCGGCCTATAGGGCCACCGCAGGCGCGGACCAGGATCGCGGCCAGGGCGTTGCCCAGGTTTCCGGTGGGAATGATCAGATTGACCGCACGCCCGGTTTCGGCGGCGCGTTCGGCACAGCCCTTGGCGAAGTAGGTCGCCTGCGGCAGCAAGCGGCCCAGGCTGATGCTGTTGGCCGAAGATATTGCGCACTGCTCGCGCAGGTCCTGATCGGCGAAGGCCTGCTTGACCATCCGTTGGCAGTCGTCAAAGCTGCCGCTGACCCGGTAGCAATGCACGTTGTCGCCAAAGGCGCCGAGCTGATGGGCCTGACGCGCGCTAACGCGGCCGTCCGGATAGAGGATCAGCACGCGAAAGCCGGGCAGTCGATGAAAGGCTCCGGCCACCGCAGCACCGGTATCGCCTGAAGTGGCGACGAGTATGGTTCGCACCGGCTCATTCGGCTCGCGCAGCGCACCCAAACAGGCGGCAAGAAAGCGCGCGCCAAAATCCTTGAAGGCGGCGGTGGGGCCGTGGAAAAGCTCCAGCACCTGATCGCCATCGGCGCCGATGTCCACCCGCGGCAGCGGCAGGTCCAGCGCCTGACGACACAGCTGCGGCAGCGCCTCAGCCAGCTTGGAGTCGGCAAAGAAGGGCTGCAGCCAGTGGCTGGCCACCTCGCTCAAAGGCGCCTGAGGATCGACAGCGCCGATGCTCGGTAGCGCTGTGGGCACGTAAAGGCCGCCGTCAGGCGCCAGGCCGGCGGTCAGCGCCTGGCTCAGCTCGATGCCTGGATCATCGGCGCACCCACGGGTGGATCGGTAACGGATGCTCACAGCACTCGCGCCCCGGCCGCGGCCACCGGGCTGACCAATAGGTCGGCCTTCAGTCCGGCGCTTTCGAAGGCCTGACGCATCGCCACCCCGGCCGACTGCGCGTGCAGTCGATTGCTGAACCAGGCGAACACGCTAGGGCCGCCGCCGCTGATGCTGGCGCCCAGCGCACCGCGCTCCAGCGCTGCCGCCTGGACTTTGGCGAATCCGGGAATCATGGCCGCGCGCCGTGGTTCCACCAGCACGTCGTTCAGGCTTTGCCCAACAAGACTCAGATCGTTGCTATACAAACCGGCCAGCACGCCAGCCAGGTTGCCGGTTTGCGCCACCACCTTGTTCAGTCCGTAGGGCGCGCGCAGGCGCTTGCGCGATTCGCGGGTTTCCACCACCAGGTGCGGATGGACCACTGCGCAGTACAGATTCTCCGGTACCGGTATGGACACCAGGCGCTGACCGCAGACCAGCACCAGGCCACCGAGCAGCTGCGGAGCGATGTTGTCGCCATGGGCGCTGCCGCTGGCAACGGTCTCGCCAGCCAGGGCGAAGGGATAGAGCTCTTCCAGGCTCAACGGCCGATCAAGGAGGGCGTTGGTCGCCACTACTGCGGCCACGGCTGAGGCAGCCGAGCCGCCCAAACCGGAGCCCAGCGGAATGCCCTTCTCCAGCGCGATCTCGAAGCCGCACTGCAGTCCCAAGGCTTCGCGCATCGCCGCGACGGCGCGGGCGGCGGTGTTGTTGTGCGGGTCGCGCGGCAGCTGGGTAACCAGACCGCTGATCGCGCTGATCCGCACCACCGGCTCGGCGATGGACTCAACCATCACCTTGTCGCCGACCCCGTCGACGGCGTGACCGAGGATGTCGAAGCCAACTCCGACGTTGCCCACCGAACCCGGAGCCAGAGCCTGGGCAAAGCCGCCGACCTTGGCTACCGCCGCGGCCGGCTTGGCTGGCTTGCCTGGATCGGTGACCTGGCCCGCTGTACTCACACCTGCGCTCCCAGTGCGCCGGCCACGCGCAGCAGATCGGCCAGCACGCCGGCCGCGGTGACTTCCGGTCCGGCGCCGGGGCCCTGCACGACCAGCGGATTGTCGCGATAGCGTTCGGTGGTGTACTGCACGATGTTGTCGGTCAGGCGGATGTGGGCGAATGCGTGATCGTCGCCCAGGCTGGCCAGACCCACCGCGGCGGTGCCGGCACGCAGATCCAGACGGGCGACGTAGCGCAAAACTTTGCCCGCCGCGCGAGCCTGTTGCAAGCGCTGGTCCATCGCCGCGTCGAAGGCGACCAGACCGGCGACGAAACCGTCGGCATCGGTATCGCGCAGCGAATCCGGAACCAGCGACTCCACCTCGACCTGCTCCAGCTCCAGATCCATGCGCAGCTCGCGGGCCAGAATCACCAGCTTGCGGGCCACGTCCAGGCCGGACAGATCGTCGCGCGGATCCGGTTCAGTGTAGCCAGCGGCGCGGGCCTCGGCGACCAGCGTCGAAAACGGCGTGCTGCCGTCGAAGCGATTGAACAGCCAGGCCAGGGTGCCGGAGAAGATGCCCTCGATGGCCAGCACCTCATCGCCGGTGTCGATCAGATCGCGCAGGGTCTGGATCACCGGCAGACCAGCGCCGACGGTGGCTTCGTAGCGCCAGCGCACCAGGCCGCCACGGGCAGCCTGCTGGACCTCACGGTAGCGCGCGAGCGGCCCGCCGCCGGCCTGCTTGTTCGGGGTCACCACGTGAATACCGCGGGTCATCCAGTCGGCGTAATGATCGGCCACCGCCGAGGCCGCGCTGCAGTCCAGGATCACCGCGTGCGGCAGATGCTGTACCTGCACCCAGTCGCTCAGTCGCTGCATGTCCAGCGCCTCACCCTGGTCGTGGAACTGGCTCAGGGTCTGAGCCAGCTCGCCCTTGCCGTCGCAGAGCAGCATTCGCTTTGAGCTGGCGATGGCACGCAGACGCAGGTCGATATTGTTCTGCGCCAGCAGCCGCGCTCGCACCGCCTCGATCTGCTGCAGCAAGGCGCGACCGACATTGCCCGGTCCGATCAAACCAATCGACAAGGTGTGTGGGGATAGATAGAAGCCGGCGTGCACCGCGCGCAGGGCCCGAACCGCGTCGGCGGCGGCGATGGCCACCGAGATGTTGCGCTCCGAGGCGCCCTGAGCGATGGCGCGAATGTTGACCTTGGCGCGACCCAGCGAATCGAACAGCTGGGCGGCGATGCCGGTGCGCCCGGCCATGCCGTCGCCTACCACCGCCAGCACGGTGGTGTCGTCCTGGCGGTGGACACGGGCGATGCGCTGGTCGGCCAGCTCGCGCTCGAAGGCCTGCTCCAGCACCCGCTGCGCGCGACTAGCCTCGGCAATGCGCACCACGAAGCAGATCGAATGCTCCGAGGAGCCCTGGGAGATCATCACCACCGATACGCCGGCGGTTCGCAGCGCACCGAAGACCCGCTCGGCGGTACCTGGCACGCCGATCATGCCGGCGCCTTCGATGGTGACCAGCGACAGCTGGTCAATGGTCGACAGTCCCTTCACCGGCGGCTCCTCGGCGCTGCGTGCCTCGATCCGGGAGCCGGGATGGTCGACGTTGAAGGTGTTGCGGATGATCAGCGGGATGCCGCGTTCGGTGGCCGGCGCCATGGTCTGCGGGTGGATCACCTTGGCTCCGAAGTAGGCCAGCTCGAAGGCCTCCTCGTAGGACAGCTGCGGCAGGGCGAAGGAGTCGGGCACCAAGCGCGGATCGGCGCTGAGCACGCCGTCCACATCGGTCCAGATGTGGATCTCGGCGGCATCGAACAGCGCGCCCATGATCGAGGCCGAGTAGTCACTGCCGTTGCGACCCAGGGTGGTGGGATGACCTTGCGCGTCGCGGGCCACAAAGCCGGTGACCACCACCGGAAAGCCGGGATGCTCGGCACGCCACTGCGCCAGGCGGCTGCGCGTGGCTTCCCAGTCCACCGCCACGTAGGTCTCGGCCTGATTGACCACCAGCACCTCACGCGCGTCCAGCAGCTGCGCGGGGCGGCCCTGCTGACGCAGCACCCGAGTCAGCAGGGTGGCGCTAAGCACCTCACCCAAACCCGAAAGCAGGTTGATCACCGGCTCTGGCGCCAGTCCCAGCAGCTCGATGCCGCGCAGCAGATTGGCGGCGATGGCGAACAGCGGCTCCAGCTCGGTCTCGCCCTGGGCGTCGCCGAGCAGCGTCGCGGCGACATCGAAGTGCCGCTGACGCAGCTGCTGCAGCCGCGTATTCCACTCCTCGCGGCGCGCCGCGGCGGCGCCCAGCGCCAGCAATTCATCGGTGACCCGCTGCAGCGCGGAAACCACGATCACCTGATCCTCTGCGCGTGCGGCCAGCAGCGCGGCAACATGCGCGATGCGCTGAGCATCGGCCAGCGAGGAACCACCAAACTTGTGCGCAATCAGCGTCACTGCAACCTCCGTCCATCATCCATGAGCCACCGCCTGCAGCGACTCAGCGCTGCACTGCAGCAATCCGGGCCGTGAAGCTGACTACAAGATGAGGGCAAACGCAACGTTGGACGTGATCTCGCTGGCGTACTTGCGACGTGCGGAACAGCAGAGCGACGCGCCGCTGGCAGCTTCATTGCCATGCATATTCATGCATTGATGCACAAGCTTGAATGCACGCAGACCACCTTGGACCTGAACGACCACCTGCTCGCCAGTCCTTGACCTGGCCCGCCTGAATGCTGCGCTGCAGCTTGCACTTGTTCAGCAATCGTTTATGTTCTGTGGCCTGCTGTATACGGCCGGCCAACCCGGT
>JAUIFV010000249.1 GCA_030430155.1 Gammaproteobacteria bacterium
GTTGGCCGCCAACTACACCTACCTCAATGACGGCAGCGGCACCCAGCTGTGGCTGTTCGGCAGCGCGCCGATCACCCAGAACGCGGTGGTGGAGATCGAAATGTTCTCCGGTCGCGGCACCGGCTTTGGCGCCAACTTCAACAGCAGTGATTCGGTACTCACCTCCTGGGGCACCATGCGAGTGGAGCGCACGCTGTGCAATCAGCTGGTAGCCAGCTGGGATGAATCGGCGCGCTTCGGCGCCGGTAGCGTGACCATGGCGCCGGTGACTCTGGCCAATCTGTTCGAGGATCCGTGTGGCTAAACGCCAGGGCCCAGGAAGGAGGGTCCAGGGCCCAGTTTGGGCGCGCCGCGGCGGCGGCGTGGGCAGGCTGCGGTATCGACGGCCTTGGAGCGGTTGGAAATGGTCTGCCGCGCCTGCTGCAGGTGATCGGGGATGGTAGCCGCCAGATAGTCGGCCAGTGCGCGCACCCGCGCGCTGCGCCGCAGGTCGGGGTGGTGGAGTATCCACAGCGGCGGAAAGTACGCCGCATCGACCTTCCCGACCAGCACCAGCTCCGGCATCTGCAGGGCCAGGAAACAGGGCAGTGCCGCCACGCCGTTGCCGTAACGGGCGGCGCTGGCAATGGCGACGATGGAATCGAAGCTCAGCTGCGCGGTGACCTGCAGCCGTTCGCGCATGAAGCGCGCCTGCGGCGAGTTGGCCAGGCTGGCGCTCAGTCCCAGCCAGGGCCAGCGACTGGGCTGATCGGGGATCAAGGTCTGCGCCAGCTCGCAGCTGGCATACATACCGAAAGTGAGCTTGCACAGCTCCCGACCAATCATCGACTCCGGCGGCTGCCGGGTCGGGCGCAGCGCCAGATCGGCTTCCATGCGGCTCAGGTCGACATGCCGGTTCTCAGCGCTCAGCTGCACCGAGATTCCGGGATGGCTGCGGCTGAACTCGCCGATGATCGGCGCCAGCAGGAAGCCGGCTAGCGATTCGCTGGTGGCCAGGCGCACCTCACCGGCCAAGGATTGATCGGCCCCGACCACCCGGCGTTCGGCCTCCAGCGCGGCGCGTTCCATTTGTATTGCCGCCTCCACCAATGCCTCGCCGTGCGCATTGGCGCTGTAGCCCTGCCGACTACGCTCAAATAGTCGGGTCTGCAGCCGATCTTCCAACTGCTCCAGGCGCCTGAAGATCGTCGAGTGCTGCACTCCGAGCGCCTTGGCGGCGCCGTTCAGGCCGCCGTGGCGGTCGATTTCCAGGACCAAGCGCAGCGACTCCCAGTCCAGATGTACGTTGCGTTCTTGCAAATTAGACATGCGTATTTTGCTAATTTCATTGCATTACCGCAAATAGTAGATTGCTTCCCAACGCGGCGCAATCCGGCGCCCGAAGCCCGAGGAGCACAATCCCATGAGTCGTTTCAACAACAAGTCCGTGCTGGTCACTGGCGGCACCGCCGGCATTGGCGAAGCCATCGTGAAGGCCTTCGTGGCCGAAGGCGCGAAGGTGCTGTTCACCGGTCGCAATAGCGAGGCCGGTCAGGCCCTGGCGGCGCAAAGCGGCGCGCGCTTTCTGAAGTCCGACGCTGCAGTGGAGGCCGACATCAGCGCCGCGGTCAGCGCCACGGTGGCGGCTTTCGGCGGCCTGGATATCGCCATCAACAACGCCGGCGTGGAGGGCCAGACCGGTCCCATCACCGAGCAGACCGAGGAAAACTATCGGCACATCTTCGACATCAACGTGCTCGGCGTCGCGCTGGCGATGAAGCACCAGATTCCGGCGCTGCTCAAAGGCGGCGGTGGAGCCATCGTTAACATGTCCTCAATTGCGGGTCTGATCGGTCTGCCCGGCGCCTCGCTGTACATCGCCAGCAAGCATGCGGTGGCCGGGCTCACCAAGAGCGCCGCCCTCGAATTCGCCCAGCACGGCGTTCGCATCAACGCAGTGGCGCCCGGGGCGGTGCAGACCGAAATGATGGAGCGCTTCACCGGCGGCAGCGCCGACGTCAAGGCCGGGCTGACCGCAGCGCACCCCATGGGCCGCGCCGGAAGCGTGGAAGAGATCGCCCAGGCGGTGCTCTATCTGAGCTCGGACGCGGCCAGCTTCAGCACCGGCGTGGTGCTGCCGGTCGATGGCGGTTATGTCGCTCAGTAGGTGTTGAGGGCCCAGGGCACAGGGCCCAGGGCCCAGACAAGCGCACCCCGCGCGATTGGGTTCTTCCTGTAGGAGCTTGCTTGCAAGCGATCCCAAGGAAGGCACGGCCCAGAGCAAAGGGCCCAGGGCACAGAAAAGCGCGTCACAGGCCCCGCTTCTTCTGGGCCCTAGGCCCTGGGCCCTTCTCCCTCAGCTACAGATTCCCCGAGGGCGTCGATCCATTCATCAGCAGCAGCGCGTCAAAACCATGCACGATGCGCATCAGCTCGGCGCTGATCTCGGCGTGCTGCCGGCCCAGCAAGGGCCGCAGTGGGCGCAGATCGAACAGGGTGAACTGTGCCTCAGGCGCGAGCGGCAACAGCACCTCTAGCCCTTTGGCATAGCTGTCCTTGGCCGGCGCCGGGGCGACACGAAGCGTGGTCGGGTCGAAGCGGGCCACCTGCGACTGAACCCCGGGAAGCACCAGCAGATGGAAGCTGTGGCCGCCGTGCAGCGCGGCGGTCTCGGCCATCAGCGAGCCGAGGTCGAAGACTTCGGTCATGCTGCGTCCGCGGACCATGTGCGACGCACCGAACTTGGCCACTACCTTGGGCATGCGACCGGCCTCCCGCTCGGCGCGCCAATAGTCGATGAAGTTGGCGCGATTGAAGTCGGCGCGATGCTGATTGGATGCCAAGCCCTGGCCCTGGACCCAGAGCTGATTGATGCGTAGCGTCTGTTCCAGCGTGTTGATCTTCCGCCGCGCCTCGGCGTTGGCCTGCGGCCAAGCCCGACGCAACGCCTGTACCAGCTGCGGATCGCCGGCGAAGCTGTAGATGTACTGCGGCGAGCGTTCCTCGGCGTAACGTTCCCAGGACTGCGCTGAGGCCGCCGACAGTACGTCCAAGGCCTGCTGCGCTGCCTCGGGCTTGTCCATGGTCTGCAGCTGGGCGAGCAGGTAGCGGTCGGCCAGCACCTCGTAGTCCAGGCCCCAAAGCACCGTGTCAGACCCGGCCGTGGCGGCGCGCACGTCGACCAGCAGCTGCGCCTCTTCGGCCATACCGAAAAAAGCCACCGCCTGACCGGGCGTGTTCAGGAACTCGCGCAGGGATTCCAGCCCCGCTGCGGCCGCCTGGTCCAACGCGCTGGCCAGCGGCGGCGAGATCTCGATGGCGAAGCGGTCATAGCCGGACTTGGTCAACGCGGCGTAGAGCGCGCCAGCGAACTCGGCGTTCTCGGCGATGCCGTGTTCTTCGCCAAGCAGGAAAAACTGCGCCTTGGCACCTTCGCTGAGCAGCTGTTCCCAGGCCGGCCCGCCGAACACGCCGGCATCGTGATGCAGGGCGTAGCGATGTTCGCTGGCTGTGCTTTGCAGCCGTTCGGTCAGCGTGGGCTTGGCCTCCTCGGCCATGACCGCCGTGCTCACGCAAAGCAGACAGAGAGTCAACAGCACTCGCATCAGCATTCCCCAATCGCAACGATGCCGGTCATCATGCCTTGTAGCCTGCAACGGTGCGAACCGCGTTGACCTCGCGTTGCCAGCAGAAGCGGGTAAGCTCTCGGGCTTTGCTGAACGGGTGCGCAATCATCACTTCCGCTGAGGCGACATCGCTGACCCGACGATGGCTCGTGCTGGCCTTGGCCGCGCTGCTGTGCGCCTGCGCCAGCGTGCCGCCTGCTGGCGTGCCAGCATCAGCGCCGCAGCAGAGCCCGACCGAACCGCCCGCGCCGGTGATCCTGGTCTCGCTGGACGGTTTCCGCCCGGAATACCTGCGACGCGGCCTGACCCCGACCCTGACCCGCCTGGCGCGCACTGGCGTACGCGCCCGCGGCATGCGCCCTTCCTATCCGTCGCTGACCTTTCCCAATCACTACAGCATCGTCACCGGACTGCGCCCGGATCGCCACGGCATCGTCGCCAACCGCATGCAGGACGATGAGCTGGGACCGTTCAGCATGCAGAATCGTGCCGCGGTGGGCGATGGTCGCTGGTGGGGCGGCGAGCCGCTGTGGATCACCCTGCAGCGCGCCGGGGAGCGCAGCGCGGCGATGTTCTGGCCAGGCACCGAGGCCAACGTGCTCGGCGGTCACCCGGATTGGTGGTACCGCTTCAACGCCCGCATGCCGGTACTGGCGCGGGTGCAGCGGGTGCTGCAGTGGACCGCGCTGCCGCCCGCCGAACGGCCGCGCTTCATCACCCTGTATTTTGAGCATATCGACTCCATCGGCCACACCTACGGTCCCGACTCGCCTGAGTTGAATGCTGGCCTGAAGATGATCGACAAGGCGATGGCTGCACTGCTGCGCGGTCTGCGCGATCAGGGCACGCGAGCCAACTTGGTCATCGTCTCCGATCACGGCATGGAGCCGACCTCGGAAAGCCGCTTGGTGATCATCGACGACTACGTGGATCCGGCCACGGTCACCATCAACGAATCGGGCGCGCTGCTGATGGTCGAACCGCTGCCAGGCTTCGAATCGGCGGTCGCCAAGGCCCTGGTCGGCCGGCACGCGCAGATGCAGTGCTGGCGCAAGGCCGATCTGCCGCCGCGCTGGCACTACGGCAGCCACCCCCGCGTCTCGGCAATCTCCTGCCAACTCGAGCCCGGCTGGTATGCGATCACCCGCGAGCGCCTGGCGCAGCAGAACGGCCGCATCAGTCAGGGTAAACACGGCTACGACCCCGAACTGCCCAGCATGCATGCGCTCTTCATCGCCAACGGCCCGGCCTTCAAGCGCGGCGAGGTGCTGCCGGTGTTCGACAACGTCGATGTCTATCCGCTGCTGGCCAGGCTGTTGGGGGTGGAGCCGGTTGACAATGACGGCGATCCGCAGGCGCTGGTCGGGGCCTTGCGCTGAACCAACCTGAACTGGTTGCGGCTCGGTAGGAGCGTGCTTGCACGCGATCCGGTCGATCACGCCGCGACAAAACTTCGATATCGCGAGTAAGCTCGCTCCTAGTACGCCCGTAGGGGCACACACACAGCACGGTGGAGGTCCGTGTCGGGGTAAGCCAAGGCCCCGTAGTCGAAGGCAACTGCGACTCGGTGACGAGTGGTGGGGAGCAGCCGGAGGCGAAC
>JAUIFV010000044.1 GCA_030430155.1 Gammaproteobacteria bacterium
CAAATCGCCTGCTGCGGCGTTGCAGCCCTCGGGCATAGAATGACTATGCCTTTCGGGACTGCGCCTACCAGCAGACGATTTGGACTCGCAACGCGGCTCGCGTGCATTGTTCAGGGAGTCCCTAGAGCGGCAAAAGGAGAAAAAACGGAGGCTTTGCGAAGCCGCCGCGCAGGTCGACAGGTTCACTAGGGACGAGCATTCCAGGCTGTTTGCAACCGATGGAGTGGTCATGGACAAGCTTGGGAAGCAGTTGGTACTGGGATTGCTGATTCTTGCCGCAGCGACTGTGGTGAAAGCGCAGGGCAGCTGCGCATCGCATCTGCTGGTCAGCGGCTATTTCTCCAACAGCGTGGCGATCTTCGACGCCTGCAGCGGCGAATTCCTGCGCCAGCTCGATGATCAGGGCCGCATACGCGGACCACAGGCGGTACGACTGAGTCCAGACGGGACGATGATCTATGTGGTCAGCGAGGGCAATGATCGAATCCTGCGCTACAGCGCCAGCGATTACAGCTTTGTCGATGTATACGCGCAGTTCGCCAGCAACATCGATCCGACTGGACTGGATTTCGGCCCCGGGGGCGAAGTCTATGTGGCCAGCTACAGCACTCAGCAGGTGCTGCGGCTGGACGCCAGCGGCAGCCAGAGCGGGGTCGCCCTGCCGGCCAGCAGCGGCCTGCTGGGACCGGACAACGGGCTTGGCGTAGGTCCGGATGGGTCGCTGTACGTGCCCGGTTACGACTCCAGCAGCGTGGCCAGGGTCAACCTGAGCAGCGGCCAGGTCAACGCCAACTACATCAGCAGCGGCAGCGGCGGGCTCAACCAATCGCGAGGCATACTGTTCGAGCCCGGCGGGCAGACCTTCTTACTCAGCGGCGAAGGCAGCGGCGAGATCTATCGGGTCCGCTTGAGCGACGGCGCGGTGCAGCAGACCCTGATCAGCGGCCTGAATCGGCCAACCGGCATGGCCATCGCTCCGGACGGTAGCCTGCTGGTCCTGGCCAGCTCGAATCGGATCTTCCGCTACGACCGGGCCAGCGGAGCCGAGCAGGGGCTGTTCATCAATGCCGGTGTGGTGCCGCTGGGCGGCGGGACCTTCCTGGCCGTGGTTCCCAACCCGCAGATGGCCAGCGTCGATCAGACGCAGATTGGCAGCCAGTACTGGGTTTTCGGCTCCGGTCCGGTGCAGTCGCGCAGTCTGATCGCCGAGATGGTCAGCGCCACCGGCAGCGTTTTCGGCGCCAACTTTGATCCCGACCAGGTGGTACGCAAACGCTGGGGCACCCTCGCCGTCGAGTTCAGCGCCTGCGATCGCGGCGTGATGAGCATCGACAGCAGCGGGCCTGACAGCGCCGGCTTCGGCACCCTCAGCTATGCGGTGGTACGGCTGGTCGATTCCGAAGCCACCCTGCAGTGCCGCGCCCAGGGCTTCGACCAGGTGGTCGGCAACGCCTGGATGAGCGGCGCCTGGTACAGCGTGGATCGCAGCGGCGAAGGCGCAGTGCTTGAAGTGTCTGCAGACGGCATTGCGGTGGCCAGCTTCTATACCCACCGGCCGGCAGATTCGGTGCGATAAGCCTCGCTGTAGTAGGAGCCAGCCTGCTGGCGATAAGCACCGTTGCGGCTGACGGGGTTGTTCCCAGCGAGCCGATGGAACCGATCGCCTGCAGGCAGGCTCCTACAGGGGTGCCTCGGCCCGGGGCTACTACTTGTCCAACTCCAACGCCTTGCTGGCATAGCGAAGCATGCTGCGGAAATAGGCGCCGGGCAGATGCCGCTTTAGCCACCACATGACCCGCGTGTCCTTGTGCGGCAGCAGCAGGAACCGTCCCTTCTCGCTGTATTTGATGGTGTAGTCGGCGACCTGCTCAGCGCTCAGCGGACCCTTGCTCATCATCCGCTCGGCGATATCGCGGATGCGCTCCTGGCCGGGCGCGCAGGACTCGGTCAGTCGCGTTTGGAAGAAGCTCGGGCAAAGCACCGAGACTTTCCCACCGTGCGCATGCAGTTCGGCGCGCAGGCCTTCGGAAAGCGCCACAACCGCGGCCTTGCTGACCCCGTAGGCACCCAGCTCCGGTGCCCCGGCCAGACCGGCGAAGGAGGCGGTGTTGATTACCAGGCCGCCGCTGTTGCGCAGCAGCGGCACGAATAAATTGCAGCCGCGCACCACGCCCATCAGATTGATGTTGTTGACCCGCTCCCACTCGGCCAGATCGGTTTGCCAAACGGGACCGCCGGAGGCCACGCCGGCGTTGTTGACCAGGATCTCCAGGCCGTCCCAATGCTGCTCGATGCTCTCCTTGAGCGCGGCCATCGAGGCATCCGAGCCGACGTCTGCGGCCAGCGCGAGATGGGGCCGGTCGGCGGCGTCCAGCAGGGCGATGGTCTCCTGTGCCCTTTCGACGCGGATGTCGACTGCAGCAACGCAGTCACCGCGGCGGGCGTAGGCGATCGCCAGGGCGCGACCCAGGCCGCTCCCGGCTCCGGTGATCAGTACTCTGCGCGACATCTGGACGCCTCCGCCGTTGGGAGTAGCTATGCATACCACGCTGGCGCTGCGAATGGTTCGGCTTGGGCTAGTCCCAGCAGTCCGATTTCCATGCGTAGGCGTGTAGCGCGTAGAGCATCGGCAGAAAGATCACGGCGACGAAGATCGGCATCACCCAGCGCTCCGGACCGGCGCCATCGATCAACAAGATCACGGCGTAGGCGAACACGGCGACGCTGTCGATCACAAACAAGCATTGCCAGACCGGGCGCAGGCTGTAGCCCTGGTCGGTCATCCAGCCGTGCAGCGCGAGTAGGCCGTTGCCGATGACTGCTAGCAGGACCAGATCGCCGGCCCTGCCGGTGAAAGCGCCGATCAGGCTGATCAACAGCAGGATGATCAGCAGCAAGCGGTAAGCACGCCAGGCGACACCCGCGGCGGCGTTTTCCATTGGCTAGGGCCGATGCGGTTCGGCCAGATACTCCGCCGACTGCATCTCGATCAATCGACTCACCGTGCGCTCAAACTCGAAGGCCAGGCGTTCGCCCTGGTAGAGCTCAGTCACCGGCAGCTGCGCCGACAGCACCAGATTGACCCGGCGGTCGTAAAACTCGTCGACCAGGGTGATAAAGCGGCGCGCGGCGTCGTTATTCAACTCGCCCATGGCCGGTACCGCGGAAATCAGCACGGTGTTGAAGCTGCGCGCGATCTCGATGTAGTCGGCCGCCGAGCGCGGCCCTTCACAGAGGTCGATGAACTCGAACCACACCGTGCCGTCACCACGCTGGCGGGTGGGAATGGGTCGGCCCTCAACAGTAATCGGCATTCCCGCCACCGCGCCGCCGGGCACCACCTGCTCAAAAAACGAGCCCAGTGCGGATTCGCTGGCCTCACCTAAGGGGTGCAAATACAGCGGCGCACTGGTCAACGCTCGCAGCCGATAATCGGTGGGCGTATCCAGGTGCAGCACCTCGCAGTGCTCCTCCAGCAGGGCAATCGCCGGCATAAAGCGTTCGCGCTGCAGGCCATCCTTGTACAAGCCCTTGGGCGGCACGTTGGAGGTGGTGACCAGGGTCAGACCGCGCGCAAAAAGGTGCTTGAGCAACCGACCCAGGATCACCGCATCGCCAATATCGGCGACAAAAAACTCGTCGAAGCACAGCACCCGTGCCGATCCGGACAAACGCGCCGCGACTTTCTCCAGCGGATCGCTCTGATCCTTGGTCTGCGCCAGCTCGCGGTGCACCTTGCCCATGAAGCGGTGGAAATGCAGACGCATCTTCTCGGCAAAGGGCAGGCTGTCGAAAAACATGTCCATCAAGAAGGTCTTGCCGCGACCGACGCCGCCCCATAGATACAGCCCGCGCGGACTGGCAGGCTTGTTGAAGCGCGCGATCACGCGTCCGAACAGGCCGTCGGACTGGTTGGCGAGCAGCGCATAGTGCAGCCGCTCCAGCTCGGTCAGCGCAAGCCGCTGACCGTGATCCTCGCTCAGCTCGCCGCGCGCCACGCCGGCGTCGTAGGCCGCCAGCGGACTCAAGCCTTCGCGGTTGGGATTCACGGCGTCCGGCCCGGGTGTGCGTCCAGCGCCTGGTTGAGGCGATCGCGCAGCTCGATCAGGCGGCCGTGGAAGAAATGCCCGGCGCCGTCGAAAGTGATCAACTCGGGCTTGGCCGGATGCGTCGCGACGTAATCGTAGACCTGCTGCGCCTGGACGACCTCGTCTTCGCTGCCCTGCAGCACCCACCACGGGCAGCCCGGGTCGCCAAGATCGGCAAATCCCCATTTGCTCACCGGCGGCGCGACCGAGATCAATCCGTCCAGTTCAATGCCGGTGGCGACCGCCGCGGCCACGTAGCTGCCAAAGGAAAAGCCCGCCAACCACAGCTGTTGCGGCGCCAGTCGCTGACGCCCTTCGGCGATCACCGCCAGCAAATCATCCTGCTCGCCGCGAGCGTCATCGTGCGCACCTGCGGAACGGCCCACACCGCGGAAGTTGAAGCACAGCGTGGCCATGCCGCGGCCGATCAGGGTCCGTTCCAGCGTGGTGACGACCTTGTTGGTCATCGTTCCGCCGTGCAGCGGATGCGGATGGCAGATCACCGCCAGCTGATCCGGCTGACCTTCCTTGGGCCAGCCGTAGCGCACTTCCAGCTGCCCGACCGGGCCGTCGATGAGTCCGCTGCTGCCGTTGTCGGGCCAGCCGGTGCTCATTCCGTGTCCGCTTCGGCCTGCAGATCCAGACCGATGATCAGCGGATCGTGGTCGGAGGAGCGATAGGGGTCCGCCTTGTACATGCGGCGGGCGTCGCGGCTGCGGCCGTCGCTGCGGTAGTCGGCTTCGATCAGCTCATCGGCATTGATGTGCCAGGCTGCGCTGCCGGCGACCTGCTCCTGCATCGCTGCGCTGGCCAACGCATGATCCAGACTGCCGGACTGACCACGCCAGTTGAAGCTGTAGTCGGATGGATCCTCATCCTCGGCCATGCGCCGGTAACCGCGCTCCGCCAGCAGTCGGATCGGATCTTCTTTGGCGTAGGCATTGAAGTCGCCCAGCAGCAGCACCGCCTGATCGCCGATCTGCAGATCGTTCTGCAGCCAATCGGCCAGCGCGGCTGCAGCCTTGACCCGGGTGGCGTTGTGGCAGCCCTGGCCGTCATTCTGATCGCGATTGAGCTGGTTGGCTTCCTGGCAGCCGCCCTTGCTCTTGAAATGCAGCACCGCGGCGTGGAAGGCGCCGCCGTTCCTTGCCTCCACGAAGCGCTGCGCCAGCACCGGGCGGGAATTGCGCAGCGCCTCACTATCCAGCACCGCAGCCTCACCCTCGGGCTGCAGGCGCTTGCGGTCGTAGATCATGCCCACGGTGATGTCGTCCACGCCCAGCCGCTCGGCGTCCAGGGTCAGCGCCACATAGTCGCGTTTGCGCGGCGAGGCACGGTCCAGCGCCGCGGCCAGCTGGACGATGGCGCTGTCCTCGCCATAGCCGTCGTTCTCCAACTCGACTAGCGCATACAGCTCAGCATCCAGAGCACGCATGGCGGCAATCAGCTTGTCCTGCTGGCGCTTCAGTGCGGCGCCGTCAGCGGCGCCACGCGGAGTGGGGAAGCCAGCGCCCTGGCCATCACCGTTGAAATAATTCAGCACGTTGAAGGCCACCACGCGCAGCTCGCCGTCCACATCCGGCGGTCGGGTGGTGCGCGGCGCCTGCTCGATGTTCAATTCATCCTCGGGATACAACCGGTACTCGCCCTGACGCTGATCGAGCACGCCGAGCACCGATGCGATCCGGCTGCCGATACGCAGCGGACGCTCCGGGCGCGGCCAGCGCTTCATGTAGTTCAGGCTTTCGGGTCGTTCGGCCAGATCGCCGTCGTCGATCACGATGCGCGCGGCATCATTGACCGCCTGATGCAGCCGCGCCGCTTCGCCGGGCAGGACCACTTCGGTCGGTGTGAACTGGCGTCCGGATAACGACGCGGTGAGCAGACCTTGGCGATAGAGCTCGGACTGATCGACCACGGTCAGCGGCGTCTCGATGGACACCCGCATGCCTTCATAGCGCTCCCAGCTCTCATCGCCCAGCAGCGCCTGCTCGACGATGGCCGGCAGCGGCAGCGCCTCGGCCTGGCCGCAGACCCTGAAGCTGGTCAGCGCGGTCAGTGCGGTCACCGTATTGCCCTGCGGGCCCAGCTCGGCCACCAGTCCTTCGGCGCGAATCACATCGCCCACCGCCAGCCTGGGCTGGGGACCGTCAACGGCCACAAACAGTCCTTCGGAAGTGGACAAATCGCCATCCCGGTCGGCCTGCTGATCCTGAATGAAGATACCGCCCAGAGTCTTGCTGTAGTCGCCGATCACCACCGCATCGACGACCACGCTGCGCCCCAGCAGCGGCGAAGTCGGGTAGTAACCCTGGATACGGCTGATCGGCATGGCCCGTCCGCCGCACTGATCGGCCGGATCGAAGTCATTGCCGTTGCCCGGCAGGTCGATGCTGTCGCAGGCGCCGAGCGCGAGGCCCGTCGCCGCCCAAAGCAATGTTCGAAACGTCATGGTCAGACGATCGGCGCGCGCGGCGCCAGTCCTGCTACTGCAGCGTATCGACCATGTACTGCACGGTGACGGTGATCTGCTCGTCAGTCAGCGACGGATTACCACCGCGGGCCGGCATGATTCCGCCATCGCCCTGGAAGCCCTCGATGGCATGGCGCACCATCACATCCATGCCCTGGGCAATGCGCGCATTCCAAGCCGCCATTTCCATCTTCGGAGCGCCGCCCACACCGGCATTGTGGCAGGCGCCACACAGATTGCCGTAGATCACCGAGCCGTCCAGGGTGCCGCCGTAGGCCACCTTGCTCGCCGCTGCCGCGCGCGCCGCTTCGGCCGCCGCCAGCATCGCCGCGCGTCCGGTTTCGCCGGCATAGACGCCGCCGATCGGAGTCAGACGCTCGTCCACCTTGGCCATCTGCGCGACCTGGCGTTCGCTGGGGCCATCGGCCGACTCGGCGGCAGTAAAGCCCGCATAGATGTAGTTGGCGAACAGGATCAGGAACACCGTGAAAACCATCAGCCCGGCGATGATCATCGAAAAGTGGCGTAAAAAGGTCGCGTCGTGCTTGGTCACGGATCATTCCTCCACGCGGTCCGGCGGCGGACAGCATGCATCGGTCGAAAAGAAGCGCGATTATAGCCGGGCAGGCCGCCGTGCCGGAAGTCACCGGGCAATTCGGTGCTGGCGGGTTTGACGCATCGCGATCGGCGATCCTGTCACCACCATGCCGAGCCTGGATTCAGCAAGGTTCCGGATATGCGCGGGGCGAAGCCGCGGCCGTTGCTCTTCTGGGCCCTGGGCCCTTCTCCCGCTCTGGGCCCTTTGCCCTTAGCCCCTCGCCGCCGCCGCCACAGTCCGCTATCATTCGCGGCCCGGCGTGCATCCGCCCGCCGGCACCACGCGCCCGTAGCTCAGCTGGATAGAGTACTGCCCTCCGAAGGCAGGGGTCGCAGGTTCGAATCCTGCCGGGCGCGCCAATCAAATCAATGCGTTAGGCGAAACCGCCTGCCTTTGCTTTCGAACGTCTCTGAAAAATATCTGATACCCGTTGCAGGATTGCGGGCCTTTTTCGGATTTTTCGACCCTACTCAGTTCCTTCGAAGCCCCTTCCGAGGCCCATCGAAGCGCCCTCGCAGACCCTTGGTCGCCTTCCGGCGGTCGGGTTCAACCGGCTATTCCGAAACATCATGAGAGAACTCGTGCCCAAGCGGCACTGTAGGACTTGCATCTGCTGTTGCAGAAACCAGCCCAAGACAGCTTGACTCTCGGCTTACGGCCCAGCCGTTTTTCCCAATCATGGCTTCGACCAAGCCGCCAGGGTGAAAATGGGTTAGAAAGGGGCGTTGCTTGGGCGCAATCGAACGGACGTGATGATTCGTGTGTGTTGCCAACGTGGTCATTTTCTGCGAGGCGCTAAGTCCGACCAAAATCAACGAGATCCTTCATCTCACCGAGTCGCTGGCAGCCTGAGATGACCGAATCCAACCGCATCGAATACAAGCAGGAGTTGACCGATAGCCTGGAAAAGGAGGCCATCGCCTTTCTGAACTACCACGATGGCGGAGTCATCTACATCGGCATCGACAAGCACGGCAAAACGGTCGGCGTGTCCGATGCGGACGCGATGCAGCTGGCGATCAAGGATCGGCTCAAGAACAATATTCAGCCCTCGGCGCTGGGGTTGTTCGACGTCATCCTGGAAAGTCGCGACCAGCTTCCGGTGATCAAGCTGATCTTTGCCAGCGGCACGGAAAAGCCCTACTACTTGCGCAACTTCGGCATGTCGGAGAAGGGCTGCTACATCCGCATTGGCAGCGCGGCCGAACCGATGCCGCTGCGGATGATTGAGGAACTATTCGCACGCCGCACCCGTAACTCGCTCGCGCGCATCCGCTCACCGCGCCAGGACTTGAGCTTCGCCCAGCTCCGAATCTACTACGACGAGGCGGGCTATGCGCTCAATGACAAATTCGCCGCCAATCTCGAACTGCTGACCGAGGATGGCGCCTACAACTACGCGGCGTATTTGCTGGCCGACCAAAACGGCAACTCGGTGCAGGTGGCCAAGTATGCGGGCACCGACCGCGTCGACTTGGTCGAGAGCAATGAATACGGCTACTGCTGCCTGGTCAAGACCTGCAAGGCGGTGCTAGATCGTCTGGCGGACCAGGAGAATCGCATCATTACCCGGATCACGCCGCGCGAACGGTTGGAGCGCCCCCTGTGGGACAAGGTCGCGCTGCGCGAGGCGGTGATCAACGCCATCATTCACAACGACTACAACGCCGAACTGGTGCCCAAGTTTGAGGTTTTCGCCGATCGACTGGAGATCACCTCGGCCGGATCGGTAAGCCCTGGCGGAGAACAGGACGATTTCTTTGCCGGTTACTCCATTCCGCGCAACAAGACGCTGATGCGGGTGTTCAAAGACTTGGGCATGGTCGAGTATTTGGGTTCGGGCATGCCGCGAATTCTGAAGGTCTACCCGCGCGAAGCCTTCAGCTTCGCCACCCATTTTGTGCGCGCCAGCTTCCCCATGTCCGCGCAGGCGCTCGCTCTGGAATCCTCCAAGGACCAGCCGCAGCCTGAGTCACGGCTAGAGTCACGGCTAGAGTCACGGCTAGAGTCAGCGCTGGCCGCGAAGCTGCTCTTGCTGTTGCGTCGCGGCCCAGCGGGAAAGGCCTCGCTGGCGCAGGCGCTAGGACACCGCAGCGTGTCCGGTGAGCTGCACAAGCAGGTCAAACGCCTGCATTCGATGCGGTTGATCGAGATGACGCTACCCGAGAAACCCTCCAGCCGACTGCAGCAATACCGCTTGACCGAAGCAGGCCAGTCGTTGATCGCGCTACCGAACCAGGACACCTGAACCATGCTGCAAAACAACCCCGCGCTTAAAGCGAAGATCGACCAGCTGTGGGACAAGTTTTGGTCCGGCGAAATAATCAACCGCGGGTCTGAAAGCGCTCGCGGACAGCGCCAGCGATAGCGTTGCGAACTTACCGAGCAACGGCTGAAACATGGGCGTCTGATCGCGTCTCCACCGCTATCAGCCAGCGTCCGTCACTCAAGTAAACTCCGAGCCAACATCAGCCCATCTAGCAACGCCTGCAAGGAGCACTACCTCAGTGATCACCGGACAGATCAAATCCCAGACCGACGCCATCTGGAACGCCTTCTGGGCGGGCGGGATTGCCAATCCGATGGAGGTCATCGAGCAGATGACCTATCTGCTGTTCATCAAGCGCCTGGACGAGCTGCACACGGTGCGCGAGAAGAAGGCCAATCGGCTCGGTACGCCCATCGAGAAGCCCATCTTCGGGCCGGATCAGCAGAAGCTGCGCTGGTCGGTGTTCATGCAGCTGGGCGATGCGCAGTCGCTGTACGACACGGTTGCCGATCGGGTGTTTCCCTTCATCAAGAAACTGGGCGGCGGGGACAAGGATTCGACCTATTCGGCGCATATGAAGGATGCACGTTTCACCATTCCTACCCCAGCCCTGCTGGCCAAGGTGGTGGACATGCTCGATGCCATTCCGATGGCCGATCGCGACACCAAGGGTGACCTCTACGAATACATGCTCGGCAAGATCGCCAGCGCCGGGCAGAACGGTCAGTTCCGCACCCCGCGCCACATCATCAAGCTGATGGTTGAAATGATGGCGCCAACGCCGACCGACACCATCTGCGATCCGGCCTGCGGCACGGCGGGCTTTCTGGTTGCCGCCGCGGAGTATCTGGATCAGCACTACCGCGATCAGATCTATGCCAGCCCTGAGGCCGCCTGGCGCTTCAACCACGACACCTTCCACGGCTTCGACTTCGACAGCACCATGCTGCGCGTGGGCTCGATGAACATGCTGCTGCACGGCGTCGAGAACCCGGCGATTGAGAATCGTGACTCGCTCAGCGAAGGCCACGCCAGCGTCGCCGGTCAGTTCAGTCTGATACTGGCCAATCCGCCCTTTGCCGGGTCGCTGGATTACGAGAGCACTGCCAAGGACCTGCTCGAGGTGGTCAAGACCAAGAAGACCGAGCTGCTGTTTCTGGCTCTGTTCCTGCGCCTGCTCAAGCCCGGCGGTCGCGCTGCGGTGATCGTGCCGGACGGCGTACTTTTCGGATCCTCCAAGGCGCACAAGACGCTGCGCCGCGCGCTGGTGGAAGAGCACAAGCTGGACGCCATCGTGTCCATGCCCTCCGGCGTGTTTCGGCCCTACGCCGGCGTTTCCACCGCAATCCTCATCTTCACCAAGACCAATTCCGGTGGCACCGATCAGGTCTGGTTCTATGACATGCAGGCCGACGGCTTTTCGCTAGACGACAAGCGCACACCGCTAGATGCGGATAGGCACCATAGCAACAACCTGCCAGACATCTTGGCCCGATGGACGAATCGCGATGCCGAGGCCAAGCGCGCTCGCACCGAGCAGAGTTTCTTGGTGCCCAAGGCCGATATCGCAGGCAATGACTATGACCTGTCGATCAACCGGTACAAAGAGGTGGTCTACGAGAAGGTGCAGTACGAACCGCCGAAGCAGATTCTTAGCGACTTGAAGGCGTTGGAGAATGAGATCTTGCGAGGACTTGAGGAGCTGGAGGAGATGATCCAGTGAGCCTGGTTCAGCTTGGCGAGATCTGCTCCTTACGAAATGGCAGGGCATTCAAGCCGGAGGAGTGGAGTGAGCACGGAACGCCAATAATCCGAATTCAGAACCTGAACGACGAGTCCAAGCCATTCAACTACTGCGCGTTTGACGTCCCAAAGCACTTTTGGGTCGAAAGTGGCGATTTGCTTTTTTCGTGGTCCGGTACTCCGGGAACCTCGTTCGGCGCCTTCTTCTGGAATCGCGGGCGTGGATTCTTGAATCAACACATCTTTCGCGTCGATGTTCGGGAAACTGCTGTTGACCGAGGCTTCCTGCGCTACGCGCTCAATTCAAAGTTGGATGAGATCATCAGTCAGTCGCATGGCGGGGTCGGGCTAAAGCATATAACGAAGGGTAAGCTCGAAGGACTTAAACTTAGGCTCCCCCCACTCCCCGAACAACGCCGCATCGCGGCGATTCTGGACAAGGCCGAAGCGCTGCGCGCCAAGCGCCGCGAAGCCATCGCCAAATGCGACCAGCTCCTGCAATCTGTCTTTTTCGATATATTCGGCAATGGGACCGATTGTCAATTTCCGAGAGTTCCTCTAGAAGAAGCCTGCTGGTTTCAAGAAGGTCCCGGAGTACGCAAATGGCAGTTCAGGGATCGCGGTATAAAGCTTCTCAACGTCGGCAACATTGAGAAGGATGGATCGATCAATCTCAGTAAGACTGATCGACATGTCAGTGTGGATGAAGCGCAAGGAAGATATAAGCATTTTTTGGTTGATGAAGGCGATCTCGTTATTGCGAGTTCAGGCGTTTCATTCGATACCGATGGACTGTTGAGAACTCGAGGGGCGTTTATTGAGAGAACACACCTACCGCTTTGTATGAATACGAGCACGATTAGATTCAAGGCCGTAGCTGGTAAATCAAACCTGTATTTTCTTAAGGCATGGATCGATAATCATGATTTCCGTACCCAGATTACTCGGTTGGTGACGGGTTCCGCGCAACAGAATTTCGGCCCTTCTCACCTAAAGCGGCTTTTGATATCGCTTCCTCCTCTCGATGTGCAGAAATCGTTTGGAAGGCGCGCGGAGGCAGTCGCAGATATGAAACTAGCGCTGCAGCGAAGCCAGATGGGGTTCGATCTGGCATTCGCTTCGCTGCAGCACGCGCTGTTCTCCGGTGATGAAGTTGCGAAGAAGTGCTAGATGGCGACTTGCTCCTCGCCGCGATTGATTTTGAGCAGGGCAGGCCGGCGGCGCGGAACGCTAATCTGTACTTGAGGATCGGCTATGAGCAACTTCCAGTTCCTTGCCACTGAGTTTAAGCCGCTCTACCAGCCGGCCAAGGGTGCCGAGCAGCTGGTTCGTTCAGATGCCCGCGCCTGCTGCATGCGCACCCGTCACGCGCTGGAGCGGGCGGTGCATTGGCTGTACCAGAACGACCGCGATCTGCGCATGCCCTACGAGAACGGGCTGAATGTGCTGCTGACCCAGGTTGCCTTCACCAAGCTGGTGCCGCCCTACGTGCACGACAAGATGCGGCTGATCCAGCGAGTTGGCAATCAGGCGGTGCACGGCCAGCAGCGAATCGGCAGCGGCGACGCCATGCGTCTGGTCCGCGATCTGTTCCACATCCTGTTCTGGCTGGCGCGCACCTACACCCGGGCCAGCGATCCCAAAAGCATCGTCGCCGAGTGGGAAGAGAAGCAGGTGCCGACGCTGGTGCGCGCCGACGAGGCGGTGGCCTTCACCCGCGATGAGCTGAAGAAGCAGGAAACCAGCTTCCGCGAGCAGATCGGCCAGTTGCACGCCACGCTGGAGGAGCGCGAGGCACGCATCGCCGAACAGAGCGCCACCCTAGCCGAGCGCGAGGCGCTGCTGGCGCAGGTGGATGCCGAACTGGCCGCCCGTCGCGCCGAGCTGGCCGAAGCCAAGGCCGCCAACATCGCAGTTCCGGATGGCCACGACTACAACGAAGCAGACACACGCCGCCATTTCATTGACGTGCTGCTGCGCGAAGCCGGCTGGGATATTGGCCGCAACGCCGCAATCGAAGTGCCGCTGATCGGCATGCCTAGCGAGCGCGGCGAGGGTTTCGCCGACTACGTGCTGTATGGCGCCGACGACAAGCCGGCCGCGGTGGTCGAAGCCAAGCGCAGTCTGGTCGACCCCGACGTTGGCCGCCAGCAGGCCAAGCTCTACGCCGACTGTCTGCAGCAAATGACCGGCCAGCGGCCGCTGATCTTCTACACCAATGGCCACAGCACCTGGCTATGGGACGACCAGCGCGCGGCGCCGCGTGAAGTGCAGGGCTTCTACAGTGCTGACGAACTGGCGCTGGCGCTGACCCGGCGCACGCTGCAGTCCGACCCGCGCAGCCTGCAGATCAATATGCAAATCGTCGGTCGGCCCTATCAGGCCCGAGCGATCCGGGCGATGGTCGAAGCGCTCGTTCAAGGTCGCCGCGCCGGCCTGCTGACCATGGCCACCGGCACCGGCAAAACCCGCATTGCGATCGCCCTGGTCGATCTGCTGATGCGGGCGAACTGGGTCAAGCGGGTGCTGTTCCTGGCCGACCGGGTTGCGCTGGTGAAGCAGGCCACGAACGCTTTCAAGGAACACCTGCCTGACTCCAGCCCGGTGAATCTGGTGACCGAAAGGCATGCGCAGGGGCGCGTTTTCCTTTCCACCTATCCGACCATGATGAATCTGATCGACGAGTTGGAGGACGGCCGGCGCCGCTATGGCGTAGGCCACTTCGACCTGATCATCATCGACGAAGCCCACCGCAGCGTGTACCAGAAGTACGGCGCGATTTTCCGATACTTCGACAGCTATCTGGTGGGCCTGACCGCGACCCCGCGCGATGAAGTCGATCGCGATACCTACCACCTGTTCGGACTGGAAACCGGCGTCCCTACCGACGCCTACGGTCTGGACGAGGCGGTGGCCGATGGCTTTCTGGTGCCGCCGGCGGCGCAATCGGTGCCGCTGAAGTTTGTGCGCGAGGGTATCCGCTACGATGAGCTGAGCGAGGCCGAGAAGGAACACTGGGAGTCGCTGGACTGGGGCGACCGCGAAGACGAGGATCCGCCAGACGAAGTCCACGCCTCGGAGATCAACAAAAAGCTGTTCAACGAGGACACCGTCGACAAGATGCTGCGGCACCTGATGGAGCACGGCCTGAAGGTTGACGGCGGCGACAAGCTGGGCAAAACCATCATCTTCGCGGTCAACCAACAGCACGCCAACTTCATTGCCCGCCGCTTCGACCACCACTATCCGCAGCACCGCGGCGAGTTCGCCCGGGTCATCACCCACGCGGTGAAATACGCGCAAAGCCTGATCGACAACTTCAGCGCGGCCAGCAAGATGCCGCAGATCGCGATCTCGGTGGACATGATGGACACCGGCATCGATGTGCCGGAGGTGGTCAACCTGGTGTTCTTCAAGGCCGTACGCTCGAAGGTCAAGTTCCTGCAGATGATCGGCCGCGGCACTCGGCTATGCCCGGATCTGTTTGGCCCAGGGCTCGACAAGACCGGTTTCCACATCTTCGACTTCTGCGCCAACTTCGAGTACTTCAACGAGAATCCCAAAGGCGCCAGCGGCGCGGTCGGCGAGCCCCTGGGACGGCGTTTGTTCCGTGCCAGGGTCGATCTTCTTTCGCTGGTCTACGGGTCGGCTGAGGATCAGGCCGAAGTCTCACCAGGCTACGGCGGCAAGAGCCTGCGCACCGAGCTGATCGACGAGCTACACGGCGAAGTAGCGGCCATGAATCAGCAGAATTTCATCGTCCGCACCGAAGTGGCCCACGTTGCGCGCTTCGCCGAGCGTGATGCCTGGGATTCGCTGGGTGACGCCGACATGGCCGATTTGCGCGATCACGTGGCGGGTCTACCCAGCGAGAAGGCAGCCGACCACGTTACCGCCAAGCTTTTCGATTTGGTCTGCATCAATCTGCAACTCGCGGTACTGCGCCTGACAACCGATTTCGAGCGCAACCGGGACCGCATCATCGAACTCGCAGCCGATCTGGAGACCATTGACGCGATTCCCGCTGTCAAGGCCGAACTGCCGCTGATCCAGGACATCCAAAGCGAAGAGTTCTGGCGCGATATCACCGTCACCATGATCGAGGTGGTCAGGCGGCGACTGCGCAGCCTGATCCAGCTGATCGAACGCAAGTCCGCCAAGGTTGTATTCACCGTACTGGATGATCAGATCGGCGAGGCCGTCCCAGTGGAAATGCTGGACTTCAGCACCGGCATCAACCTGGCCCTGTACCGGCGCAAGGTCGAAGCCTGGATCCGCGCCAACGAAAGCCACGTCGCCATCGCCAAGCTTCGCCACAACAAACCGCTCACCCCAACTGACCTGTCCGAATTGGAGCGCTTCGTCTACGAGGCACCCGAAGTGGAAAGCCGAGAACGCTTCGAACAGTCCTTCGGCACCGACGTCCCGCTGCCGCTGTTTATCCGTTCCCTGGTCGGCATGGACCGCGGCGCCGCCAAAGAAGCCTTCGCCCGTTTCCTCGACGGCGCCCGCTACAGCAGCCAGCAGATTCGCTTCATTGAGATGATCATCGACCGATTGGTCAACAACGGCGTCGTGGAACCCGGCCAGCTCTATGAGCCGCCGTTCACCAGCATCCACTTTGAGGGGCTCGATGGGGCGTTTGGGGACGCTGATGCGGATCAGATTGTGGGTGTGTTGCGGGAGGTGGGGCGGTTTGCGGCCTAGTCGCCGCCACCCGCGGTGGGGTAAGAGGTAAAGACCGCTTCCGTGCGTACGTCGATAGCTACCACACGCGATTTTGAAACGCACTTGCTAGCGACTGATTGCAAACTAAGGAGTAGAGCTAGATGTATCCGCTGATAATCCAGATTCGATGGATGGGCTCTCTTGAGAGCTTGCTCATTGAGCAAGATGGAGATCCAAAGCCCGGTGATGAGTTTGTAACTTCGGAGCTTTGGGATGGTCGCGACACGCCGGTCGTATACAAGACGCTGGTGAGTAGTCACGAAATCAATGGTGACGAGCACACATTGACTTTGGATTACTCGCCTTTACGAAACCCGGAAATCGCTGAAATCACAGACTGTTGGGGAGAATCCGTTATAGTATTTTCTGCGTCGCAAAGAAGCAAAGCGAGCGCAACGTGGAAAAACGATCCGCCCTGCCTTGAGTATGATGGGACTGTAAAAGACGTCAAGGTGATACCGGCTCGCGATTCCGAGTTCCTGGGCTACGTTCAGGTCTTGCGAAGGAAACGACGGCAGGCAAAGTTCAGGGAGCTGCTTCTGAGACATGAGCCCCGTTGTGCACTCACTGGCGAGAGTGAGCGCACAGCGCTTGAGGCGGCGCATTTAGTCGAGGTTAGGGATGATGGTGAGTTCGGCGCAGCCAATGGATTCTTGCTCAGGGCCGATTTGCATCGGCTTTTTGACGCAGGTTGCTTGGTCATTGATCCAGATAGCGGGGCGGTTGAATTAGCCAATCATGTTTCCGCGGAATCGTCGTACCGAGAAGCAGTTAAGACATGGAAACTGTCTGACCAAACTCTGAAGAGAGTTCGTAAAGCTCTCAAGCGTAGATGCAGTTCATGACCCTAGACGATTCACAGCTAATGGTTGACTACAGGGCTTCCGTGACATGAAAAAGTTCGAAAATATTCTCGATTTTGCCACTGAGTCGGGCACGGAAATCCCAAAGCCTCTGGCAAAGAAGCCATTTAGGATCAAAGGCAAAGGGTCTCGCAGGGGCGAAGAAGCGCTGATTTACACGATTCCGTCGCACACCGGATCGAAGCCCTACGAGAAAGGAGTTACGGTCTCGGAATTCGCGCTGGCTCAGGCTGAGTTGACCCGCTCCGGCGAATTCACGCGGGCTTGGTTCAAAGAGAACTTGCCTTCGTGTGCCAAAGAGGGTGCCTGCAATTTCACTACGATCGGCGGTGTTTTCGAGCTCCTTGGGCTTGCGAGATACGAGGGGCGTGGGAGGTATGTCTCCGTCTAGCCGAGGTCGAGTTCTGCGAGTTTGGAGAGTCAGTACCGGCTGCGCGTTGGCGTCATTCTCGTGAGCTTCTAGTCGAACGGTGAGCCAGGAGTTTGGGGCAGGCAGGTAAGCGCGTCGCTGCCGACGTCAAGGCAGACAACTCTGACAACGATGGGGTCCACCCCCTTTCTGGCGAGTTCAAAGTGCGTTGCGGCGCTTCCCTCGAGCTCCGATGACCACGGATAGATCAGTGTCACCTTGTCGCACTGGTATGCGCTCGCGTAGGCCGCCATCTGGTACATGTCCGGCTCGCTGGGTTTGAGATGCCGCCCATCGCGCTTGATCAACTTCCATTTCGTGTCGGCCAGCGCAATCACCCGGTTCTGCTTTCGAAAGACCAGATCTGGCCTCAGTGCGTACGCGGCAAAGGAGCGGCCGTCGGCATGCGCGGTCGCCAGATGCATGCCGACGTCCTGCGTGGAGAGATGAACTTCATTGGGAAGCCTGCGGTGCAGCGCGTTGGCCACCGTGGCTTCGAACAGATGGTTCATATTGAACAGCAGGGCAGGGGCATCCTGAGTGCCTGCTCTCAGCGAAGGTGCTAAAAGCGCGATGAGCAACCGGGCCCAATCCACGGCGTATCGGTAGCGCTCGGCCTGGCGGTTGTAGACGGGATGGGTGATCTCGGCCGGCGCCAAGCGACTGTCATCGACGCCCTCGAAAAGCGCCGCAAGCTCAATCCATCGGCGTTGAAGATCTAGGCTTCGTATTCTCGAGCGTACGACATTCAACGCCTTGCTGAGGATGCGGTTCCAGACGTTGTCGATGGTCAAGTCGTCGAACTGGCAAGCGACGATATCTGGTCGGTTGGCATTGACCGCAAACTGGCGACTTGTCTGAATGCGCCCGCGAACGACGTTGAGATCCTCCGCATGCTGGCGGTACTGCCTAAGCAGTCCGCCTCGACAAACCGCGGTAACGGCATCGAAGTAGGCGGCAATGAACACCTCTAGCAGATGCGCTCGGCGCATGTGCTGACTGGCGTTCTGATGGCGAAACTGGGGGAATCGATGGCTATGCCGGAGCAGTCTGAGCAGGACGCCCTGACATTGTTCCGGGCTGGCGTCGTCCTGCACCTTTGGCAGGATTTCCAGTATCCGCGTGCCCAGGTTCACCAACCCGCAGTATTGTGCGAGTTTGATTCGGCCAAGTTCCCTGCGGAAGAACGTGCGGTCGCCGTCATTCAGTCTCTCCAGGCGCTCGGCTTCGGAGTAAGACAGCGACGTCGCGGTCGCTTCCGGCGTGATCGCCACCGGCTGATGCTCAAACGCTGTGATGTAGTCGGTTGCCACGGGCTGACTGGCGATCAGCTCGCCGAATCCGGATCAGTAGAGGCCCCGCGATCGGCGTACATCGCGATGAAGCTCTGCTCCGACCAAGACTCCATTGCGGTCAGCTGATAGCGCGTTCGATCCTCGTGAGTGCCATCGACCACGGATCCTGGAAACAACCTTGCCGAGTCCAGCCGCTGCTTCTGAACGAATGGCGGGGCTCCTGGCGTCATCAGCACGAGTCCAACCCGCGAGAAGTCGTCAAAGAAATACTCTTGGAGTAGCGGAATGATCTGATGCTTGAACGCCGCCCGGAGGTCATCCAAGGAGCGAATTCTTATCAAGTAGGCATGGCCGATCCGGTGATCACGATCCAGGAGAAACTCCAAGCGATCATTGACCCGTTTCAGCAACGCAGCCAAGTCGATGCCATCGACACGATCGAGCAGGTCGTAGTCTGGCTCCCGCTCCTCGAATCGAAACCGCCGCCGTAACGCGATGTCCAGAAGGGCGATCGAACGATCCGCCGTGTTCATGGTGCCGTAGATGTCAAGATTGTGCGGCACGCCAAACGGTCTCTCGTTGGCATCGGACTCGTCCCCGCCTGGCAACTGAATCTCCATTCCGTCGACTAGATTGTCTTCTGGGTCGTAGACGGCGCGCTTGTCTGGCTCGATCAGCGTGATCAGTTCGCCGAAGACCTTGGCAATGTTCGCGCGGTTGATCTCATCGATGAACAACGCGTAACGCCGGCGGGGATTCGCTCGCGCTTCGTCGCAGATTTGCTTGAACTTGCCGTCGACCAGTTGGAACTGGGTGTCTCCGCTCTCGCTGGAGGAGACGGGGCGGATCCCGCGAATAAAGTCCTCGTAGCTGAATGACGGATGGAAGGTGAGGACCTTGTAGCGCTTGACGGCTTCGCGCCCCGTTTCCGGGCCGGCACTGAGTCGACGATGCAGCTTTGCGGATTCGTCGTCCTGCTCGGCCCAGTCAGGCAACAGCGACCACTCGCCGGATTGGCTCTTGTCGAAGATGAATGGCGCCCGCCGCGATTTCAAATTGACGGTTGGGCTGTCCTCGGGAGTGTGTTCCTGCAGATAGCCCCAGAGCGTCTGCTGCACATTGCCTGATCTGCCTCGTTGTCTGCGTTTGGCTGATACCCAGCGGTGATCGCGAATCTCTGCGACGCGCACAGGTTCGCCAAGGTCCGCTAACGTCGCCGCAATAACGGCCCGCCATCCGGCGCTGGCGACTGCCTCCAGCAGCCAAGTGTCTTTATCGATGTCTACAGCGGCATCCGTGTACTCGGCGAATTTCTGGCGCATCCAATGCGTCTTGCCCGTACCTGGCGGCCCATAGAGGATGAGATTGACTGCCTTCGTTTGGGACATCTTCGCGTCTTGCGACGGTTGCCCTAGTGAGGAGATTGGCGATTCTTCCCGGATGACATTGTTGTCGCCAATATCGCCAGCGTCGGTGTCTTCTGACCGCCACATTGATCGCAAAGGTTCGCGATAGAAATCCAGCTTCTCTTCGGGGTACTGAGTCTTCAGTTCCGCGCGAAGACGCAACATGGCATCGTCGAACTGTCGATCCGTCCAGGATTTCATCTCGCGGCTGGTTGCCTTGCCAAATCCTTCGAGGACTCGCTGCCGGTCCCCGTTGGAGGCCATCCGTTCAACGCGCTGAGGGAAGCAGTAGTAGCGCAACATGTGCCGGAACTGACGGTTGCCGTCCTTCGGTACTGAATCTATCCACGCCATGAACTGGTCATAGTCCGACAGCGTTCGCTTGCGGGACTCCGGATCGAGGGCCTTGATCGATTGGGTTAGCGAGATGAGGTAGACCAGTTCCCGCCATCGATGGGTGTTGTACGCCGTTCCGGCTGAGCCAACGCCGTGAAGCGCACTGTCGCTCAACATGGAGTGTCCCGGATCTAGCGAGCTCCCGCTCCAAGCCCAGACCTCGAATACTTGCTGACGCTTCGAATCCGGCCCCATGCTGCCCATTGGGAAGAGGTACAAGACCCAGAGCATCTCGGCCATCAGGCGTTTGGCATGGGGCGAAGCCGGACGCATCTGCGCCTCCAGCTTCTCCAGGAAGCTACCTTCACCGACGTCGAGGTGGTCTACGAAGGCATGACGTACCGCCTCAACTAGTTCGTCGGTCCACAAAGAATCTTCGCTCAGGATCGAACCGTCGCTGATCCAGCATCGCCGCATCCAAGCTCTCGCCGCATTCAATACCGGCGTGATCGTGCCCTCATTGATTTCCGTGGCCATCGAGATCCGTCTCCCAGTTCGCAGGCTCGTCCTTTCGAATCTATCGGGATTTTCCGTGGTACGCACGAGCTGGGTCGGACGCCCAGACGCTTGGTTGAGCTTCTCCCAGCCGCAACCGACCCTCAACACTGCAGTTCTGAATTCGGACCGTGCGAATTGTGAAGCCCATCCTCCGATCATTTTGTCTGCTGTGGGCTCAGATAATCCCGATCGGGAACATTCAAAGTTGATCCGCCACTAATCGGCGCAATATTCCCGATCAGGATCAGATCAGGTCCGCGCTCACTCTCTCGCCTAGGTCCACGCACCGCTCACTGAGGCACCGAACCCGCAATTCCGTCGTTCGCCACATTCTTTCCGCAGTTCGTCGCAAACGATTGGCCCTCGTCGTCGACGTAGCGCCATGCTGTAGCGCAACCGAATCACGGCGTAGAGGAAACGGGCGATGAAACGCAGATACAAGGTACTGATCGGATTGGGCGCGATTACGACGGTCGCGCTGACCGGGCTGGCGATGACCTTGAGTCATGAGAGCGCCTGCGAACCGGCACCAAGCGCGGCGATCGCCGGGGACAGCACGCTGGCGGTGACCGCGCGCTGCTACGGGTCGCCGGAGGTGTTGCAGGTGGAGCGGTTGCCGCTGCCGGCGCTGCTGCCTGATCAGCTGAGAGTGCAGGTGCGGGCGGCGGCGGTGAATCCGCTGGATTGGCACTACATGCGCGGCAAGCCCTATGTGATGCGGCTGTCCTCGGGCATCGGCCGTCCGGAGGACGTGCGCGTCGGGGTCGATTTTGCCGGTGTGGTCACTGCGGTGGGTGCGGAGGTGACCCGCTTCGCGGTTGGCGATGAGGTCTTTGGCGCGCGCAACGGCGCGCTGGCGGACACGTTGATCCTGTCTGAAGACGGCCTGTTGGTGCACAAGCCGGCCAATGTCAGCTTTGCCCAGGCCGGCGCCGTCGGCGTGGCGGCGACCACCGCGCTGCAGGCGCTGCGTGATCACGGCGAACTCAAGGCCGGCGAGCGGGTGTTGATCAACGGTGCCTCCGGCGGCGTCGGCACCTTCGCGGTGCAGATTGCCAAGGCGATGGGCGCGCACGTCACCGGAGTGTGCAGCGGTCGCAATGAGGCCATGGTGCGCGGCATTGGCGCCGATCAGGTCATCGACTACAAGCGAGCCGACTACACCGCGATGGACCAGCGCTACGATTTGATCGTCGACATGGTCGGCAATCACTCGGCGTCGGCCAATGTGGGCGTGCTCAGCGAGCGCGGTCGCCTGGTGATCGTCGCCGGCAAAAAGGACGGCGACTATCTGGGGCCGCTCAAATCACTCCTGTGGCTACGCATAGTCGAGCCCTTCCTGGAGCGGCCGGCTGGCTTCATGCTGGCCCAGCTCGATCGCGACGATCTGCAGACGCTGGCCGACTGGATGGCCTCAGGTGAGGTGAGTCCGGTGATCGATCGTGAATATCCGCTGGAGAGCGCTGCGGAGGCGATTGCCTATCTGGAGCGTGGTCGGGCCCGCGGCAAGGTGGTGGTGCGGATGGACACAGCCGAGGCGGCGAACGCCGCTCTCAGCGCGGCGCGCTAAGCGGCAGCTGCACCGTGAAACGGGTGCCGCGGCCGGGTTCGCTGTCCACTTCGATGCTGCCGCCGAGCTTTTGGGTGACCAGGTTGTAGGCGATGTGCAGGCCCAGCCCGGTGCCGCCGCGGTGGCGGCCGGTGGTGTAGAAGGGCTCGAAGATCTTGCCCAGATCGTCCGCGGCAATGCCGTGGCCGTTGTCACTGACAACGATCGTCGCCTGGTCATCGGCAGCGCTGGCGCAGTTCAGCTGGATCAATCCGGGCTCGCCCTCGGTGAAGGCGTGCTGCAGCGCGTTCTCGATCAAGCTGCTTAGCACCTGACCGAGCGCGCCGGGGAAACTGTCCATGCGCAGGTCGCAGGGGCAGTCCAGGCGCAGCTGCACCGAACTGCCGCGCCACAGCCCTGCCATGCTGGCGGTGAGCGCCTCGATGAAGGCGTCCAGCGCAAATTCGCGGCGACCGTCCGAGCTGCGGTCCACCGAAACCTGCTTGAAGTTCTGAACCAGCTTGGCGGCGCGATCGAGGTTCTTGCCGACGATGCCAGCGGATTTCGCCACCGTGTCGACAAAGTCGTTCAGTGCTGAACGACTCAGTGCGCCGTCCGCAGCCTGCTGGCGAAAATCCTCGGCGCGGCTGGCCAAATGGCTGTTGGCGGTCAGCGCCACGCCCAGCGGGGTATTCACCTCGTGGGCGACGCCGGCCACCAGCTGGCCCAGTGAAGCCATCTTCTCGGCCTGCAGCAGATGCTGCTGGGCCGCCTGCAGATCGGCCAGGGCGCGTTCGGCGTCGGCCTTGGCGCTTTCCAGCTGGGCGGTGCGCTCGTGGACGGTGGACTCCAGCTCCTCGCGTATGCGCCGCCGATGCAGCGCCGCGCCGATCGCCTCGGCGACCATCGACAGCACCGACGGGGCGCGGTCGTGAAAGCGGATCTCGCGGTCATAGCTCTGAATCACCACTGCGCCCAGCACTTCGCCGGCGACATTCATCGGCACTCCGAGCCAGTCGAAGGCACGCGGGCCGTAGTGGGCGTCGTCGAGCATGTCGCCGTGGCCGGTCTCGGCCAGCAGCTCGCGGCTGGAACCGCGCACCACCCGGTTGGCGGCAACCACGTGCGCCGCCAGCGAGCCGTGCAGGCCGCCCTCGACGAAGGGGATGGGGGTTTCGTCGCTGTCGTACTGGTCGACGAAGAACTCGAACTCAAGCAGCTGGCGACTGCTGTCCAGCACCACCACAAAAAAATTCTCGGCGTAGATCAGCTGCTTGAGCAGCTGGTGGATCTGTCCCAGCACCTGACGCTTGGAGGGGCAGTTCTCCAACGTGTGGGCCAGGGTAAGGATGCTGCGCAGCTGATCGCTTTCCCGCGCGCTGCCGGACAGCCGCGACAAGCGCTGTAGCTGCAGGTGCTCGTCCAGGTTCGGCAGATCGTTACTCAGTCTGGACTGGCACAGGTCTATCCACTCGGACTTGGCGGCGAAAGGAAAGGCGAACAGACAGGCCCCGCTGCGCCGATCCGACAGCGCCAGCGGCACCACCAGACGGCCCGCTTCCACCAGCGCCGCATGTTCGATACAGCTGCGCCGAACCAGCGCCCGGTCGGCGTCGTCCACCGCCCGTCCGGCGCTGGCGCGGGGATGGAAGCCCAGATCGTCGATCACCCAGATCTGCGTGCCGTCCGCGCCAAGCTGGCTGGTCGCCCATGCGTGCAGCGACAGCACACTGTGGTCCAGAGTCGCGTCACCATCCCCCATTTCTCACACCCCTCCTACTGCGGACGCCGATCTCTGCGGCGTGGCGCGATCTGCTCCCGTCGGTCGGCTCGACGTAGTGGAACTACGCCTTCGCCGTCCTTTGGGTCCGCGGACCGCACCACGCCACATTCTCGGCGCCCTCGCTACGGAGTGGTATGAGAAATGCGGGCTCGCCGCCGATTCGCCCAAACCCACGCTCCTGTGCCGGCATAGCCGGCGCATCTGCGCACAGTCTGGCGCGGTGGCTGCGGTGATGCAATTGGGGGCCTGTAGTGCGTCGTTCCGCTAGTCCCGATATACCTTGCCTTCGGCAGCAAGTTCGCGCAGTCGCTGAAGACTTGCCGGGTCCGCGTCCGGGTTCACTGCGGCCCTGGCGAGAAGCTCTTCGGCGGCCACGGAGTTGAAATCGAAGCCTTGCTCCAGCAGGTAATCGATCGTCTCTGGCGAAAGATCGATCCACTGCGCCGTCTGCGCTGCCGCATCCACCGCGTCGATGAACTGGTACAAACCCGGAGGAGCATTGGAGGAATTGCCCAACTCTTCGATGACTTTGCTTTCATCGCCGAAAAACAGGGTCAGCCGGTGATGCTGTTGGTGGCTCCAGCTGCCGTCGTAGCGTTCGTTGAGGGACCAGAGATTGTTGTCTATGGCGCTGGCCTGAAGCTCCGCAACCATGCTGGTGGGCACGACGTAACTGTGATGACCAGTGACGTCGACGTGTTTCTCGCCGAAGTACTGAACCTGTCCGCTGCCGTCGAGCTCAACGCCATAGCTGGGTGCCGACCCGCGGTGACTGCCGAATTTCTCCAGGCGGATCCGCACCTGTTCAAGCGGAACATCCGGAGCGGCTTGATGGACGATCGGCAGCTCGTAGCCATCGATGTACTCCTCCACCACGACCTGCGCGGGAGTTCCGTCAACAATGAACGGCTGATATTGCCAGCTGGCCATATCGCTCAGCGCGTTCAGCTCGGCTTGCTCGAGGGTGTGTTTCTGCCACAGGATTCCGGAGACCGGGTAGTAGCAAGTGATCGCACCCGACGGATCGACAACTAGCTTCAGCCAAAAGTCGCCCACGCCGTACTCATCGGGCATCGGCGGCGGGTAGCTCAGCACCGGAAGCTTGAACAATCGATGCGCCGCGACCTGTTCCTGATCCGCAATCGGGCCCAGCAACTCGTCCTCCGCGCACTCGCGCAGTGGTTCGCCAGCCAAGCTCGCGGTCAGCGGCAGCACTAGCAGCCAGCCGGCCAGCCCTGGCGAATTGGCGAGCCCTCGCGACGTAAAGCGCATCGATTTCCCCAAAGTGCACGGTTGGTTTGTTGTAGCAGCAAGTCGGAAATCACAACAGCGCCAAGAGCGCCGCTGAATCTGATCGTGCGCCTGCTCGCCAGCCGGAAGACCCGGCTCGATCAGATACAACGGCCTACGCGGAATGCCCCGGTGATGGAGCGCTCTACTGGCTACTGGAACTGGCTACTGGCACTGCTCCTAACTATCCAAAATCAAATAATCCCGCTGCGCGTCACTAACCTCGCTACGGGTCTTCCCGGCGCTGACCCACAGCACGCCGCCGAGGCTGAACATGACGATCAGGATGATGTGCTCGCGCGGCCAGCTCAGCGCGGCCGGGCTGCCGGGGATGAGCATGGCGGCGAGCATGCCCAGGGCGCCGAGGGCGGCGATGGCTGGGATGACCGGCCCGCCGGGCAGGCGATAGGGGCGCGGCAGGTCGGGGTAGTCCTTGCGCAGGCGCAGCAGCGACAGCGAGACGCCGAAGAAGGCCAGGGCGATGCAGAAGGAGCCGGCGTTGACCAGGGCCAGCAGCGCGTCGCGGCCGAGCAGCGGGGCCAGCGCGGTGAGCACGCCAACCAGGCCGATGGCCCAGTTCGGGGTGCCGTGTACGGGATGCGCGGCGCCGAAGCGTTGCGGGATGATGCGGCCGCGGCCGAGGGCGAAGATCACCCGCGAGCCGGCCAGGAAGAAGCCGTTCCAGCTGGTAAACAAGCCGAGCAGGGCGGCGATCAGCACCATCTTCGACAGCCACGGCGCGGCAAAGGCGCTTTCGAAGGCGCTGGCCGCGGGCAGATCGCCGGTGATGGTCTGCTGCCAGGGGCCGACCATGCCGACGCTGAGGATGATCAGCACATAGAACAGGGTCGCGGCAATGATGGAGCCGACGATCAGGAAGGCCAGCGAGCGCGGGGCAACGCTGCCGGAGGCTTCCTCGGCGCCCTGCGGGATGGTGTCGAAACCCACAAACCAAAACGGGATGGTGACCATCACGGCAAGGATCCCGGCGGCGATGCCGCCGCTGGCATCGGCCACCCACAGCGGCTGCAGATTGGCGCCGCTGCCGCCGCCCAGACCGGCCAGCACGAAGACCAGAGTGACCGCGACAAAGGCGCTGGTCAGCCACACCTGCAGCTTGGCGGCAGCGCGCGCGCCGACCCAGTTGACCCAGGTGATCAGGCCGGTGCAGACCACGCCCAGGATCAGGTGGCTGGCATAAACGGTAGAGCCGGCGAACTCATACAGCGGCCAGCGATCGATGGCCGGGAACAGATAGCTCAGCACCTTGCCGATGGAGATCGCTTCGAAACCGGAGATGCTGACGTAGCCGAAGGCCAGCGCCCAGCCGACCACGAAGGCCTTGAAGCTGCCGTAGGCCTTGTAGGCATAGGCCACCTCACCGCCGGCTACGGGGAGCATCGGGGTCAGCTCGGCGTAGCACAGTCCGATGCACAGCATGATCGCGCCGCCGACCAGAAAGGCCAGCAGCGCGCCGGCCGGCCCGGCCTGGCCCAGCCAGCTGCCGATTGCGGTCACCCAGCCGACGCCGATCATCGAGCCGAAGGCCAGGGCAAAGAAGCCGAAGCGGCGCAGTTCTTTGTGGAGCTTGGGGCGCTCGGGGTTGGCGGTGGTAGCAGACATGGGGGACCTCAGAGGTTACTTCGGAATTGTCGGGTTAGGGCCCAGGGCCCAGGGCCTAGGGCCCAGGAAGAGCGGGGCTTCGCGCGTGCCTTATGTGCCAGCCCACGGGCCCAAGGCCCATCGCGCCGGCGCCCAGGAAAGCCAGTTCCCGCGCGCTCTTGATCTTCTGGGCCCTAAGCCCTGGGCCCTACAAGAGCTCTTGCCCTTCTGAGCCCTGGGCCCTGAGCCCTGTGCCCTCAGCACGCTGTTGATCTTCTGGGCCCTAAGCCCTGGGCCCTGGGCCCTCAAGGAGCTCTTGATCTTCTGGGCCCTGGGCCCTGAGCCCTGTGCCCTCACCAACCTACCGTGCTCCAACGACCATCCGCTCCTTCGGATAGTGCACGGCACGCACGCCTGCCTCGAAGTGGTCGACGCTCAGCGTCCAGGCGCTGTGCGGCCAGCGGTAGCTGATCTGCCGGCGCGAAGGCCACAGCGCGGCGGTGTAGAGGGTGCCGCGCTCGCGTTCGTAGGCCAGCGAGAACAGCGGTGGGCGGAGGAAGGCGGCGATGAAGCGCTCCTGGGTTTCCTCGTGCAGCATCAAGCGGTTGAGCAGATAGCGCTCGCGTTCGATGGTTTGCGACTGATAGATGTGATCGCGGTGATCGTCGCCGGGCTGATGATTGGTGGCCACCGCCGCGGCGGTGATCTGCGCCGTTCGGTCCGGCGCCATGTGCACGGTCGCGCGGCGTCCGTCCACGTCCAGCGCTGTGACGTTGTAGGCCATGTGGGTGGGAATTCGGGCCAGCACCTTGGCCGCTTCCGGGGCGTTGCTGCAGGTCTCCAGCACGTAGCGCAGCACAATCGGGACGCCGAAGCCCTCGCCGACCGCACGGCGGCCGCCGAAGGTGAGCGAAACCGCCAGTCCGGCATCGTTGATGCCGTCGACCAGGCCGATCAAACAGTCGCTGGTGCCGAGCACCCGATGACCGCCCCAGTCGGTGCGCAGGATCACCCTATCGAAATACTTGGTCGAGTAGTCGTAGTTGCGCACCAGCAGCGGTTCGGCGCCCGGCCACACCGCCTGCGAGCAGGCGTTGTCATAGGCCGGCGGGCACCACAGCGACAAGAAGCGCGCCGCCACGTCGCCGCCGCCGGCCAGTTCCACCCGCTGCGCCCACTGCTCGACGAACTCGGGCATGTGCTTTTCCAGCGCCCGTCTGCAGGCCAGGTAGCTGGGTCTGGCCAAATGGCCATCGCGCAGATACCAGTTGCGGTAGGCCGGCCACAGTCGCCGGAAGAGGCGTTGCCAGTGCTCTCCGGATTGGTCGTCGGCGATGGCGGTAAAGCTCAGATCCACAGCGGCGGGCTCGAGTCTGTTACAGATACTTGAACTGATGCTCAGCCAGCGTATCGGGCAGTCCACCTGTCAGCGGTTCGGCCAGATAGTGTCGACGGATGCCCTCGATCCAGCGCTGCGAGCGTTCGGTCAGGGTGAAGCGATCGGTCATGCCGCGCCCGCGCAGCACCAGAATGCCCAAGTCGGCGCCTTCATAGCGGTAGTCGCCGGTCTTCAAGATGCGCAGGAAGAAGGCCTCGTTTTCGCTGCTCACCGCGCGGCGGTGGTAGTCGAAGCGATCAAAGACCACCTCGCCGTTTTCGCGCATGCTCCAGATTCCGGTCTGCGGCGCGCGGGTGATGCGATCGATGGAATCGTCAGTGTGCTTGATCACCATTTGGCACCAGGAATCGATGTTCTCCGGGTCGGCCCAGCGCCCGTTCAACTCGCCGATGTCCAGATTGAAGGGTTTGTCGCTGAACTCGAGCAGATGGAACAGCGCCAGCGGCGCGTCGGCATGGGCGAAGGCGGCGTGGTTGGTCATCGAGCTGGCGCCGGTGATGCGTGGATTGAGCTCGCCCAGATAGATGTCGCGGGTTTTGGTGTCGACCAGAAAATCCAGCTCGAAGTAGCCTCTGTAGCCTTCCTTGCGCAGCTGCTCACCGAAGGCGAAGGTGTAGGCGCGGGCCTGATCGCGGACCCTGGCGGAGAAGGCGTTGGCGAAAATCTCGTTGCCGCACCAGCCGCCGCGGTAGGGGGTCAGCTCCTTGAAGCCCACCAACTCGGTCATCAGCGGACCGACAATGGTGCCCTCTTTGGTGGCGCAGGCTTCGATCGCCGCGCCGCGGCAGTTGATCCGCTTCATCACCTTGATTTCGCCGTGATCGATGATCTCGTGCTGGTGCTTGCGGAAGTCGGCTTCGGACTTGATGAAGAAGGTGGTGTGGCCGGAATCGCCATAGGCCGACTGCAGCACCAGATCGCGACCCAGCCCGGCCTTCTCGGCGACCTTGAGCAGATGATCGTAGTCTTTGATCTCGCTCAAGGCGTTGGGCACGCTGGGTACGCCGGCCTTGTTGCCAATGCGCACGGTTTCGATCTTGTTGTCGATACGGTTGCGCAGCTTGGCCTTCGGGAACCAGACCTTGGCGCCGATCTCCTCGGCCAGCTTTTCGGTCTCCTCGTCGAACATCAAGAAGATCAGCTTGGGATTGCCACCGCGCTGTTCGATGTAGTCGATGACTTCCTTGTGCTGGAGCAGATAGTTGTTGATGTCCTCAATGGACTGGAACTCCGCATGCGGCTGCTCCGAGGGGCAGAACACATTCGGATGCTGGCCGTCGTAGCAGTCGATGTAGCTGATGAACTTCAGGTTCTTGACCCATTCGTCCAGACCCAACAGATTGAAGTTGGTGGCGCTGACGAAATACACCGGCTCTTCAAAGCGGTGGAAATAGCGGCGGACCTCGGAGATGTTTCTTAGCTTGCGACGTGCGGGCATGGATTCGCTCTCCTTGAACTGTCAGGTGGATTGATATCAGGTGGATTGCAATGGGGGTTGCGTGGGGGCGCCGGCCAGGGCGGCTTCGGTGAATACGCGCAGTCCCAGCTCCGGTCGGTAGC
>JAUIFV010000045.1 GCA_030430155.1 Gammaproteobacteria bacterium
TCACCCGCTGTTCGGCGTCGGTCGCCATCATCAGCGGGCAACCGCCGTCGCCGTTCGTCGATCAGCTCACGGTGGCGCGCGATCCGTCGGCGCCCGAGCCGACGACCCCCGACACCGGCGCCAGACGAGGCCGTGATGCCACCGCGTCCGGCGCGCGACCACGGCGTCCGGCGCCACCGCCGGCCTCGAGCCTCGACATCGCCCGCTGCCGCGAACGTGTCCGCACCTGGCGCAGCGAGCGATGCAAGCGCGACGGCGTGCCCGCGTACGTCGTGTTCTCCGATGCCACCCTCGCCGAACTGGCCGATCACCGCCCGTCATCGGCCGACGAGCTGCTGAGCATCAGCGGCATCGGGCCCGCCAAGGTCGAGCGCTACGGCGACGAGATCCTCGCGCTGCTCGCAGACGGCTGATCGACGCGCCACCCGCAGGGCGCGGCATGCATCGGGGGGTCGAGGGCCGTCGACTCCCACCGGCCGGCGACCCTCGACCGCTCCCGCCGCACCGGCGACGCGACGCTCCTGCGGGGGTGCGGGCCGGGTCGGCAGATTGGCACATACACCGCCAGGTGTCCTCACACAGGTGGCGGCAGGTCTTCACAGAATGCGCAGGAGCGGCGGCGGGCGGAGTAGCCTGGACGCGCTCGATGGCGCGACCACGGGCCCCGTTCTCGGCAGAGGTGCTCATGCCCGACGTCCCCACCGCAGAAGAGATCGCCGCCATCGGCGATCCCCGTGACCGCTTCTTGGCTGCGGGCGCCCGCATGCTCGTCGACGACGGCTTCCGCGTCCTGGCGGCTGGTGTCAGTCCCGAACGCGTCGCTGCGCTGGCAGGCCGTTCGCGCCGCACCTTCTATGAGCACTTCGAGACCAAGGAGGACTATCTCCGCGCCGTGCTCCGACGTCACCTGGACACCTCCGACGAGGAGATGGAGTCCGAGCGCCTCACCGAAGACGTCCTGGCCATGTTGGTGACCGTCTTAACGGCACTGGCCGGCTACTGGCTGCTGCATCTGCATCGGAGCCGAGGATGAATGACGCGCAGCTCTGGCAGGCGCTGGCCACACGCGGTTTGGTCGAAGGCGACACGCCGGGCGGCAGCGATCATCCCTGGCCGATACGGCTGATGGTGGGCGCCGGTGCCTGGGCCGGTTCGCTGTTCGTACTGGCCTTTCTGGCCGCGCTGACCTTTGATCTGCTCGAGCATAGCGTTACCCGACTGCTGATCGCCGCAATGTCGCTGGGTGCGGCGCGATACCTGGCCACCCGCGGCGAGCTGATCACCGAGCAGCTGGCGCTGGTCGCCGCTGCCCTGGCCCAGACCTTGATCGTGTGGAGCATTTTTGCCGACCTTTCCGGACAAGCGACCTGGGCCAGCGCGGTGATCGGCCTGGGGCTGATCTGCCTGCTGGTCCCGCTGGCGCTGTTTAGAATCTGGTGCGGTTTGCTCTGCCTGGGCGGACTGGTGGCGCTGCTGGACGGGCTGGCGCTGCCCGCGGCCGCGGCGCTGGTCTGCGTGGCCTGCGCCGGACTGGCCAGCGGATGGTGGCTGCATCCACAGCTGGGGCCGGGCTACGCCCTGCTGCGCAGCCTGGCCATGGCCGCGGCGCTGTTCGCGCTTGGCGCCGCGCTGATCCTGTCCCGAGCCAGCCGGGACCTGTGGCTGGGTGACGATGCGGCGTTCAGCGGCGCGGCGCTGGCCAGCACCGGTTTGATCGCCATCAACCTGTTCCTGGTCTTCACGCTGGGCAAGGCGGCGCGCCGGCAGCCGCTGCCGGCGATGCTGCTGATATTGATGCTTGGTCTGGCCTGCTGGACCACGCCAGGGGTGAGCGCGGCTCTGCTGTTGCTGCTGCTGGGCTACGGTCGCGGCGAGCGCTGGCTGCTGGCGCTGGGCCTGATCGGACTGCCGCTGGCGCTGTTCGGGCACTACTACGTGCTCAGCTGGAGCTTGAATCTGAAGGCGCTGTCGCTGCAGGCCAGCGGCGTACTGCTGCTTAGTGCGCGGCTGTGGCTGCGCCGACGCCAGCCGGAGGCAAGCACATGAGTTCGCGGGCAGCCATCCTTCCCAAACTGATCGCCGTCGGCACTGCGCTGCTGGCGCTGGGCTTGATCAATCTGGCCATCGTGCGCAGCCAGGCGGTGCTGCGCGATGGTCCGGTGTTCTATCTGGAGCTGGCCCCGGTGGATCCACGCTCGCTGCTGCAGGGCGACTACATGGCGCTGAACTACAAGGTCGCCAACGATCTGCGTAGCAGCTGGCCGGAGGATCTGGCCCACGCGGCCTGGGTCCGCCTCTCTCTCGATCAGCAGCGCATCGCAGGCTCACCCGAGCTCAGCGCCGAACGTCCGCAGGCCGGCGCCAATCAGATCGTACTGCGGGTACGCCGAGACGGCTGGCGGGTGATCATGGCCACTGACGGCTATTTCTTCGAGGAAGGCCAAGGCCAGCGCTATGAAGCGGCGCGCTATGGCCGCTTCCACAGCGACGGCGTCGACAAAGCGCTGCTTTCAGCCCTGGTCGGCGAGGATCTCAATGAGCTCTAGCCCTTCGAGGGCCCAGGGCCCAGGGCCCAGGGCCCAGCAGCGCTGGTTCAGCGCGCGCTCGTGTTTTTCTGGGCCCTGGGCCCTAATCCCTGGGCCCTGCCTCCTATCTGGGCCCTGGGCCCTACTCCCTGGGCCCTTGTCCAGTCATCCCTGCTTGCTCGACACCGTCACCACCACCCTGGCCTTGGCCGCCGGATTGCTCGGCTTCATCTCGCTGGGATAGGCGCTGGCAACGACGTCGACAGTTTCCGCCCCCTCAAACACGGTGCGACCGCCGCGGGCGTAGGAGCGGTGCAGCTTGCCCTGGGTGCCCTTGTTGTTGAGCAGCTGGAAGCCCTGCGACTGCAGGTTGTCGTTGAGCTGCGCCACCGCTTCCACTTCGCTGGCGCCGAAGACCTCCATTTCGGTCTTGAGGATGCGTATGGGTCCGGTCTGACTGTCGTCCTGATTGAGCACGCTGTAGTCGAAGGGCAGCACCAATCCATTCAACAGCGGGGCGTCCAGCAGTACCCGCACGCCATCGTCCACCACCTCCGGTTCGCTAGGCGCAACCGCGTTGTAGACCGGCTTTGATGGCGCCGGTTCGGCGACCTGGGCGACTGGTTCGGCTGGCTCGGCCGGCGGCTCGGACTCGCTGCAGGCGATCAGACCCAACGCCACCAACAGCGGGCAGGCCAGCAACAGCAATCGATCATTCATCACACGGCTCGCTTATCAAATCGCAGAAAGCGCCTTCAGACCGATATTCGGCCCTAAGGTTCCCGGCGTAGGACCGTCGCTGCCGCGCGACGGGCAACAGTGCTAACCTGCCGCGCCCCCTAGCCAGTCCCGCCTAGATGAGTTCAGGCTCCGTTCCCAACGCTAGCCCGCATATCTCATTCCTGTCCGTAGCGAGGGCGCCGAGAACGTGGCGTGGCGCGGGGCGCGGACTGGAAGACCGCGCAGGCGTAGTCGACACTACGTCAAGCGGGCTGGAGGGAGCACCCCGTGCCACGCCGCGGAGATCGGCGGCCGCAGTAGGAGAGGTATGAGATATGCGGGCAAGGCGCCGTCAGGCCGCGCTGGTATTCATCTTCATCACGGTGATCCTCGACGTGCTCGCGCTGGGCATCGTGATTCCGGTACTGCCGCATCTGATCGCCAGCTTCCAGGGCGGTGATCTGGCCGCGGCGGCCTACGTCTACGGCATCTTCGGCACCGCCTTTGCGGTGATGCAGTTTTTGTTCTCGCCGGTGCAGGGCGCGCTGTCGGATCGTTTCGGCCGACGCCGGGTGATCCTGCTGTCCAATCTGGGTCTCGGTCTGGACTACATCCTGATGGCGGTGGCGCAGACCCTGCCGCTGCTGTTCATCGGCCGCATCATCGCCGGCATCTGCGCGGCCAGCATCAGCACCGCCAACGCCTATATCGCCGACATCACCCCGGTGGACAAGCGCGCGCAGAGCTTTGGCATGCTCGGCGCCGCCTTTGGCCTGGGTTTCGTTTTGGGACCAGCGCTGGGCGGGCTGTGCGCCGAGGTGGATCCGCGGCTGCCGTTCTGGGTAGCCGCCGGCCTGAGCCTGGCCAATGCCCTCTACGGCTGGCTGATCCTGCCCGAATCGCTGCCTGCCGAAAGACGCTCGGCCTTCTCCTGGCGCCGCGCCAATCCGCTCGCCTCCATCGTCATGCTGTCGCGACATCGTGAGCTGTTCGGCCTGGCCGGAGTGGTGTTCCTGTCCCAGCTGGCCCACGTGGTGCTGCCGGCGGTGTTCGTGCTTTACGCCGCCTATCGCTACCAGTGGAGCGCCGGCGATGTGGGTATGGTGCTGGCGGTGGTCGGAATCTGCAGCGCGGTGGTGCAAGCGGGCTTGATGCGCCCGTTGGTCGGCGCCCTGGGCGAACGACGCACCCTGCTGCTGGGCTTGATTGCCGGCGCTTTGGGCTTTGTGATCTATGGCGTAGCCGGCTCTGGCATGGTCTTTCTGATCGGCATCCCGGTGATGGCGCTGTGGGGCGTGGCCAATCCGTCTGCCCAGGCGCTGATGACCGCACGGGTGGACCCCACCGAGCAGGGCCGCCTGCAGGGCGCGGTTTGGTCGCTGGCCGGCATAGCCGGGATGGTGGGGCCATACATGTTCACTCAGATCTTCGCTCTGTTCATCGGCAGCCAGGCCCCGCTGGTGCTGCCCGGCGCGCCCTTCCTGCTCGCCGCTGCGCTACTCGGCGCGGCGGTGTTGCTGGCCTGGGCCGTGGCCCGCGCGCCTCGCCCAGTGGGCGTTGTCGCCTGAGTCATGCTGGATCGATTGCTATCGCTGGAAGGCAGATTGGCGGCGGCGCTGATCGGCGCCGCGATGGCCGCCTTCGGACTGGGCTACGGTATGGGTCAGGCACAGCTGCCTCCGGTCATCGCCTGGCCGGTGGCGGCAGCGGTGCTGGTCACGGTGGCGGTGCTTGCCGCGCGCACCCTGGCCGGCCCGGTCGCGCAGCTGATCCGGGCTTTGAGCGGTGCGGTGCAAAGCTTCAAGGACGGCGATTTCGCCTTCTCAGTACACAGCAATCGCACCGACGAGCTGGGCGAGCTGGTGGTCGCTCACAACGATCTGGGCAAGGTGCTGCGCGAGGAACGACAGAATCTGTTTCAGCGTGAGCTGCTGCTGCACACGGTGGTGCAGAACAATCCCACCGCGCTGGTGTTGAGCAACGCCCGCGGCCACATCGTGCACGCCAATCTGGCCGCCCGGCATCTGCTCGGTCACGGCCGCAAGCTGGAAGGTCAGCTGCTGAGCGAGCTGTTGGAATCGGTTCCCGACGCGCTCAACGAGGTGATCAGGGCGCGCAGCACCGGCCTGGCCACGGTCGAGGTAGAAGGTCAGGACGAGACCTACCACGTCGACTACCGCGAGTTTCAGCTCAACGGCCAGCGCCACCACATGCATCTGTTCAAGCATCTGACCCGCGAACTCAATCGCCAGGAAGTAGCGACCTGGAAGAAGGTGATCCGAGTAATCAGCCACGAGCTCAACAACTCGCTGGCGCCGGTGATTTCGCTCAGCCATTCCGGCCAGACCCTGCTCGAAGCGGAGCAATACCAGCGTCTGCCGCAGATCCTGCAGACCATCGCCGAGCGGGCGCGGCATCTGGAGGGCTTCGTCAAATCCTATGCCGGCTTCGCCAAGCTGCCGCTGCCGCAGTTGGAAGACGTCGATTGGGAAGAGCTGCTCACCGATCTGGCCAGGCAGTGGTCCTTCACCCGGATTGGCGAGCTGCCGCAGCAGCCGGGCCGCTTTGATCGGGTACAGGTCGAACAGGTGCTGATCAATTTGCTCAAGAACGCCCACGAATCGGGCTCCCCGCCCGAGCAGGTGGCGATGCGCGTGCAGCTGGTCAAGGGCAACTGGCACATCGACGTGCTCGATCGCGGTGCGGGGATGAGCACCGCGGTGCTGGAAAACGCGTTGATCCCCTTCTATTCCACCAAGCGCAGCGGCTCAGGCATCGGTCTGGCCCTGGCCCGCGAGGTTGCCGAAGCCCATGGCGGCCGTCTGCGCTTGCGCAATCGTGCCGAAGGCGGCACCCAGGTGACCCTGCAGCTGCCGGTGGGGTAGGGGCGAAGAAAGGGCGTTTTAGGTTTTACGTTTTAGGTTTTACGTTTTAGGTTTTACGTTTTAGGTTTTAGGTAGGAGCCAAAACCTTTGGACTCCCTAGAACCATGGCTTCCGGCCCATGCCTTCTGACCTACTGCGCTTTCTGCCCGCTGAACACACCCCCGATTCCATGACTTCTATCACCCCGCAACCATGACCAAGGGCACTGCGGAAGAGTGGCTTTGCCGCGCAATCTGTAGTTGAGCCTGCAAAACCCGGATCGGCAGGCCAACCGAAGGAACGGTGAGACCCGCATATTGGGTTAAGCAGGATCCGTCATGAGGAGAAAGCGAAAGTGGAACAGAAGTACGAGTCTTTGGTGGAAGTGGTGGGCGGCGTGTTGCGCCAGGCGTTGCGTGAGGCGGCCAGACCGGTGGCCTTCGATGAGGCGCAGGAGCAGACCGATGAAGCGGTCGACCCCCTTGTCGACCTAAACCGCAGCCATGTGCTGCATTGAGTACAACTAGGGCGTACGGTCCGGCCGTACGCCCTAGTCCCCCGGGCTGAGTTGCCCGGCTACTCGCCGCTACTGCGCGGCCAACCACTCATCGTCTGAGCCTTCGTTGATCCCTTCAAACAGGAAGGTGCTCAGATAGCGCTCCCCGGTATCGGGCAGCATGCACAGGATCACGCTACCAGGGGCCGCTTCCGAGGCCACCTCCAGCGCCGCGGCAAAGGTCGCGCCGGCACTGATCCCGCAGAAAATACCCTCCTTTTGAGCCAGATCGCGAGCGCGATCGCGAGCCACGGTTTCGTCCACCGGGATATTGCGGTGGTAGACCTGCTTGTCCAGCACTGCGGGGACAAAATCCGGGGTCCAGCCCTGAATCTTGTGCGGCGACCATTCCGCGCCATCCAGCAGCGCGGCCACCTTGGGTTCGGTGGCGATGATCTGTACTTCGGGCCGCGCCACACGCAGCATCTGCCCGACCCCGGTCATGGTCCCGCCGGTGCCCCAGCCGCTGACGAAATAGTCCAGCCGACGACCAGCAAAGTCGCGCAGGATTTCTGCCGCCGTGGTGCTGCGGTGATAGGCGGGGTTGGCCTCGTTCTCAAACTGCCGAGCGAGGAACCAGCCGTGCTGGTTGGCCAACTCGGCGGCCTTCTTGACCATCCCGGATCCACGTTCGGCGGCCGGCGTCAGTATCAGCTTGGCGCCCAGTGCGCGCATCAGCTTGCGTCGCTCAATGGAGAAGGAATCGGCCATCACCGCGACAAAGGGGTGTCCCAGCGCCGCGCAGACCATGGCCAGCGCGATACCGGTGTTGCCGCTGGTGGCCTCGATCACCGTTTGGCCCGGCTGCAGATCACCGCGATCCAGCGCGTCACGAACGATCGCGTAGGCCAGCCGATCCTTGACTGAGGCCATCGGGTTGAAGGCTTCCACCTTGACGTACATCTCGACCCCGGCTGGGGCCAAGCGCTGCAGACGCACTATGGGCGTGTCGCCGATGGTGTCGAGAATACTGTCGTAAATCATCCTGAACTCTCCTTGGTAAATGGATGCCGTTGCGCGGCGATCATCATCAGCTTTGGTCCAGAGCGTAGCCGTAGAAAGTCAACAACTGATGCAGGCTGGGCGGCAGCTTACCGCGCCGCCAGTCGGTATTCCTCCCTTCGATTCGATTCCGGTAGCCGGCGAGGCTCGCAACGGGCATCACCCAGCAACGGCCGGCATGGCGAATAGTTCTCGAACCGCCCGTCTGTGCAGCAACGATCGTCGCAACCTGCCCTCCCCAGCCAACGATGGCGGCGCTGTCCCACCGGGTCACGGCTTTGCGTGATTGTGATTTGGCTATTGCGACGAGTAGGGGATTGGGCGAGGATGTTTGTTCAGCTGATCGGGGAGGACAGGGGCATGTGGTCTAGCTTCAAGGGCTGGTTGCTGAAGCTGCTCGGCCGCGGTGAACCCGAGCCGGACATTTGGCTGTTCCAGATTCGTGATCAACGCCGCGAGATTGGCGCGATCAACGATGCGCTGGAGCGAGCCGCCGCCGCCGGCAGCGTGCCGGAGGCGCCGATGCGGGCGATGCAGGTGGCGCTGGACGAGCTGCTGACCAACGCCATTTCCTACGGCGAAAGCTCCGCCGACAATCCGGTGCGGGTGCAGCTGATTTTGTCGCGCTCGGTGCTACGCGCGGTTATCAATCAACCCGGCGCCCAATTCGACCCCACCATGCTCGCCACCCCAGACACCGAAGGCGCCCTCCAGGACCGCGAGATTGGCGGCCTGGGCATCCATCTGGTCCGCAACATGATGGATGAGTTCCACTACAAGTATGAGAACGGGATCAATGTGGTGGCGATTGGGAAGAAATACTAGGGAAGGGCCCAGGATTCAGGGCCCAGGGCCCAGGACGTCAAGAGCGGTTGGCGGCTCAGCTGTTGCACTTCTGGGCCCTGGGCCCTTTGCCCTGGGCCCTCGAGACCTACTCATCATGCAAATACGTATACCCCGCAAACCCCGCCTCCAGCGCATGTAGCACCGTCTTGGCTTCGTCGGCGCTCAAATTGGCGGCGGTGAGGCGGGCGCGGTAGGCCATGCGCAGGTCGTTGGCGTCATAGCCCACGTAGGCCAGCAGGCGATCGGTGGTGTCGCCGCGTCGGGCCTGCTCAAGCACATAGCCGGATCCGTTCAGACGCACGTTGACCGAATCGGTGTCACCGAACAGGTTGTGGATGTCGCCCAGGGTCTCCTGATAGGCGCCGACCAGAAACATCGCCAGGCAATAGCGCTCGCCCGGACGCAAGCTGTGCACGGCAATATGGTCATGTACCCCTTCGGCGTTGACGTAGTGGTCGATGCGGCCGTCCGAATCGCAAGTCAGATCCTCCAACACGGCCAGGCGCTCGGGGCGCTCGTTGAGCCGGGTCATCGGCAGGATCGGGAAGACCTGCTCCAGCGCCCAGACGTCGGGCATCGACTGGAATACGCTGAAGTTGACGAAGTATTTGTCGGTGAGCTTGTTGTCCAGCTCCAGCAGCAGCGACTGGCGCGGCCGCGGATCGCTGGCCAAGCGGGCGCGCACCGCATGCAGGATGGCGTAGTAGAGATCGTCCAGCTGGGCGCGCTCGATCAGGCTGAGCTGACCCAGCGCGAAGCGCGACTGACCGTCCTGCACATAGTGCTGGGCCTCGTGATAGATCTCCTGCGGCGGCCGGGTGGGCAGCTCTTCGATCAGTTCGCGCAGATGGCGCAGCGGCGGCGCCGCGTCCGCCTCGGCGGCTTTTGGATCGCCCTTGGGCAGGCGTTCGACCGCGGTCACATCGGCAACCAGGATGGCGTGATGGGCGGTCAGCGCCCGCCCCGATTCGGTGACGATGCGCGGATGGCTCAAACCGTGCTGCTCGCAGGCCTCGGCCAGCGGGCCGACAATGCTCTGCGCATACTGCGCCAAACCGTAGTTCACTGAGCAATCGCTGCGCGAGCGGGTGCCTTCGTAATCGATGCCCAGGCCGCCGCCCACGTCCACCGTGTCGATCTGCAGTCCCAACCCGCGCAGCTCGACGAAATAGCGCACCGCCTCGCGCATGCCGTTGGCGATGTCGCGCACGTTGGAGATCTGCGAGCCCATGTGGAAATGCACCAGGCGCAGACAGTCCTTCATCCCGGCCTGATCCAGCGCGCTGACCAGATCCAGCAGCTGACCGGGCATCAGCCCGAATTTGGCCTTGTCGCCGCCGGTGTTCTGCCATTTGCCGTGACCGATGGAGGCCAGCCGCATACGCACACCGAGCAGAGGATCGACGCCCAGGCGCTTGGCCTCCTCGATCACCAGGCCCAGCTCGTTGGCCTTCTCGATGACGATGTAGACATCCAGACCCAGCTTGCGCCCGATCAGCGCCAGGCGGATGTATTCACGGTCCTTGTAGCCGTTGCAAACCACCGTGCCGCCGGGGCTCAACGCCAGCACCGCCATCAGCTCGGGCTTGCTGCCGGCCTCCAGACCAAAGCCTTGAGGGTCGGCTCGAACCAGTTCGGAGACCACGCTGCGCTGCTGGTTGACCTTGATCGGAAACACCGCGGTGTAGCCGCCCTGGTACTCGTAGTCGCTCATGGCCTGGGCGAAGGCGGCCTGCAGGCGCTGCCGTTTGTGGCTGAGGATGTCGGTAAAGCGGACCAGGATGGGCAGCTGCAGACCGCGCTGACGCGCCGCGGCAATGACCTCCGCCAGCACTACCTGTGGTCCATCGGCACCGTGCGGGCGCACCACCACCCGACCCTGGTCGTCGATGTCGTAATAGCCGTCAGCCCAATACGGCAGGCTGTAGTGTTCGCGGGCGGTTTCGACAGTCCAGCTGCTTTGCATCCGTGCCCTCCGAGGGCGTCAATGGCGGGGCACAGTCTAGCCGCTCACCATGCTGTCGTCCCGGCCTTGAGCCGGGACCCAGTGCATTTCCAAGAGCCACTGGACCCCGGCTTTCGCCGGGGTGACGACAAGGCTGTCTCGAACGACCGCCATTTCCTCCGACGCCCTCGCTCCGGCAACTCGTGACATCGGCGCTACCGCGTTGCGTTTCCATCCACAGTGTTTGTGCTAAACAGCCGCAACCTCATCAAGACGATCGACGCTGCATGGATTCAGTCACCCAGCTACTCCTCGGTGCGACGGTTGCAGCGGCCTGCGTGCCGGCCGCGCAGCGTCGTCGCGCGCTGCTCTACGGCGCCGCGCTGGGGACGCTGCCGGACCTGGACGTGCTGGTGCGCTATGCCGACCCGGTCTCGAACATGACCATGCACCGCAGCTACACCCATTCGCTGCTGCTGCTGCCGTGGCTGGCGCTGGCGCTGTGGTGGCTGGCGCGGCGGCTGGATGGGCGGGTCGCCGAGCATCCGCGACGCTGGCTGCTGGCCTTCATGCTGGCACTGGTCACCCATCCGCTGCTGGATGCCTTCACCATCTACGGCACCCAGCTGTGGTGGCCTATCGATCCCACGCCGGTCGGCCTGGGCAGCATCTTCATCATTGATCCGCTGTTCACCCTGCCGCTGCTGCTGGCGGTGCTGTGGGTGGTGCTGCGCGGCAGGCTGGCCACGGTAGGCAGCACGGTGCTGCCCACAGCGTTGGGGCTGAGTTCGGCCTATCTGCTGTGGTCTGCCGTCGCACAGCAGTATGTGCTGACGCAGGCGCGCAACGATCCGCTGCGGCCGAGGCATCCCGAAGCCATGCTGATGGCCACACCGGCACCGCTGAACACGCTGCTGTGGCGCGTCTTGCAGCGCCAGCCGGGAAGCTATGACGAGGCCTACATGTCGCTGCTTGCCGATGCCGCGCCCAGCCCCTGGCTGCGCCATCCCAGTAGCGATGACCAGGGCGCGAAGATCGACGCGCATCCGCCCTATCAGCGCATGGTCTGGTTCACCCACGGCTGGTACGGCCTGCGCGAGCTGGATGATCAGCTGGTGCTCAGTGATTTGCGCATGGGTTCCGAACCCCTGTATGTCTTCAGTTTCGCCCTGGCTCAGCGCGACGATAAGGGTTGGTCGCCGATTCCGGCGCAGCAATTGGCGGTGGATCGACCCACGGCAAGCATGCTCAGCTGGCTGAGCGAACGCTTGCTCAACCCGGGCGATTGCCTGCCCAGCGCCGATCAGATGTTGGCGGCGCAAGCTCCCGTGACGACTCCCGCGCCTGCTTCGGGTCAGTGCCTGCGGGCGTTGGCAGAGTAAATTGGTGGCTGCCGATGGTGGCGACCAGCACATCACCGAGGCGCTTGAAGGGGCTGACCCCGAAGACGGAGTACAGGCGCCAGCCGTACAGGTCCGACTCCACACGCAGCTGCCTGCCGCGACCGGAGCGATCCAGCCAAGTGGCTAGTTCGGCTTCGGCTGATCCGGTCCAGACACAGCGTATGGCGCTGCAGCCCTGCGCCGCCAATGCCGTCGTTGCGCCGTCGTGGCCGAGTATCAGCGGCGCGGTGGCGTGGCTTGAGACCTCGATGGTCGGCGGTTCTGCCGCCAGCAGGCTCAATCCGATGCCGAAGACATCCGAGGTCCACGCCGCATTGCTCAACACCGCCACACTGCGACCGCTCTCGGGTTCAAACATCACCACGCTACGCGCGCCGTCGGTGACCCCGCCGTGGTGGAATAGGACGTTGCCAGAAACGTCGGCCTGGCGGCGCCAGCCCAGCGCGACCTGATAGCGCTGATCGACGATGGCGCTTCCGTCCGCCAACTGTTGCACCTGGAGCATCTGATCGAGCACGCTTGACGAGGTCAGCTGGGCGCTGGCGAAGCGATGGACCAGCAGCGCCAGATCGCTGGCGTTGGCGATCAGGCCGGCGCCCGGATCGGCATAGCTGAAGTTGCGCTGGCGAGCTGGGCTCTGGCCGCTATCGCTGACGGCGTAGAAACGGGTCAGGTCGGGATTGCCGCGCTCGGCACTGCTGGTCGCCAGCGAGGGCAGGTTCTGCTCAGCGGCGAGCGCCTGCAGCTGTTCGGCAAAGCTGGTCCCGTTGGCCGCTTCCAACATCGCGCCGATCAGCGTGTAGCCGAAGGTGGAGTAGCGATAGGCACTGGCTGGCGGGTAGTCGAGCAGGTGCGCCTGCACCACCGGCAGCGCCGCCGTGCTGTCGACGTAGTCCCGGTCCAGCATCGCCGCGCTGAGCGGGCCGTAGTGTGCCACTGCGCCGCTGTGCGCGAGCAGCTGGGCCAGGGTTGCCGGGTGCGCCAAATCGGTCAGCGCGTCGGCGCGATCAGCCAACCGAAGCTGTCCGTTGTGCAGCGCCCGGGCAACGAGGATGGCGGTGACCGCCTTGGAAACGCTGGCCAGCCGGAAATGGGTTGCGGCGACGACCGGATTCCGTGCCTGCACATCGGCAAGTCCGGCCTCGCCGCGCCAGCTCAGCTTGCCGTTTTCGGCAACCGCCGCGGCCATGCCGGGTACGCCGCTGACCTGATGCAGCTGACTCAGTATGTGCTGCAGATTCTCTTGCTGTGCCTGTTGCAGGGTCAGGCGTTCGGCGACCCCGACGACCTGGTCACCGTCGTAGCGGTAGCGGGTGATCGCCCAGCCTTGTTCGGCGTGCTCGACCAGCTTGCCGTGGCGGTCGAGCAGGAAGACCAGCTGCAGGCGTAGGGCCTGATCGTAGCGATAGTGCACCGCGTGCATGCCGCGGCTGCGGTGCTCCACCGGCTCGCCCTGGGCGTCGAAGTAGCCCAGCTGGCGGCGGCGCAGCCCGTCGTCGTGCCAGTCGATTCGAAGTTCAGCATAGCCGGTGTTGGGGTTGTTGGCCCGACGACCGTCGCGATCGGCAAAGGCGTTGAGCAGCAGGTTGCCCTGCGCATCGTAGCGACGCTCCGATCGCCACCAGCCGTTGTCGTTGTAGGCCGGCTGGCCGGCGGCGTCGAGGTAGCTGGCGATGTGTTCATAGCCGCGCTGGGTAAAGGACAGCAAACCGCTGGCGATACCGCTCACGTTGCTTGGACCGAGCTTGCCGTCAGCGTCCAGCACCTCAAAGCGGGCCAGCTCGCCGTCGGCTGTGTAGGTGAAGCGATCCTGGGCGAAGCCGCTGTCGCTGCCGATCACCTCGCCCTGCGCGTCGATGTGCTGCATCAGCATGGTCAACCCGTCGACGGCGTAGCTCAGACGCACGCGTAGGAATGGAAAGCCGGGCCGCAGCGGGACCGGCTCGCCGTCCAGACCGCGGCGCTGCTCCCAGACCGAGCCGTCGTCCTGGTGGGTCCACTCGTAGCTGGCGATGGACCAGTTGCTTTGTACGGGCTGGCCGGCCTGGTCGTGATAGCTCAGCGACTGCCGGCGAGCGCTGTCGTCGAGTACGTAGCGGGACTCGAACACCTCGCCGTGCACCGCAGCCGGCTGGCCGTGCTCGTCGGCATAGCTGACGATCTGCAGCTGACGGCCCTGAGCGTCGCGCTGGTAGCGGTAGTTTTCGACGCTGGCGTACCAGAAGTAGTTGGCGGTGTGGTTGGGTGCACGCAGGGTGTCGCCGAGACCGAAACTGATCTGCTGGATTCGTCCCTGGCGGTCGTACTCGAAGCGGTAGTGATTGATTCGCGATGCTTGTTCAGCGGTCAACCGATGCAGCCCGCGGTGCGGCGCGTAGGGGCTTTCGCGAAAGGCCAGGGTGGCGTAGTAGTCAACCAGAGCGGCCTCGGCGCCGCTGGTGGCGAGTAGAAACAGGGTCAGCAGTGTGCGCATTTGCTTCTCGGCCGTGATGTCGGGATGGTCACCCTCGGCGAAAATGCGCCCCCGAGTCCTGAGATCGGCTGGATGGCGCTTGAGTAGCTGCTGATTTTTTCCTGATTTCTCGGGATTTCAATGCGTTGGAGGACTCTACTCCAACTCTATACGGACCAGCTCCTGCGCCGCGTCGCGCTGCAGCGTGTAGATCAGGCGCTGCTGTTTCAAGTCCACAACAGGATTGATCAATCCGCAGGGTCGAGTAATCCGGCTGTCGCGCCAACGGCGCACCGGTTCATCGTGGCTGACGTCGCGCTCTTCAAAGACCACTCCGTCGTCGCTACGGAGGATCTCGATGAACCCGTTCCCCTCAAGCAGCAGCGGCGATCCCGGACAACGGCCAGGCGCTCGCGGCTCCCACTCCGACGCTTCCAAGGCAGCACCGTTGCGCAGGTCAAAGGCGCCCGCGCTGCCATCTGCTCGCAGGTAGCGCGCGGCGCCGTCGACGATGCGCAGCTGGGCGCTGTCGGCTTCGAAGCGGGCCAGGCGGACCATCGGCTCGATGGTCAGCCAGTGATGCTCGTAGCGGTCGACATCCCCGGTGCTGAGCACCAGCCAGCCGGCGGCTTGATCCACGGCGATAGCCACCACGCTGGCCAGGTCCACCTCACTGTGGCGCTGTTCCAGCCGCGGCTGATCGCGGGCGTAGATGGCCAGGTCACCGGCGCGGTCGTCCAGCTGCCAAAGCTCGCCGCTACTTTGATCGACCCCGAAAGCCAGGCTCATTCGCTCGCCGTTCTCGATGGCAAGCTGAGCCAGGGTTCCAAGGTCCATGGCCAACAAGTCCAGATTGCGGCGGTCGCGCACCGCGATCAGGCCGCCTCGATCCGTGCCTAGCGCGGCTATCCAGCCGGTTTGGGCGTAGGCGAAGGTCTCGCTGAGCGGATCGTAGCGGGTGATTCCCGGCTGCCAGGCCGGATTGGAAACGAAGTAGATGCGACCGCTGGGATCCTCTACCCACAACCGGATAGATCGATTGACCAGCACCTGCCGCAGCCCGTCGTCGCCCAGACGATAGAGCAAGGCGCCGTCGTCACTGAGGCAGCTGAGCAGCGGGTCACGCTGGCCGACCCGGGCAATCTGCAGCGGCTGAGCGCACCGCTCGGCGGGTAGTCTTCGTACCCGAGGCGTACCGGCCCACGGCAGTTCGGCGATCTCCAACTCGCCGCTCTTGGCGATCCGCGCGCTGAGTAGGGTGTCATCGTCTGCCCAGCCAAAGGCCGGCGGCTGCGCACCACTGCAGTTGGCCCACTGCTGCTGTTCTTCGCTGCTCAGATCGACGCCGATCAAACGGCACTGCTGATCGCGATGGACCAGGGCGACACGAGTCGCTCGGGGCGAGGCGACCGCCCCCAGGATCCGCCCCGGCGCCTGCCACAGCGGTATTTCGCGGCCCTGTCGATGCAGCGCCGCGACGCCATCGCTTAGCTGGTACCAAAGCGGCGCGCCGGCAACCGGCAGGTAGCTGCGCTCGGCAGGCAGCTCGCCGTGCAGCGGAACCAACCGTAGCGGCAGCGGCTGCAGCGGCGGACGCGAGCTGCCGCTGGGGTAGCGCCACAGCATGGCGACCGCGATGAGCGCGATGACTACAGTCGCCAGCAGCCAAACGTGACGACGTGAGGGCGGGGCGGATGTGTCTCGCTGGACTGCTACAGCCAGTCGGTAGCCGTGGCCGTGCAGGGTCTGGATGGTCTCGGGCTGATCCTCACTGGCCAGCTGCTTACGCAGTTCGGAGACGGCGCGGGCGATGGCGTCATCGGTCACCACCCGGCCGCTCCACACCTGCTCGACCATCGCCTCCTTGCTCAAACAGTGTTCGTCGGCCTCGATGAAGGCCCACAGCAGGCGCATCTGCTGCGGCGTCAGGCGACGCTCTTCCTTGCCCTGTCGCAGGGCGTAGACGGCGGGAATGAAGCGCCAGTGGCCGAGACGGATTTCCTCGCACGCAGGCTTCATCGGTAGGCAGCGGCTAGCCGGCTAGCATCCTCCGCGGCGCAGGCGATGAATGGCGTCGGCGAGGCCCAATTCCATGCCGTCAGCACGGTAGTCGAGGATGAGGTGCTGACCGATAACGACACTGGCCGGGACGATGACGTTGGCGTCGACGCTGAAGGTGGTGTCCACCCGTCGCCCGCTTTCCAGATCGCGGTGCTGCAGCTCATCCCCTTCGTAGAAGTCCCACTCGATACGTCGCGGCAGCACCTGTGAGCCCTCGGCGCTGTAGGTCAGCTCGTATTCGCACCACAGTCCCTGCAGCATCTCGGCGGTGACCGCGTCGCCGTCCACTTCTTCAATCGTTGTGGCTCGGCGCTCCTCCTCACTGGGCCGGGCGCGCACGCCGGGCACCTCGACCGCGTCGTCTCGAGCCGGCGGGCGGTCGGTGAAATGGACCACGCCCTTTTCGTCAGTCCACTTGTAGACCCCCTGTGCGGCGGCAGGCACGGCCAGGGCTGCGAACAGGAGCAGGGCAAAGACTCGTAGCGGGATCTTGGTCATAGTCGATCAGCGATGGTGAACAGGGCGGTAGCCAACTGGCAGATGGACATCTCTCTATGGCATGCTGGCCGGCTTTCCGGCTAGCCGCATTGCGGCTGGCACCAATCATTACAGGTAGCCGCCATGCAGTACATCTACACCATGATCGGGGTCAGCAAAACGGTCCCACCGCGCAGAGAGATCATCAAGGATATCTCCTTGTCGTTCTTCCCTGGCGCCAAGATCGGTTTGTTGGGTTTGAACGGTGCGGGCAAATCGACCGTGCTGCGCATCATGGCCGGCGTGGACACGGACTTCCAGGGCGAGGCGCGAGCCCAGCCTGACATCAAAGTCGGCTATCTGGCCCAGGAACCGGAGCTCAACGACGAGCACAGCGTACGCCAGGCGGTGCAGGAAGGGCTGTCTGAAGTGACCGATGCCCAAGCGCGTTTGGACGAGGTCTATGCCGCCTATGCCGAGCCCGACGCCGATTTCGACGCGCTGGCCGCCGAACAGGCGCGGCTGGAGGCGATCCTGCAGGCTGGTGACGGCCACAATCTGGAGCTGCAGCTGGAAATCGCCGCCGACGCGCTGCGTCTGCCGCCCTGGGACGCCAAAGTTGGCAACCTCTCTGGCGGCGAGAAGCGCCGCGTGGCGCTGTGCCGTTTGCTGATCAGCCATCCCGACATGCTGCTGCTGGACGAGCCCACCAACCATCTGGACGCCGAGTCAGTGGACTGGCTGGAACAGTTTTTGAAGTCCTACACCGGCACCGTGGTTGCGGTGACCCATGATCGCTACTTCCTCGACAACGCCGCCGAGTGGATCCTGGAACTCGATCGCGGCCGCGGCATTCCGTGGAAGGGCAACTACACGGCCTGGCTGGAGCAGAAGGAAGAGCGGCTGAAGCAGGAAGAGACCGCCGAGAAGGGACGGCGCAAGGCGCTGGCCGCCGAGCTGGAATGGGTGCGCAAGAACGCCAAGGGCCGCGGCCAGAAGAGCAAGGCGCGCTTGAATCGCTTCGAGGAGCTCAACAGCGTCGAGTATCAGGCCCGCAACGAGACCAACGAGATCTACATTCCGCCGGGTCCGCGGCTGGGCAACAAGGTCATCGAGTTCAAGAACGTGCGCAAGGCCTTCGGTGACAGGCTGCTGATCGATGACCTGAGCTTTGCCATTCCGCCGGGCGCCATCGTCGGCATCGCCGGCCCCAACGGCGCCGGCAAGTCCACCCTGTTCCGGATGATCACCGGCCAGGAGCAGCCCGATTCGGGCGAGATCGACATCGGCTCCACGGTGGAGCTGGCCTATGTGGATCAGTCGCGTGGCTCGCTGGAAGGCGACGAAACCGTGTGGCAGTCGATCTCCGGCGGCCAGGACATCCTCACCATCGGCAAGCTGGAAGTGCAGTCGCGGCAGTACATTGGCCGCTTCAACTTCCGCGGTCAGGATCAGCAGAAATTCGTCGGCAAGCTCTCCGGCGGTGAACGCGGCCGCCTGCATCTGGCCAAGACCCTGATCAAGGGCGGCAACGTGCTGCTGCTGGACGAGCCGTCCAATGACCTCGACGTGGAAACCCTGCGCGCGCTGGAAGAGGCGATCCTGGCCTTCCCCGGCTGCGCTCTGGTGATCAGCCACGATCGCTGGTTCCTGGACCGCGTTGCCACCCACATTCTGGCCTTTGAGGGTGACTCACGGGTGGTATTCCATCACGGCAACTGGAGCGAGTACGCCGCCGACCGTCACGAGCGGCTGGGCGAAGAGGCCGATCGACCGCATCGGATCCGGTTCAAGCCGCTGAGTCGTTGAGGGCGAGTTCCAGTAGCCAGGAGAGCAAGAGCGCGCGATAACCGACTTCCCGCGCGACCTGTCATAGGTGGCGACTACCATACGCCGGCGAATGGTTTTAGGATCGGTGCCGTATGGACCTGGGAGTGACCGGCGATGAGCTTTGACAACCGCATGCGACGGACCCTGGCGCGCTTTGATCGACTGCCGGAGGCGCTGGCGACTCGGGCCAAATCGTGGGTGCTGGGACGGACCATTCGCTTTGTCGGAACGGCCGGCTTGAGCATTGAGGAAGTCAGCGCCGACAAGGTGGTGGTCAGCGTGGCCAACGAGTCGCGGGTGCAGAACCACATCGGCACCGTCCACGCCGCCGCCATGGCGCTGCTAGCCGAAACCGCCACCGGGCTGGCGCTGGGCATGCACCTGCATGACGGCGCGGTGCCGGTGATCAAGCGGATGAGCGTCGACTATCAGCGCCGCGCCAAGGGCGCAATGCGCGCCGTCGCCCAGCTCACCGCCGAACAGCAGGCCAGCCTGCACGGCGACGAGCGCGGCGAGGTGCTGGTCCCTGTGACCGTGACCGACAGCGAAGGCGCCGAGCCGATCCAGTGCGAGATGCTGTGGGCTTGGACTCCTAGAAGAAGCTGAGAACGAGGGCCCACGGCCCAGACAGAATCGCAGAAAGGGCCCAGAGACGCTGCGCTCCTCAGATCTGGGCCCTAGGCCCTGGGCCCTGGGCCCTTCCGGCAGCGCTGGCGCATCCGCCGATCAACTCCCACTGCGCCTTCGCCGCAACTGCCCGCTCGGCGGTGATGGGATCCTGTTCGATGATCAGCCACTGATGCTCCAGCGCGCACAGCACCCGCTGCGCAGCGGTGGTGCGGCGGGCGATGGCGACGGCGGCGGTGACCCGGGCCAGCGCCAGCTCGCCCTGGTAGGGATCGAGGCGCTGGGCCAGCGCGAAGCGCCGTTCGGCCTCGGCCAGCTGGCGCAGGGCGCTGACCGGCTTGCGCTCCTCCAAGCCGTCCACATAGGCTTGCTGACCCAGATCGAAGTGGCGCACGATGGCCGCCGGTGGGGTGCGCTGGATGCTCATCAGTAGGGCCGGCGCCAACAGTGCGGCGGCGAAGGCGGCGCGCACGTTGCTGCCGTCGCCGATGAATCCGCCGCCGGGGCGCGGCGCGGCCAGCAGCGCCAGCCACAGCACCGCCAGGGATTTGTCTGCGGTTAGCGCAAAGCCCAGCTGCATCGCCACCAGCCAGCCGGCCAGGGCGACAAAGGGCAAACGCGCGGCGAGATCGTTGCTGGCATCCAGATCGCGCCAGCGCAGCGCCAGCCAGACCAGTACGGCTAGGCCAGCGAGCACTCCGAGCAGGCCTCGAGACAAATATAGATCGATGATCTGCTGATGCGCACGATCCGGTCTGGCCTGCTGCGCCGGCCCTTCCGGCAATCGACTGGCCAGCACCGGGTCGATGGCGTCCGGGCCGTAGCCGATCAGCCAACGCCAACCGGCCAGGCCATCGGGATTGCCGTGGGCGTCGACGAGTACCGGCGGGTCGGCGACCACCGCCAGGCCGGCGCGCAGCAGATCGCTGCGCACCACGGTGGAATCCGGGCGCCAGGACAGGGTCAGCGCCACCAGCAACAGGGCCACCGCGGGCGCACCGAGGAGCACCCAGCGCAACGCCGCGCCGCGCGCGAGCAGCAGCGCCAGCGCCACCGCCAGGGCGGGATAAACGGCGCGGCTGCCGCTGGCCAGCAGGCACAGCGCCGCAGCCACCAGCGCCACGGTGCCTAGCCAACGATCACTGCGCTGGGCCGAGCCGAGCAGGCTCAAAGCCGCCGGCCAGGCCAGCAGCCACCAGGCCGCCGCCTGGGTGGGGTTGCCAAAACTGGCCGAGGCGCGAGACGAATCGGCCAGCGGCAGCCACCAGTGCAGCCCACCCAGCAGCTGCCACAGCGCGATCACCGCGCTGATCAACAGCACCATGCTGATTCCACGGCACCAGCGTCGACGCACCTGGTGCACGCTGAGCAACGGCGCAGCATTGAGCATCAGCAGCAGCAGGGCGATGTCGATGATCAAACCCTGCTGGCGCTCCGGTCCGCCCCATAGGGCCAGGTCCGGGGCCAAACCCAGTCCCAGCGCGGCCAACGCGGCAGGCAGCAGCGCGCAGCAGCCGATGATCAGCGGCAGCGGCGCCACGCTAGGCCGTTCACCGCTACGCCACGCGCTCAGCGCCACCGCCAGCAGCAGCAGGACCAGCTTTGGCGTCTCAAAGCTCGGCCCGGGCAGTGCGGCCGCAGCCAGCGCGGTACCCACCGTGGCCAGATGCAGGCCGACTTCGGCAGGGCGATGGCGGAGGGTATCGAACAAGACGACGGGCTCCGGATCGCGGGTAGCGCAGATTACCGGGAGCACGCCCGCAACGGTAGCCTCAGGACGATATGCACCACGAAGGTGCAAATCGACTTATGCTGCACCGCAGCAGTGCACCGCTTCGGGGCAGAAATCGCCCTGAACGGCAGCAGAACAGGGTTTTGGCAGTTGGCACGGCCCTTGCCATGGCTCTTGGGCTGGCGCCCGGAACCGCTGGGCGCGCTACAAGGAGCCGACTATCCATGGATGCTTTGGAACTGCATTACGCACTAGACACCTTCTACCTACTCATCACCGGCGCGCTGGTGATGTGGATGGCCGCCGGATTCGCGATGCTGGAAGCGGGCATGGTTCGGTCCAAGAACACCGCCGAGATCCTGGCCAAGAATATTCTTCTCTACGCCGTCGCCTGCCTGTGCTTCCTACTGGTCGGCTTCGGCCTGATGTACGGCTCGGAGGCCGGCGGGATACTGCCCAGTCTGCCCACGGTGCTTGGCACAGACGACAATGTCGCCGCGGCCCTGGCCGCCGAAGAGGCGCCCACCTACTCCAAGCTGGCTGATTTCTTCTTCCAGGTGGTCTTCGTTGCCACCGCCACCTCCATCGTCTCCGGCGCGGTCTCCGAGCGGATGAAGCTCAGCGTCTTTCTGCTGTTCTGCGTCGCCATGTCGGCGCTGATCTACCCGGTCGTCGGCTACTGGAAGTGGGGTCTGGGCTTCCTTGACGCGATGGGCTTCCAGGATTTCGCCGGCTCCGGCGTGGTTCACCTGACCGGCGCGATGGCCGGCCTGGTCGGCACCATGCTGCTCGGCCCGCGGCTGGGCAAATACGGTAAGGACGGCAAGATCCTGGGCCTGCCCGGCGCCAATCTGCCGCTGGTTACCCTGGGTACCTTCATCCTCTGGCTGGGCTGGTTCGGCTTCAACGGCGGCTCGCAGCTGAAGGTCTCCACGCTGGAGGACGCCAACGCGGTCGCGCTGATTTTCGTCAACACCAACGCCGCCGCGGTCGGTGGCGTGCTCGCCGCCTATCTGTACAGCAGCTTCCGCTTCGGCAAGGCCGATTTGACCCTGATCCTCAATGGCGCGCTGGCCGGCCTGGTCGCGATCACCGCCGATCCCGCCAACCCCTCGCCGGTGCTGGCGACTCTGATCGGTCTGGGCGCAGGCGTGGTTGTGGTGCTGGCTATCGCCGGTCTGGACAAGCTGAAGATCGACGACCCGGTGGGCGCGATTCCGGTCCACGGCGTGTGCGGCGTGCTCGGCCTGATGGTGGTACCGCTGAGCAATCCGGACGCCAGCTTCCTGACCCAGGCCATCGGCTCGGTGGTAATCATCGGCTGGGTCGGCCTCGCCAGTCTGGCGGTCTTCGCGCTGCTCAAGGCCACCGTGGGTCTACGCCTGTCCGCGGCGCAGGAAGCCGAGGGCGCCGACGTCACCGAGTGCGGCTTGGCCGCCTATCCGGAGTTCGTTTCTGACAGCCACGGCGACGCACCGCCGCCGTCGGTCAAACCCAGCGCGCAAGCCAGCGGCGATCTTTCGCCGGCTCTGGCCCAGCGCTCCTAGCCGAGCAGGCGTCGCCACACCGGTCGGGGTCTGGCGACGCTCATCGGGGCCCCCTCCCGGGCCTTTACCAAACGGGCGGCTCGGCAGAGTCGCCCGTTTTCTATCTTGGTCATTCACCAAACTCAGTGGCTGATCGCTACGGCACGCCGCATGAAGGTGGGGCCACGCAAGCAGCGGGCCAGGAACTCGGCTACATCGGCGCGGGCGATCTTCAGCGTCAGACCGGTTTCGCCGACCGGGATGTCCACTTTGTAGGCGCCATCTGCAGGCGCATCGGTCAACGCGCTGGGACGGACGATGGTCCAGTCCAGACCGCTGGCGCGGACCAGCATCTCCTGCAGCTGGTGATCGACAAAAACCGGCCGCAGCAGCAAACCGAACATGATCCGCTTCCAAAAGAAGTTCAGATTGCCCCAGCTCTCACCGGCGCCCAGGGTGGTCTGACAGATCAACCGACTTACCCCGTGCTGCTGCATCGCCCGAACTACATTCAAGGTCCCTTCCGAGCGCACCCGGCTGCTGCGCGAGGCGCCGGCGCCAAGCACCACCACCACGCTGTCGTGGCCTTTGACGGCGGCGCTGACGCTGTTGGCGTCCATGGCGTCGCCCGGCTGCTTGCGCAGCTGCGGATGCTCGATGCCGATGGACTCAGGGCTGCGTGCAAAAGCGGTGACCTGATGCCCCTCGGCCAGCAGACGCTCGACGGCCAGTTTGCCCACACTTCCTGTTGCACCGAAAACGATCACATTCATGATGACTCCTCCTGTTCACTTGACACTGTGTAAAGTTGACACGGCGTAAAGTACTGCTACATTGACTCCATGTCAAGCGCACAATCACCTAAACAAGAATCGGACACCCGAAGCAGAATTCTCGACAGCGCCTGGAAGCTGCTGGCGGGGAAGGGCGCGGGCGCGGTGCGGATGAGCGATATCGCCAAGCAAACCGGGATCAGCCGGCAGGCGGTCTATCTTCATTTCCCCTCGCGGGCCGAGCTGCTGGTGGCGACCACTCGCCATATCGACCAGGTCAAGAATGTCGATGAGCGCCTGGCGGCCAGCCGCAGCGCGCGTTCGGGCATTGAGCGTCTGGACGCCTACATCGCGGCCTGGGGCAACTACATTCCCGAGATCCACGGCGTCGCCCGCGCCCTGATTGCCCTGCAGGACCAGGATGAGGACGCCCGCGCGGCCTGGACCGATCGCATGAACGCCGTACGCCACGGCTGCGCCGCCGCGGTGGCGGCATTGAGCCGGGACAACCAGCTCAGCGCTGAGCTGTCAGAGCGGGAGGCCACCGACCTGCTGTGCAGCCTGCTGTCGGTGGAAAGCTGGGAACAGTTGCGCCAGCTCTGCGGCTGGTCGCAGGCGCGCTATGTAGAGCTCATGCAGCGGACCGCGCGCAGGGCCCTGCTGCGCTGAGCGTGCGGCAACGTCAGGTCTCCCGTCCTTTACTCGGTTGGATCGAGGCTTCCTCGCCGGTGGAATTGCGACTTGCGTAATTCGAATCGGCGACCAATCATCCCAGGATTGGCTGGCGGGAGATCGATGATGCGCCGAAAGCGCGGATTGCTATCTGCAGTACTGTTGATTTCCAGCGTCAGCGCAGCGGCGACCGATTGGGATCAGCTACATCCCGCTGAGAACTTCAGTCACGCGCCTATCGTGCAAGCTCTGATCAGCACCGATGACCAAGGATGGTGGGTATTGGCGGGATCGGGTGACCCGCATCGACCAAGGACGCTGGCTAGATACGAGTACACCAGCAGCTTTCCAGTCGCGCACAAGTATCTCCAACCTGATTTTCGAGTAACCGCCATCAGCGCCGCTCCGAATGACGGTGTGTACGTGGTCGACGGCTCGTCGCCAGGCTGTTTCGGCACTTGCACGGCGTTCTATTCGACGCTGCAGAGACGCGACGCCACTGGAGAGCTGATCTGGCAACGCACGCTGCGCGGACTTTGCGGGGCGCCGATCGCCGCTGCAGACAGTGCAGACCCCGCTGGGTCGACGGCCGTGTTGTGCAGCGGCCGTGTTTATCGATTGGCCGCCAACGGTGCGACGCTGAGCGAATCGCAACCCTTGGACTTGCTCGGCGACAATCGGCAGCCAGATCAGAAGCTTGAGTTGTTGGCCGATGGCGGATCCCTGATTGTCGGTGGAAATACCGCGGCAGTAGTCGATCCCAACGGCGCAATGCGTTGGCAGCGTGTATACGATCCACCCGTCGACGCATCCTGGGCAGTGGGCTCAAGCATCTATCTCCAGTTCGGTCGTGAGTCGGCGCGATTCAGCGTGGTCAGCGCTGCCGATGGCAGCGACGTCGCTCAGGCGCAGATTCCCGGCACCGTGCGTGCGGGTGTGGGCTGGCAGCAACAGCTTTGGCTTGCCGTCACGGTCGATGCGCAGGAGTACCTGGTCGCGCTCAACGCAGTCGCCGAGATTGTTGACAACCTATCACTGCCGGCGGGATCAAGCGTGCTGGCAATGGCGGTGTCTTTGGGCGATCGCGCCACTGCAACGCTGCTCGCGGGTTTGGATGCTGGAAATGGCACGCTGGCGTTGCTGCGCCTACAAGCAAACGGAAATCTGGGCATTCGCACGGTAAGCAACGCGGCGGCGCCGCTGCGCCTACTTGGCGCACCCCTGGGTGGCGCCTTGGTTGTGAGCGTGCTTCCTGGGTCGGCGCAACGATCTTTAGGTATCAGCGCCCTGGGTAGCGCAGGCGTTCCGCTTGCACCCGTTGTCCGCTCGATACGGACGCCCTTCACTGGCGTCGGGGTCATCGACGGCCAGGCGAGTGAGCTTTGGCTGAGCGAGTTGCTCAACCCATCGACGGCGCCATCGGCAAATGCCGTCCTGGCGATGAGTAGAATCGACTTCAGCGTTGAGCGCAGTTGGGTAACTTACGCTCCGGGGGTGCCGAGCTTCAGCCAACCGGGGGTAGTTTCCCGGCCAGTACTGACAGAAGCTCAAAGTTGCGCGCTGCATAGTCCTAACCCGGCGACACCTGAACGGGAAGACGTGTCGCACCTGGTTTGCGTCCAAAGGCGTGATGTGGCGGAGATCCAGCAGACCGAGGTTCGCATGCCGGGGCCCGATTCCAGGTTGATCGGCTTGGGCGCGGACGCCGCGGGAAACTCGGTCATCCTGGGTCGCAGTCTGAATGCGGTGCTTTCACCAACCTGGCGGGCCGTGGTGGACCCCTTCGGTGGCGTCGACTATCAATCGCCCAGCGTGAGCTTTCTGCCTCCGGTGGTTCTTGAACCGGATTTGAGCGGGCTGCTAGGCAACAGCTTGATAGACGAATCTGCTCAAGTTGTCGCCGCAGTCGGCGGCATAGAGCTTGCCAGCCAGCCGTTAACCGGTATTTGGCTCAGCGATGGTGAGCTGATCCTGCTTAGTCAGGATCTTCGGGTGACTCCCGCTAGCGTAGATGCACTTACCAGCGGACGCATTGAGAAAGTCTCGCCAACCGGGCAGCTGCGCTGGAGCGTACCGTTGCCGTTCTCCGCGGCGACAAGCGTCGACAATCTCAGATTGGCTGCCAGCGACGCCGTCCTGTCGCTGGAAGTGGGCGAGGATTTGGGCCGGGAGGCCACCCGTTTGATCTTCGATCTGCAAACCGGATCGACCCTGCGCCAAGGGCTTCCTGCTCGGCTCACCGCCGGTACCCACGCCGTGGTCAATCTGGCTGAAACCGACGCTACGCAGCGTATGTGGCGAGTTGCGGGGCTCTCGAAAGGGTTGCTCGCCGAGCCCATCTGGCCACCGGCGGATGCGCGGGTCTGGCTACCCTGCGGCTTTGATCAATGCGTCGTGCGCGCAGTCGGCGCCGACCCAAGTGGCCGCGCTTTGATCCAACTGGAGGGCCGTCAAGATCGCGAGTTCAGAACGAATCTGGGTACAGCCGACCTTAATCTGTTGCTCAAGCTGCCGGCACCGGTTGGCCCGCCGGCCGACGGCATCTGGCGACGTGACGACGATGCCAATCAGGGTTTGGTGGTCGGTCAGCGTCCTCGCGATCGACAGCAGCAAACCATGTTGGTTGAGCTCACCAGGGCCTCGGACTTTGAGTCCGCCGCGGTCGCGCGATGGTGGAAACTGCAGCCGGTATTTGCCGATACAGGAGCGCGCGACTACGACCTCGGCGCACCGCCAGCCGCTGACTTTCCGCGGCCTACCGGTCAGCGCGGCAGCGCAACGCCGCGCCGCGCCGCGCTGTATCCGCTGGTCGATTCAGGCTGGCTGTTGAGTATTGCCGAGACCTTCCCGGCGCCGTTTCCGCTGCAGTTCCGAGAACTTTATTCCGATCGGCTACGCTCTGCCGATGGTGCCAAGGTGTATTTCGCCGACGACAACCATTGGCTGGCATTGGATTTGATTCAAGGCACCGGTGTGTGGGGTCGTCCCAACGGACGCTGGTTAAGCGTGCAGCGCATTCCCAACGGCGAATGGCAATTCTCCGACCCCAGTCAGCCGGCCGCTGCTGATGGACCTACACTCAACACGCAGCCGCTAGGCGTTGCCAGCCTCGTGGTGAGTACCTGTAAATCCCTTCGCTGGCGGGTCGAACAGGTGAATCCAGAGAGTTCAGCGCAGTTCGCCCGCGATTTTCGCGGAACGGTCTTCGCAGCAGGGTCGTGTCGATAGCGCTCGCCTAGCCACGCTCGCCTAGCCAATCCCGCGGCACCAGATACTCGTTCAGCCGCGCCTCCGCGCTGCCCTCTTCGGGGCGATAGTTGTATTCAAAGCGCACCCTCGGCGGCAGCGACATCAGGATCGACTCGGTGCGGCCGCCGGACTGCAGGCCGAACAGGGTGCCGCGGTCGTAGACCAGATTGAACTCGACGTAGCGACCGCGGCGGTAGAGCTGGAACTCGCGCTCGCGTTCGCCGAAAGGCGTGTCGCGACGGCGTTCGGCAATGGGCACATAGGCATCCAGGAATCCGCGGCCAACGGCCTGGGTGTAGCCGAAGCAGCGCTCGAAGTCCCACTGATTCAGATCGTCGTAGAACAGTCCGCCGACGCCGCGGGTCTCGTCGCGATGCTTGAGGTAGAAATAGCGGTCGCACCAGGCCTTGTGCTCGGGATAGACGCTCTCGCCGTAGGGCGCGCAGAGGTCATGGGCAACCTGATGCCAGTGGCGCACGTCCTCGTCAAATGGATAAAACGGGGTCAGATCGAATCCGCCGCCGAACCACCAGATCGGATCCTTGCCCGCGGCAACGGCGCTGAACATGCGCACGTTCATATGGGTGGTGGGCACGTAGGGATTGCGCGGGTGCAGCACCAGCGACACGCCCATCGCCTCGAAACCGCGTCCGGCCAGCTCGGGGCGGGACTGGGTCGCCGATGGCGGCAGATTGGCGCCCATCACGTGGGAGAAGCCGACCCCGGCCTGCTCGAACAGCGCGCCTTCGCGCAGCACGCGGGACCGCCCGCCGCCGCCTTCGGTGCGCTGCCAGCTGTCCTCGCCAAAGGCGGCCTGGCCGTCCAGTTCGCTCAAACGGGTACAGATCTGATCCTGCAGATCGAGCAGAAAGGCGCGAACGGCGACGCTGTCCATGGCGGGCTCCGGGAGTCAAAGGCGCCGATTGTAGGCAGGCATGACCCATGCCGGCCACGGTTCGCGGCTATCATTGAACGCTTGTACGGCGTCATGAAGCGTGTCCGAAGTGCCCGAATCCGCTGCCAACCCCTCCCGACTGATCGAGCTGGCGCCGCCGCGCGAGCAACGCGGCCTGCTGGCGCAGTGGCGTTTCGGCTTCAAACCGCGCGATGAGGATCACTGCGCGGTGGATCTGCCGCTGTATGAGGACCGCGCCGAGGTCTGGCGGCCGCACGGCCGGCTGCGCTACGGCAAGCTGGGCAGCGCCGGTTTCGTCGCCGACGACGAGCTGATGATGGCCGATCTGAAGCTCAGCGAGTACGATTTCGACGACTTCGCGCACACCTCAGAGGAGGCCTACAGGCGCCTCACCGACTACGCCCGCGCTTCCGGTTATCCCTTTGTGCTGCGGGTCTGGAACTACTACTCGCAAATCAACGCAGGCGACGGCGACGAGGAACGCTACAAGCAGTTCTGCTCCGGCCGCCAGCGCGCCCTGGAGCGCGACTGGTTCGACGAAGATCCGGCGGCGACGGTCATCGGTCGGCCCGGGCAGTCCTCCCGGCTGCAGGTGATCTGGCTGGCCAGCAAGCGCCCCGGCCGCTGTCTGGACAATCCGCGTCAGGTCACCCCCAAGCGCTACCCGCGCGAATACGGCATCAACCCGCCGCGCTTCTCCCGAGCAATGTACTGGGAAGGCGCCCGTGGCGAGCTGCTGTTGATCAGCGGCACCGCCAGCCTGGTCGGTCACGAATCCATGCATGACGGCGACCTGGCTGCGCAGGTGGCCGAGATTCGGCGCAATATCGACAGCCTGCTGGTACAGGCCGGTGATGTCCGCGGCCGCTCCATCGGCTATCACACCGGCGCGGTTTTCCGCGTCTACGTGCGCGACGGCGATCGCTTGGCCGAGGCTGCCGAGCTGGTCCAGCAGTCCTTTCCGGCTCAGGTGCAGTTTGTAGTGCTTGAGGGCGAAGTCTGCCGCCAGGAGTTGATGATCGAGATCGAAGGAGTGATCCAGCTGTGAGCAACGCACCGGCGGACTACCAGCACCCCAGCGAAGAGCGCTTCCGCGAGGCCTTCAACCGCATCGAGCCCTGGGTGGAGGACCGCTACGGCGTGCCGATACGGATCAGCGACGTGCCCGAGCCCTTCACCGGTGATCTGGATGGTGCAGTGATCAAGGTCGATCACGATCTGAGCGCCGAAGACGCGCTGTTTGTGATCGCCCATTTGTTCGGCCACACCGTGCAGTGGAATCTGTCCGAACGCGGCCGCACCCTCGGCGTGCAGGCCCCCGACCCCGGGATCAGCGAAGAGCGCCTGGCCGAGCTCTATGACTACGAGCTGGAAGCCGCGCAGCTCAGCCTGGCCCTGTTTCACGAGGCCGGGGTGCGCGACCTGGATCAGTGGGTAGCCGACTATTTCCACTGCGACTGGGGCTATCTGGCGCATTTTTACCGCACTGGCGAGAAGTTGCCCTTCCGCAGTTTCTGGAAAGACGGCACCGATCCCATCGCCCCCATTGAAATCCCAGAATTCCACCCCACCTGTTGGCGTGCGAGGTCGGGTGGCATTGTT
>JAUIFV010000250.1 GCA_030430155.1 Gammaproteobacteria bacterium
CGCTCGCGCTGGAGCGCAACACGCGGTTCGTGACCGTTCGCTTCGGCAACGTGCTCGATTCGGCCGGCAGCGTGGTGCCGTTGTTCCGCGAACAGATCCGCAGTGGTGGCCCGGTCACGGTCACCCACCCCGAAATCACTCGCTACTTCATGACCATTCCGGAAGCCTGCCAGCTGATCCTGCAGGCGGCGGTGCTGGGCGAGGGCGGGGAGATCTATGCGCTGGACATGGGCGAGCCGATCCAGATCCGCTATCTGGCCGAGCAGATGATCCGCCTGGCCAACAAGCTGCCCGATCAGGACATTCAGATCGTTTACACCGGGTTGCGCGACGGCGAGAAGCTCTTCGAAGAGCTATTTCACGAACACGAGGCCTACCAGCAGACCAGTCACAAGAAGATCTTTCTGGCTCGGCATCGTGAAGTGGACTTCGAGCAGCTACAGCGCCTGCTGGTGCAGGCGGCCCACGCAGTGCGCGCCTTTGACGAGGACAAGATGCGCGCGGTGGTCACCGAACTGGTGCCGGAGTTCGGTCGCATCGGCAGCGACGACAACGTGATCAGTATTCAGAACAGCCAAGGAAGGAAAAGCAAAGGATGAAGCCCGGATTGCGCAAAGTGGTGTTTCCCGTTGCCGGACTGGGGACGCGCTTTCTGCCGGCGACCAAGGTGGTTCCAAAGGAACTGCTGCCCATCGTCGACAGACCGTTGATCCAATGGGCAGTAGACGAGGCTGTGGCGGCCGGTGCCGATACGCTGGTCTTTGTGATCAACCGCAACAAGCGCGCTATCGCCGATCACTTCGATGTCGCCTACGAGCTGGAAGACACGCTGGTACGCCGGGAAAAGCATGATCTGCTGCGGGTGGCGCGAGAGGTGTTGCCGGAGGGCGTGGAAACGGTCTACGTGGTGCAACAGCAGGCACTGGGGCTGGGTCATGCGGTGCTGTGTGCGCGATCGGTGGTCGGTGACGCCGACTTCGGGGTGATCCTGCCAGACGACTTCATCTTCGATCGGCAAACACCGGCGCTGGCGCAGATGGCCAAGGTCCATGCGCAGGTCGGTGGCGCGGTGGTCGCGGTGGAGCCGGTGGATCCGCAGTGGACGTCGCGCTACGGAATTATTGACGGTGAGGACGCCGGAGACGAACTGATCAGAGTTTCGGCCATTGTCGAAAAGCCGGCGCCGGAAGATGCGCCCAGCAACCTCGGTGTGGTCGGTCGCTATGTGCTTCCCGCACGAATTTTCGATTTGCTCGCCGCAACCGAGCCTGGCGCCGGGGGCGAGATCCAGCTGACCGACGCGATCGCAGCACTGCTCGCCGAGCAGCCGGTGCACGGCTATCGCTTCAGCGGCAAGCGCTTCGACTGCGGCAACAAGCTCGGCTTCGTCGAGGCGACAGTGGCGATGGCGATGGAGGATCCGGCAACCGCCGATGCGCTGCGCGAATCATTGCCTGAGATCATCGGCAGCGCGTAGCGACGACCGTGGATCTGCACTACATCCTCAATCATCTCGGTGAAGATCGCGCCAGTCACCGCGGCGCGGTTGCACCGCCAATCTATCAGACCTCCAACTTCTGCTTTACCGACGTTCCCGGCATGCGCGAAGCGCTTGCCGATGAGCTGAAGACGCCTTTCTATAGCCGCGGCAACAACCCCACAGTGGAAACGCTGCGCCTAAAGCTGGCCGCACTAGAAGGCGCTGCGGAGGCTTTGGCCTTCGGCTCCGGCGCCGCGGCGATCAGCGCGGCGGTGATCGCGTTGGTCGGTCAGGGTGACCACATCGTCTGCGTCAATCGACCCTACAGTTGGACCCGAGTGCTGCTGCGCGACATGCTGCCACGCTTCGGGGTGCGCACCACCTTCGTCGATGGCACCGACAGCGCCAATTTCGCCGCGGCATTGACCCCGCAAACGCGACTGATCGTGGTTGAAAGCCCCAACTCGATGACCTTCGAGCAGCAGGATCTGGCCGCTGTCGCGCAAATTGCCAAGGCACACGGTGCGTTGACCCTTTGCGACAACAGCTGGGCCAGCCCGTTGCACCAATCGCCGCTGGCTCTGGGCATCGATCTGGTGGCGCACTCGGCGACCAAGTATCTCAATGGGCACAGTGACGTGGTCGCTGGCGTCGTGTGTGGCAGCGCAGAGCTGATACAGCGCATCTTCCGCGGACCTTTCATGACTCTGGGCGCGCTGCTGTCGCCGCATGACGCCTGGCTGATGATCCGCGGGCTGCGGACCCTGGAAGTGCGGATGACGCGGACGGCGCAAACCACGCGGGAACTGGCTGAATATTTGTCGGCGCACCCGAAGATCACCGCGCTGTACCTTCCAGGATCAGCCAGCGACAGTCAGCGCGAGCTCAGCCAAAGCCAGCTCAGTGGCTGCAGCGGTCTGCTCTCCATACGTATCGCGGCGGAAGATCTGGCCGCCGTGGACCGATTCTGCGCCAGCCTGAAGTGCTTTCTGCTGGCCTGTTCCTGGGGCAGCTACGAGTCGCTGGCGTTTCCGGTAGCCTGCCTGCTCAATGAGCAATCCTACCGTTCGACCAGCCAGCCGTTGCCATTCGATTTGATTCGCCTGTCGGTTGGATTGGAGCCTGCCAGCGCGCTGATAGCCGATCTCGACGAAGCCCTGGCAGCACTGTGAATGCAGAGCGTGATGAGAATTCAGTAAAGGCGATACAGCATCAATCCCGACCAGCCGGCCAACCCGCTGGCGAGCAGGATCAGCACCACGGCGAGAGTTCGCAGCAGCCAGGCGATGCGCCGCAGCTCTGCTCCGGTTCTGACTCGAACGGTAAACAGCAGAGTCACGCCGGAGGGAGGGAAGTGGCCCTGCAGCAGGCTGTCCCGGGCCACTTTCTCGCAAACCATGGCCAGACCGACGGCCCCTATCAATAGTGAACCGAGCACGACCACGCCGAGTCGGCGCGATAGCCAGATGGCCTGCTCGTGGTCATTGTTGTCCAGGGCCACATTGATTTGCGCGATTTGTCCCCGCAGCAGCACAAATGCGACCACGCCTACTGCGAGCATGGCGACCGCCACCCAAAGCGCCTGGCGGCGCTTGCGTGGGTCGGCGGCTATCAGCGATTGCGGCTCAGACATTCTAGGCTCCCAGACCTGACGAACTCGCGCGCATTGAACGTTGCAGTGCGGTGACCCATTAGTTCCTTGATCTCACCACGCTAGTGAGCCATTTCCCTGACTGCGGCGTTGTTCGTCGTCGCCATAGCCTTGCTATGACTCCTCCTCTTGCGTTGCCTCAGGAATTGTCCATCGGAACGTGTTCAACGTGTGCGGTTCACCACACTAGCGACGCTTTCGCAGCGCCTTAGTATGCCTTGTAGGCAATCCCTAAACGGAATCTCGTGCAGCGAACGGCATGCACTTGGCGACGATCGGAGGGTCCCGCCATCGCTTGGGCGGGCAAGCCAATCTGTGTATCGTCACGCATTGCATTTGGGCTGCACGGACGGATGGCCAAGGTGGGATCAAGTGATTCAGCGGGAACGACGATGGTGCCACCTTGGCCCAACCACGCGCGGTTGGCGGTTTGTGTGGTGGTCAGGGACGGGGCCGTATCTACCGAGTATTCGGCGACAGCGATGGAGCGGCTCAGAGGGCGACTGATCGATAGTGCAGCACAGCTGCAGGTCCCGCTGACCTGGGTTGGCGGGCGGGCCGGTCTCGGTGGGGAAGCGGTACAGCAACTCGCTGCGCCGTCGGAAGGTGCCGGGTCGGATCTGGCTATAGTCGAAGCATTCGAAGACCGGCCGCGCTATTTGCTCCGTTTGGACGCCACCTCGACGCCATACTGGATCGAGCAGCACAATGCCCAAACGCTGGTGCTGCCGTTGGATCCGGACTGCACCGATAGCTGCATGCTGCAGCAGCCCTGGTGGACCCCCGATGAGTGGCTGCAGTACGCCATGGATGCTTTCGACTGCCTGCATCTGGAGGAGCAAAGCAGCCTTTACGGGTTGTGCATCTCGCCGGCTGGCGTGGGTCGTAGCGGCGCGATCCAGGCACTACGACAACTGCTCGCCTATATCGGCCAGCGCGAGCAGGTGTGGTTGGCAAGTGCTGGGCAGATTGCCGCGAACTGCGCTCGGGTCAAAGGAGGCTAGGGCATGCGACTGAAGGATCTTGCCTTGATGATGGCTGCGGCGCTGCTGCTGTACGGCTGCGCTGGTGCTCCGCAGCGCAGCACAGTTCCCGAGTCCGCAGCGGCGGCACCGCCAGCGAACGTGCCGCTTAGCCTGCTCACCCCGCAGCAGGCGCTGGATCGCATCGTCGGACAATTGCCCGGAGAGTGGGACAACCACCAGCAGCGCTGGCTGCTGAGCCAGGGCGGTGCTGCAACTCAGCTGCCTCGGCTGCACTATTCCATTGACCCGCTACAGGCGCCCAAGGTCGGCAAGCGGCTGTTTCTGGTGCAACAGAGCGGCGGTGGTTTGGCCGAAGGGCAGGTGCGGCTGCGCATTTGGCGCTTTGCCCTGGAGCGCGGTACGGGCGCGGTGCGTCAGGATGTCTACGCCTTTCGGCAACCGGAACGTTACATTGCTCTGCTCCGCGCCGGCCAGCAGCCGGAACTGCGCCATCAGGATCTGATCCCATCACCCGGCTGCAGTTTGCTTTGGCAGCCGACCGTCGACGGCGGCTGGTCCGGCGTTATCGACGGTCAGGACTGCCTGGTGGATGAGCGTCCTGGCGTGACCCCACGCTACGTCAACGATCAACTCCTACTCAAGGACGACAGGCTGGTGGTGGAGAGCCGCAGCGGGGTGGTTGGACAGCCACCGGCGCCCGCGGTGGTGCTGGAACTGCAGCGGGCCAGTCAGTTCAGCGGCTGGCTGGCTATCAACCCGGCAGGTCCTATGGCGCGCTCGGGTGACGCTCAGCGACCGTGGCATACGCGCAATGACCTGCGCCTGCATGACGGTGGTCAGCGCTTGGAGGTGCTCTGGGATGACGGCAGTCCCAGCGGCTGGTCACTGGAGTTGGCCCGCTTGCACTATGCCAATGCCGAACTGCCGATACTGCGCCTGGATTTGATAGAGGATCAAAGTGGTCGGGTCCTGACCTACGTCTGGAGCGGCGCCAACAGCAGCCAGATCGGCATGAATCTGGGCTGGTTTCAGGTCGGGTTGACTCG
>JAUIFV010000046.1 GCA_030430155.1 Gammaproteobacteria bacterium
GGCCCAGGGCCCGAAGAAGCCTGGTTCCCGCACGCCGTTGCTTTCCTGGGCCCTGGGCCCTGGGCCCTCACCTTCCGAGCTAATCAATGGTGACCCCGATCTGATCCGCCGCCCGCCGTCCGAGCTCCCGCACGCTCTTGCTGTCCTGGGCCCTAAGCCCTGGGCCCTGGGCCCTAGCTAGCGTTCGGCGCTAGCCAAACGCCACCCGCACCTGCTCCGCCGCCCGCCGCGCCCGCTCCCGCGCGCTGAACAAATCATCGCCGCGGGCCAGGCAGACGCCGACCCGGCGCTGTCCCTGCACCTCGGGCTTGCCGAACAAGCGCAGCTCGGTGTCCGGCTCGGCCAGCGCCTTGTCGATGCCGTGATAGCGCATCGCCTTGCCGTGACCCTCGGCCACCAGTGCCGCCGAAGCGCTGGGTCCACGCTGGCGGATGGCCGGGATCGGCAGGCCCAGAATGGCCCGCACGTGCAGGGCGAACTGGGACAGATCCTGGCCCATCAGGGTCACCAGACCGGTGTCATGCGGACGCGGCGAGACCTCGCTGAACAGCACCTCGTCGCCGCACACAAACAGCTCCACGCCGAATACGCCGCGGCCGCCGAGGTTGTCGGTGACTCGACGGGCGATGTCCTGGGCCCGCTCCAGCGCCAGCGGCGACATCGGCTGCGGCTGCCAGGACTCGCGGTAGTCGCCGTCGACCTGATAGTGACCGATGGGCTCACAGAAGCTGGTGCCGCCGCGTTGGCGCACGGTGAGCAGGGTGATCTCGAAATCGAAGCTGACAAAACCCTCGACGATGACCCGCCCGGCACCGGCGCGGCCGCCTTCCTGGGCGTATGTCCATGCCGGCTCGATGTCCTCGGCGCTGCGCAGCAGGCTCTGGCCCTTGCCCGAGCTGCTCATCAGCGGCTTGACCACGCAGGGCAGACCCAGAGCCTGCACCGCCGCTTCGTACTCCGCACGATCGTTGCAGAAGCGGTAGGGCGAGGTTGGCAAGCCCAGCTCTTCGGCAGCCAGACGCCGAATGCCCTCGCGATCCATGGTCAGCTGCGCGGCGCGTGCGGTGGGAATCACCAGCTGCCCCTGTTGCTCGAGCTCGGCCAGCGTCGCGGTGTGAATGGCTTCGATCTCCGGCACCACCAGATCCGGCTGATAGCGCTTGATCAGCGCCTCCAGCGCCTGCCCGTCGAGCATGTTGATCACCTCGGCGGCGTGCGCCACCTGCATCGCCGGCGCGTCGGCGTAGCGATCCACGGCGATCACCTCCACGCCCAGCCGCTGCGCTTCGATGGCCACTTCCTTACCCAGCTCGCCCGAACCGAGCAGCATCAATCGAGTGGCCGAGGCCGAGCGCGGGGTTCCAAGTGCGGTCATGAGTGATTCCATAGATGGTGGCGCAGCCGATTGTAGCGATCAGCGCGGTGCGGCGTGCATCCCGAGTCCCTAGTGTGGTGTCCCCAAATTAACTTGATCTATTTCAGCGTCTTTTGCGCTGATACGTCGTTGCTCGTCGCAGCCATAGGCAAAGCTATGCCTTGCTCCTCGCGCCTAGTCTCAGACCAAAATCCATCTGAACTAAATTCAACTTACTTTGGGGACACCACACTAGCCCTGCGGTTCACCGTCACTGCTGGCACAATGGCGGACTTTGTTGCCGAGCCAGCCCGCTTGATGAATGCACCTGCCGCCGCTGCGCACCCTATCCCATTGCTGCCGGGCCACAGGCTGCTCGCGCTGCTCGTCTCATTGCTCATGGCAATGCTGCCGTCGGTGGCGCTGGCCAAGACCAGCGAGTCCAAGCTCGAGCAGCATTGGCAGGCGGTGCTGTTCGACGGGCTGAAGGCGGGACACGCGCTGAGCGAACGTGAGCAATGGCCGGACCGAGTGCGTACGCGGGAGGCGATGAGCCTGCAGCTGCGTCGAGCTGGCGTCACTGTCGACATGCGCTCGATGGAGGAGACCATCGAATCCATCGACGGCACCCCGCTGGCCTTCACTGCGGAGATGGAAATGTCCGGCAGCATCAGCCGCTTCAGCGGCGAGCGGCTGCCCGACGGGCGCTTCAAGGTGATCACGGATGTCGGCGGCTCCAGGTCCGAATCGGTACTCAGACTGCCGGACAACGCGCTGCTATTCGAAGGCCAACGTCAGGCCATCCTGGCCAGCAAGATGGTGCCTGGCAGCACGGTCGAGTTCCTCGCTTTCCAACCCAGCCTGCAGCAGAGCGTGCGGGTGGTCACCGAGATTGGCGAGCGCAGCACCGTGGAGGTGCTCGATGCAGACATGTCGCTGATCGAGGTCCAGCAGGCCATCTACTACGCCGATCCGCCGGTGCGCGCGCGCGCCTTCGTCGATCCGGCCTACGTGCCGCAGCGGATCAGCATGGATCTGCTGGGAATGAAGGTGGAGATCGTGCGCTGCGATCGCGAATGCGCACTGGCGCCCAACCAGGGCGCTGAGTCGCTGCAGCAGCTGTTGCTGCGCGCGCCCGATGGTGATCGCATCAATCCGCATCAGCCGATCCGCTTCAAACTGGTCGGCGATGGGCTGGCCGGACTGCCACTCACCGGCCACCAACGGCCGCTGAAAGACGGTTGGCTGCAGGTCAATCCGGATCCCGGCGTGGACCTGGGCGAAGCCAGCCCGGAGGATCTGCAGCCGACGCCCTGGCTGCAGTCCGATGACCCGGAGATTGTCGCGCTGGCCAAGCAGGCCTTGGGTTCAGCCCGGCGCAGCGCCTCTGCGCGGATGGAGGACGCAGAAGCTTTCGTCGCCCGCTATGTCGAGGGCAAGACCTTGAGTGTGGGCTATGCATCGGCGCTGGAAGTCGCCCGTTCCAAACAGGGCGACTGCACTGAGCACGCCCTGCTGCTGGCCGCCATCGGGCGCGCCGGCGGCATCCCCACGCGGGTGGTGACCGGCTTTGCCTATGTTTCCGAGTTTGCCGGACAGCGCGGCGTCTTCGTCCCTCACGCCTGGGTGGAAGCGCGCACCGAGAAGGGCTGGAGTGGCTATGACGCGGCCTTGGGCGACTTCAACAGCGGCCACATCGCCCTTGCCCTGGGCGATGGTGATCCCACCCGCTTCTACGCGTCGATCAATCTGCTCGGCTCCATGCAGATCAGCGCGGTGGACAGCGACCTCGCACCATGACCCTACGGGTACTGATCGGCACCCTGATCTGGGCGTTGGGCGGCGTCGGCGTTGCTGCGGACGACCCCGCTGCTCAGATCGCCGGCATCCTCACCGACTCACGTCTGGGCGAAGCCAGCGGGGCAGCCTACTCCCGACTCAGCGACGACATCGTCTGGGTGGTCAACGACAGCGGCAACCCGGCAGAAATCCTGGCCATGAGTCCCAGCGGCGCACTGCAGGCGCAGATCCAGGTGAGCGGCGCGAAGAACCAGGATTGGGAAGATCTGGCCAGCTACGATCACGGCGCCGGACCCTTTCTGGCCATTGCCGACATCGGCGACAACGAGGGCAAGCGCGCCCAGGTCAGCGTTTACCTGGTCAAAGAGCCTCCGGCCGACGGCAGCGTCAGCGCAATACCGGTGCACAAGCAGCTGGTTTTCACCTATCCCGACGGCGCCCATGATGTCGAGGCGCTGAGCATCGATCCGCACCGACCGCGCGCCTATCTGGTCTCCAAGCGCACCACCCCGCCGGCGCTCTACAGCATCGATCTGCGCGTCCCCGGACCGCAAATCGCTCGCCTGCTGACGCCGCTGCCGCGGATGCCCAAGGCGACCGCCGCCGAGCGCAAGATCGACGCCCGCTACGCGCGCTACCGGCACCAGCCCACCGCGATGGACTTTAGCTGCGATGGGCGCGAGCTGTGGATACTGACCTACAGCAGCGTGCAGCGCTTTATCCGCCACCCCGGCGAGAGTTGGAGCCGGGCCATGACCCGCCGCAATCCGCTGACGCTGGCGCTGCCGGTGCCGCTGGTACCGCAGGCCGAAGCGCTGGCCTTCAATCGGCAATGCAGCGAGGTCCTGGTCCTTAGCGAGAAGACTCCCGGGCCCATTGTTCGCTATGAGTTGAAGGCCAGGGACGGGGACTCTGACTAGCTCGGGGCTGAAGGGCACAGGGCCCAGGGCTCAGGGCCCAGTAGAGCCAAAGCCGGAGCCGGGCGCTGCTGCTGATCTCCTGGGCCCTGGGCCCTCCTGGCTCAAGGGCATAGGGCTCAGGGCCCAGGGCCTAGCAGAGCCAAGGCCGGAGCCCGGAGCTGCTTTTGATCTCCTGGGCCCTTGGCCCTGGGCCCTGAGCCCCACTACTTCAACACAAAATGCACGCTAACCTCGCCGACTCGTTCCAGCGACGCGCCGTCCAGCGCGGGTGTGCTAAAAGTGCAGCGGCTCAGCCAATCCACGGCAGCTTTGTCGAGCTGGGAGCGACCGCTGCTTTGTGCCACATCAACGGCGACCAGCCGCCCGCCGGAGGCAATCCGCGCGCGCAGCCGCACGCTGCCCTGCCAGCCGTTGATCTCCGCTCTTCTGGGATAGCGGACCGGTCGCCGACACTGGTAGTCCAGTCCGGAGCGCAGCTCCGAGCCGCTGCCGATGGTCGTTGTCAGTGCCGACTGCGGGACACCGATCAGCTGCTCAAATGGGCGCGGATTGACGATCGGCCTTGGCGACGGCAGTTCGGTAGTCACCGGCTCGGGCAGCGGACGAGTGTGGGTCCGCGGCACGGGAATCGGCGGCGGGGTGGTCTGAGCCACCGTTTGAACCAGTTCCTCAGGCTCAGGTTCGGGTTCAGGCCGGGTCGGAGGTGGCGGGAAAATATCAACCACCGGGATCTCTACGGGGCGGCTTTGCTGTTGGATCGGCAAAAGCTCCGGTGCCACCTGTTGCAGCATGAAACCGAGCAGTACGAGATGAAATACGACAGTAGCCCAGAGAGCAAAAATCCGACGCAGGCGCGGTCGGGGGGCATGGGAAAAAAACGATTGCGGCATAGACTTGGTCATCGCTAGTCTCCAAGTGTGGCGCGCTTGACCCGCTTGGCACTGATCCCTCACCGGCCAAATCGCGAGCGACCAACGTCGCTGTACTGACAATCTGCTTTGTCCAGTGCCAAAAGCTTAGCTGCGGCTAAACCACCCGCTTGCGGCGTCGCTCCAGTCAGCCGGCGCTCACCATCCTGGACGGGAGCTAAACGGCGCCTTGCAACGCCAGCTTTGGTAACCTACGCGCTTGTACCGGCCATCGGGGCCGACCGGACCATCGTCGATGCCGCTTCCGACCTCCAACATCGCCAATGCATCGGCTAGAACCGAGTGGACGATCAAGCTCAAAGACGTTCCCGGCATCGTTCGCCAGCTGCATGAGCTGCAAACCGAGTTTGCCGATGCGGCGGGACTGCTGGACGACGCCTTGGACGATCTGATCCTGGTGCTGGAAGAGTTGCTGACCAACCTGCATCGTCACAACGCACCAGCGAAGACGCCGATCGAGGCCCGATTGACCCTGGTTCGCGACGGCGATGCGGTGTGGTGCGACTGGCTGGATTCGGGCAGCGAGTTCAACCCCTTCGCCCAGGAGCTGAGCCAGCCGGACGCCGAAGGCGGCATTGGCCTGCCGCTGGTCCGACATTTCACTACCGAGGGCGTCCACGAACGCCACGGCCATTTCAACCACTTGAGTTTTTGCGTTGCTCTGGCGCCGACCAGCTGAGCACCCTTTGCAGGAGTATTGGATGGGAGCGCGAGCCCGCAATTGTGAAAGGCCCAGGTCGCAGGCGGCCACTGATTGCAACAGGGAAGTAGCCAAATGGGCGGCCTGACCGTTCAGCATCGAGCCGACGGCACGGTGGTGATCACGCTGAACGGCCGCATGGACGCCGAGTCGGCCGAAGCACTGGAATCGCGACTGGACCACGTCCTCACCTGCGAACCGAATCTGATCGTTTTCGATCTGGCCCAGGTGGAGTACATCAGCTCGGCCGGCATCCGGCTGATCCTGAAGGCGCGAACCAGCCTCAATCGACGTGGCTGCAAGGTGGTCGCGGCAGCCGCCAACCCGCAGGCGCAGCGGGTCTTCGCCGCGATCGGCAATCTGGCATTCGACGCCCAGATCGCCGACCTGGCCGAGCTCGATCAGTTTCGCCCTGATGGGTGATCAAGCCCGCATTATTCATGAACGTTTGTAGCGAGGGTTTCGCAGGCGCACCGTGGTGCGGATCGCGGACCGGAAATCGATGAAGGCGTACTTGCGGTACGTCGAGTCGATAGCAGGGAGCAAGCAGCGCCACGGTGCGCCTGCGGAAGCCGCAGTAGAAGGTTCATGAATAATGCGGGCCAACTGAGCGCAGCTAGTCCGCCACGGGCTTGCCTGCCGAACCCGCCCGACTCATCGCTAAAGGAGGGGAGCCTTTGCGAGGATTTACCACTGCCGATCGCAGCGCACTAAGCGCGGCGAAACCGGAACCGCTTTACCACCAGCTGTTTCTGGTGCTCAAGCACAAGATCGAATCCGGCGATCTACGCCACGGCACCCGGCTGCCGGGCGAGCTGGAGCTGGCCGAGTTCTTCGGGGTGTCGCGGATCACCACGCGACGCGCGCTGGATGAGCTGCAGTCGGCCACCCTGGTCCGGCGTCAGCGAGGCCTGGGCACCTACGTCACCTTCGAGATCAGCGACGACCGCCTCAGCGCGCCGTTGACGACGATGATCGACAGCCTGGCCCTGATCGGGCGCGAGACCACCATTCGGCTGATCGACTTCGCCCGCGTCCTACCGCCGACAAAGATCGCCCAGTCGCTGAAGCTGCGTACCGGCGAGGCCGCCGATCGGGCAATTCGGGTGCGGACCAGCGGCGGCATGCCGTTTGCCCACTACGTCAGCTGGACCATTCCGCTGGGCGCGCTGTTCAGCGGCGAGAACCTGCGCCACTCCTCCAGACTGGATCTGTTTCGTCGTCTGGGCATTGAGCTCAGCGAAGTCGACCAGGTGATCTCCGCCATCGCCGCCGACGCCACCATCGCCGCCCAGCTGGAAGTACCCATCGGCAGTCCGCTGCTCAGCGTCACCCGAGTCACCTCCGATCAGCGCGGACGGCCGTTCGACTACCTGACCGCGCTATATCGGCCGGATCGGTTTCAGTATCACCTGCATTTGTCATCGCGAGATACGACGGTGCGCGGGCGGCGGTAGCTCGATCCGATTCGAGTCAGGCGGCATCGAGCGTATAAGGATCACCCAGAGCGGCAGCAATCCGCCGCGGCTTGATCACATTCAGCCGCCCGTGCCCGCAGCGGATATTGTCGAGAATCAGCAGATCGCCCTGGCGCCAGCGGAACAGATTGGAATTGGCCCAGGCGGCGTCGATCATGGTCTTGGTTTCGTCCTCACTGATCGGCGTACCGTCGCCCCAGAGGGTGCGCATGAACACGTCCCGCTTGGCGTACTGCAGGCGGATGAAACTGCTCAAACCCAGGCGGACGATGGGATTGAGGCGGTGGGCGAACTTGCTCAGGTCATAGGGGGCGGCGACGCCGTTGTAGAGGGTCAAGCTGATGCACTTGCGGCCGCTGTGCGGATCGACCATCAGTCCCGGCATCTGCGCGTGGGTCACCAGGCTGCCGTCGGGCTGCCACTCGAAATCCAAGCCCTGCTGGCGACAGGCCTGCTCGGCTTCGGCCCGGGTCTGGGCGTGGAAGGCCTCCATCCAGGTCTTGTAGACATTGAACAAGCGCGCTTTGCGGGTCCCGAAATAGCGTCTATAGCGCATTCCCAGACGCTCGATCTTGTTCTGCATCGCCTTTGGCAGGTCGGCGAATATGCCGGCGCAGTCGAAGATTGGGGTCTCGCCGTAGCGGCCCGGTTCGGTGATGCAGTAGAAGAAGATCTTGCCGGGACGCTGGCGCAGATAGCACATCTCGGTGTGGAAGCTGATGATGTAAGGCGCCGGTGCCTCGGTGGAAGTGAAGAAATGATCGCTGATCCGGCTGCGCGGACTGGCACCGCCCAGATAGTCATCGTCAAAGCGCACGCCCAGTGCGAGCAGCAGTTGCTCGGCCTGTGCGGTGTCGGCAATCGGCAGGCCTCGCATCAGCAAGGCGCCGGTGCTGGCGTAGGCCTGTTTGACCTGGGCCAGCCATTGCTGATCGCACAGCAGTTGGTCGAAGCCGGGGGCGCCCGCTGCCTCCATCACCCGAATGAAGGAACGTCGGCTGGGGCTGTCGCCGGCCAGTTCGATGTCGTTCAAATCACGGCAGCTGACAGCGTGCATGGCCATGCCTATTGTAGAAAGTCAGCCACATGATCGCGCGATCTGGGCGCGTAGACGATGGCAGAACTGATCCGCTGCAGTGGCCGCAACGCGGAACCTGGGCGGACTATGCGGTGCTAGGTTTCTGAACCCTTACACGAGGCCGTTGCGCGCAGATTGCGCCAGTGGGCCATCGCGATCAGCGCGCCGCCCAGGGCCAGCTGGATACCGTGGTAGGCACCCATCTCGATCACTTCCGATGCGGCCAGCAGCAGCACGATTGCCCCTGCTGCGTACCAGATCAACGGATTCGGCTGACGGTGCCTTAGCCAGCCGCGCAGCAACACGATGCCGGCAAAGCCAATCACGGTCAGCGCGACCACCCACTCCACCTCATGCGACCACAGCAGCCAAGCCAGCCAGCCGCTGGGTTCGGTGACCTCGGCCACGGCGACGCGCAACGAAGGCACCAAGGCCAAAAGCAGCGGCAATATCAGACAGTGCAGCGCGCAGGAGAGCGACAGCCCGGCACCGACGCGATCAGCCCAAAGCCAGCGTTCGTCGACATTCGATGTGAGCATCGCCTTGCGACCGTAGGCAGGCATACTCATCGTTGATTCGAATTCAGCGGGCATCGGCGACAGTACTTCCAGGGATGGCGGGCGCGTGATGTTATAAAATAACACAAGGCAGACAGGAGCAGGTAGTGTCGATGGAAGCAGCGACGGCACACAATGAGCAGCATGCACTCGCCCTGGACCAGCTGCGATTCGGCTGGGACCCGGCCAGTACGCTGCTGCACATCAACCAGCTGAGCCTGGAACGCGGTCAGACCCTGCTGCTCAGCGGACCGTCGGGTTCGGGCAAGAGCACCCTGCTCAATCTGATTGGCGGGGTGCTGCAGCCACGCAGCGGCAGCATTATTGTCGCCGGTCAGACTCTGTCGTCGCTGAGCACGCGCCAGCGCGATCGCTTTCGGGCCGAGAATTTGGGGATCATCTTCCAGCAGTTCAACCTGCTGCCGTTCTTGAGCGTGGTCGACAATGTGCTGTTGCCGCTGCAGTTCGCGCCGCAACGCCGCGCCGCCAGCGGTGATAACCCGACGCAGCGACGTCAGCGCGCTGAGTACCTTTTGGACGCACTCGGCTTGCAGGCTGAGCACTGGCAACGCCCCAGCCATCGCCTCTCGGTCGGTCAGCAGCAGCGCGTCGCCGCGGCCAGAGCGTTGATAGGCGCACCCGCCCTGCTGCTGGCGGACGAACCCACTTCGGCGCTGGATCCGGTCAATCGCGATCGATTTGTGGACCTGCTGCTGGCCGAGGCCAATAGTAGTGCCTGCGCGGTGCTGATGGTCAGCCATGACCCCGCGTTGGCGGACCGTTTCGCCGATCAGGCGTCCCTACTGGACCTCGGATCCACAGCGCAGGCGGCATAATGCGGCGGCTGACCTAGCCGTTTCCGGATTGGAGCCTGCATGCGATGGACTCGCGCGACCTTCTGCCGCTTTGCCTTTGCCCTGGCCGCGCTGCTGGCCGTACAGGGGTGCAGCGATCAATCGTCGAATCAGACCCCGGCACAGCCTGGTGATGCCGTTCGCGAAGTCGATTGGCTGGAGCTGATGCCCGCCGATGAACTCGATGCGCTGCAGAGCGCTCCGCCAGTGGTCCACGACGGGAATTTCAAGGCGCTGCAGACCGGCTCATCGAAGACCGTGCCGGAAATGGACGGATTGAAGATCCGCATTCCTGGCTACATCGTACCGATCGAAAGCGACGATCAGGGGCAACTCAGCGAGTTCTTCCTGGTCCCCTACTTCGGTGCTTGCATTCACGTCCCTCCGCCACCGCCGAATCAGATCATCTACGCCAAGACCGTGCCATCGATCCCGATGACCGACATCTACGCCGCGTACTGGGTGGAAGGAAGGCTGCACGCGCGCCAGTTTGAAGACGAAACGGCGGCCACGGCCTACAGCCTGGAGGTGAGCGCCGTCACCCTGTGGGAATGAGAACGGCACAGGCGGACGACAAGATACGCCGTCCGCCCATGCCGTGGACTGTGTTCAGTCGCTAGATGCGGCGAATCCGATTTCCGGAAACCGAGACCCGCGCACCCTCGTAGATGCCGTTGAGATCGCGCTTATGCAACACGACCGTGCGCCCGCTGTCCATCGCGACGTGGATCTCATAGCGCACACCTTCGCGCGCATTCTTTTCGATCTCGTTGCCGGCAATGCCACCGGCCACCGCGCCAGCCACGGTAGCTGCCTTGCGGCCGTTGCCCTTGCCGACCTGGTTGCCCAGCACACCGCCGATGATGGCACCGGCCACGGCACCACCGCCGCTGCTGCGCTCACCCTGATAGTAGCTCTCGATGTAGGTCACGCGCCCGCAGCTCTGACAGCCGCCGCGGTCGGCATAGTAGCCGCGGTCACCGCCGTAGTAGCCACCGCCGCCGCTTGCACAGGCACTCAACAAGATCAACATGGCACTCAACAGTATCGTACGCATGGGATTGCTCCTGGTTGGGGTGCAAACTTGATTGCAGAAGCCGTGCCAATCGTAAGTTGTTGATTTAAATGGATACCCTTTTTTCATTGAATGGCGCGTATGCGCTTCTGCACGATGGGTCGGCAAAATGCATTATCCGGAGTGAGATCCGACGCGCGGTTGGTGTCCGCGCCGAGCGCGCTTGCAGCCATCGGGCCGCAAGCAAGCTCCTGTGCGAATGTCGGCGCAGCGCTATGGACGTCCCGCGATCGGCGCGGCCTAAGGCGCTTATGGAGCCAGCCTGCTGCCGATACGCTGCCTACGACTTCTTCAGATGGCTTCCTTCGGGCCGGAAAATGTGATCGCCTGCAGGCAGGCTCCTACAGCAAAGCGAAGCGCCGCTATTCGCCGCGCAATCTTGAGCTTTCGACTGTAGGAGCCAGCCTGCTGGCGATACGCTGCCTACGACTTCTTCGGATGGCTTCTTCGGGCCGGAAGATCTGATCGCCTGCAGGCAGGCTCCTACAACAGAGTGAGGCGCTGCGAATCGCTGCGTATGCTTGAGCTTTTGGAGCCTGCCTGCAGGCGACCGGATCTATCGGCAACAAGAGGCCATCCGGCGTGCCCAAAACTCTCAATCGCCAGCAGGCTGGCTCCACACAAGTACACGGCATAGGGGACGCGCGGGAGTCGTGATCGAAATGGGTATGGTTGACGCCGCTCAGGTGCTGAGCAGCTGCAGCACTTCTTCCAGCTCGGCGCGTACTTCACGAATAAGCGCGATCGGCGTTGCGCCACCGTCACTGCGTGATTCGCCTTCCAGGCGCTGCCTGGCGCCGCCAATGGTGAAGCCCTGTTCGTAAAGCAGATTGCGGATCTGCCGAATCATCAGCACGTCGTGGCGCTGGTAGTACCGTCTGTTGCCACGACGCTTGACCGGTTTGAGGCTGGGGAACTCCTGCTCCCAGTAGCGCAGCACGTGCGGCTTGACCGCGCAGAGGTCGCTCACTTCACCGATGGTGAAGTAACGCTTGGCCGGAATAACCGGAAGCTCGCTGTTACTGCCCGGATCCAGCATTCGCTTCTACTCGCGCCTTGAGCTTGAGACCGGGTCGGAAGGTCACCACTCTGCGCGCAGAGATGGGAATTTCCTCGCCTGTCTTCGGATTGCGTCCGGGGCGCTCGTTCTTTTCGCGCAGGTCGAAGTTGCCGAAGCCCGAAAGCTTGACCCCATCCCCCTGCTCAAGCGCCTCTCGCATGACGTCGTAAAAGGCGTCGACAAAGTCTTTCGCCTCTCGCTTGTTCAGTCCGACCTCTTCAAAAAGGCGTTGGGCCATATCAGCTTTGGTCAGCGCCACGCCTATCCCCTCCAAGCTGCCCCAACAGCATGAGTCAACCGATCCCGCACTGCGGCGACCCAGGCGTCAACTTCCTGCTCCCCAAGAGTGCGTGAATCATGCTGGAAAATCAAGCCGATAGCGAAGCTTTTTGAACCTTCAGGTACACCCTTGCCCTGATACAAATCAAACACCCGCAGTTCCTTGAGAGTCTCGATGGACTGCGCCAGTACGGCATTGCGCACGTCGGCGTAGCTGATCTTTTCCTCGACGATCAGCGCCAGGTCACGGCGAACTTGGGGGAAGCGGGAGATCTGACCCGCCCTGGCCAGACTGCGCGGGCGCAGCAGATCCAGGTTCAACTCGGCCACGTAGACCTCGCCCGGAGCGTCCAACTTGGCCTGCAGCGCCGGGTGCAGGGCGCCGGCCCAGCCCACGTTTTGCTCGCCGATTTTCAGCAGCGCCGAACGTCCCGGGTGCAGATGCGCCTGCTCGCTGCGCACCCATTGCACCTCGCCGGCACGCCCCAAGCTGGCCAGCAATGCCTCGACGTCGGCCTTCAGGTCGAAGAAATCCGGCTTGCGTGCGCTCATCCCCCACTGCTCGGCGACCGCATCGCCACAGCACACCAGTGCCAGATGCTCGGCTTCGTTCGAGCCTTGCTCCTGGCGCAGGAACACGCGACCCAACTCGAACATGCGCACCCGGTCTACTTGGCGACGCAAATTGGCCAGCGCCGACTCCACCAGACTGGGGGCCAGCGCCTGGCGCATCAGGCCCAGATCGGCGGACAAGGGGTTGGCCAGCTTCACCGCGTGGTCAGCCATACCGTAGTCGGCAAACAGCTGGGCACCGGCAAAGCTCAGGTTGACCGCCTCGCGATAGCCGCGAGCAACCATGCACTGGCGCAGTCGCGCATCGCCGATACTCATTTCCGACGGACTGTGCAGAGCAATTTCACCGCGCGGCAGACGCACCGGCACATTGTCATAGCCGTAGATGCGCACCACCTCTTCAATCAGATCCTCTTCCCGCTGCAAATCGAAGCGGGCACTGGGCGGAATTGCCACCCAGCCATCTGCGCTGGCGCGCACTTCCATACCCAACCGAGCCAGGATGCGCTGCACCTGTTCACCGGGGATCTGCATCCCCAGCACGCGATCCAAACGATCGCCGCGTAGCGCGATCTCGCCACGCTTGGGCAGCGCGTCAGCGTCGACTGCTTCAACGACCGGACCAACGCGACCGCCGGCAATCTGCACCAGCAGTTCAGTGGCTCGCTCCAGGGCGCGACGGGGCAGTTCGGGATCGACGCCACGCTCGAAGCGGTGCGAAGCGTCAGTGTGCATGGCCAGACGACGCGCGCGTCCGCTGATCGCATTGGCGGCGAAGTGCGCGCTTTCCAAAAACACGCTGCTGCTGCCGTCGACGATCTTCGACGACTCGCCGCCCATGATCCCGGCCAGCGCCAGCGCGCCGCGATCGTCGGCGATCACCAGCATGTCGCTGTCCAGCGCCACTTGCTTGCCGTCCAGCAGCACCAGCTGCTCGCCGGGCTTGGCCATGCGCACGTCGATGTCGCCCTGCACCTTATCGGCATCAAAGGCATGCAGCGGCTGACCCAGCTCCAGCATCACGTAGTTGGTGACATCAACCAGCGCATTGATCGGGCGCAGACCGCTGCGGGTCAATCGCTGCTGGATCCAGGCCGGACTGGCCACGCCGGGTTGCACGTCTTCAATCACCCTGCCGCAATAGCGCGGACAGGCCTGCGCCGCGCTGAGCTTGATCGACACCTGGCGTTCGATCTGGATCGGCGCTGGCGCCCAGGCCGGGGCGCTGCTGGCCAGGTTATACTGAGCGGCAATCTCGCGAGCCAGACCGGCAATCGACAGGCAGTCGCCGCGATTGGGGGTCAAGCCCAGCTCGATGCTCAGATCCGGCAGATTCAGGGCCTCGAGCAGCGCCTGCCCGGGCTGCAGTTCGCTGGATAGCTCAAGCAGGCCGTCGTGATCGCCGGACAAGCCCAACTCCTTGCCGGAGCAAAGCATGCCGCTGGACTCGACGCCGCGCAGCTTGACCTTGCCGATCTTCGTACCGTCGGGCAGCGTGGCGCCGACCCGGATCAGCGGCGCGACCAGCCCGGTGCGCGCGTTGGGCGCGCCGCAAACGATCTGCAGCCGTTCGCCGCTGCCGTCGTTGACGCTGCACACGCGCAGCCGGTCGGCGTCGGGATGCGGCTGGCAGTCCTCGATACGGGCCACCACCAGCTGTTCCAGTCCGGCGCCGTGACGGACCACCTCTTCGACTTCCAATCCGCTCATGGTCAGCCGGTGCAGGAACTGCTCCTCGTCGACCGACGGGCGCACCCATTCGTGCAGCCAGGACAGGGGGAACTTCATACCGCTACTCCGATGTTTCGTTGGCTATGCAGCGACCTCGCTGCGACCGATCAGGCGAACTGACCGAGGAAGCGCCAGTCATTGTCAAAGAAACTGCGCAGATCGCTGACCTGATAGCGCAGCATGGCCAACCGCTCCACGCCCATGCCGAAGGCGAATCCGGTGTAGCGCTCGGGATCGATGTCGCAGTTGCGCAGCACGTTGGGATGCACCATGCCGCAGCCCAACACCTCCAGCCAGCGATCGCCCCAGCGGATATCCACCTCGGCAGAAGGCTCGGTGAAGGGGAAGAAGGAGGGTCGGAAGCGCATCTCCACTTCCTGCTCGAAAAACGCCTTGACGAACTCGGCCAGCGTGCCCTTGAGGTCAGCGAAGCTGATGTCCTCGGCGACCACGAAGCCTTCCACCTGATGGAACATCGGCGAGTGGGTCTGGTCGCTGTCGCTGCGATAGACGCGGCCGGCGGCAACCACCCGCAGCGGCGGCGTCTGCCCGAGCATGGCGCGGATCTGCACCGGCGAGGTGTGCGTGCGCAGCAGTCGCCCATCGGGGAAATAGAAAGTGTCATGCATCGCCCGCGCCGGGTGATCCGGGGGGAAATTCAGCGCCTCGAAGTTGTGCCAGTCATCCTCGATCTCCGGACCCGAAGCGGCCACATAGCCGAGCTGGGAGAAGATGCCGACGATGCGCTCCAGGGTGCGGGTCAGCGGATGTTGGGTACCGACCGGTTCGCCGCGCCCGGGCAGGGTCACGTCCACCCGCTCCGAAGCCAGGCGCTGGGCCAGCTGGGCCTGTTCGATGGCGCTGCGCTGCGCTGCGATGGCTTCCTGCATGCGCTGCTTGACGCCGTTGATGCGCTCCCCTTCGGCCTTGCGCTGCTCGGGCGCGATCTTGCCCAGGGTCTTCAGCGCGTCGGTGATCCGTCCCTGCTTGCCCAGCCAGCTCACCCGCAGCTGCTCCAGCGCTTCCATGCTGGTGATGCCGGGCAGCTCGGCCAATGCTGCGGACGCGGCCTCCTCCAGACCTGGCTCGGAATGATTCATGCCTACTCCTTCGGCGGCGGGGCGTAGCGTGGCGACACGGACCCCGAAAATGCAGACGGCCCACCGAAACCGGTGAGCCGCCGGAATGCACCCGCAGCGCGGCTGGCGCTGCGGATCAGACTGCCAAACAGTGCTTAGGCGGCAAGCGCGCTGTTGGCCTTGTCGGCCAGAACGCGAAAACCATCCATATCGTGCACTGCGATATCGGCCAGCACCTTGCGATCGATCTGAATCTCGGCCTTCTTCAGGCCGTTCATCATCCGGCTGTAGGACAGCCCACACATCCGCGCCGCGGCGTTGATGCGCACGATCCACAGCGAGCGGAAGTTGCGCTTCTTCTGCTTGCGACCGATGTAGGCGTATTGAGCGGCCTTGGTGACGGCCTGCTTGGCAACGCGGAAGACCTTACGCCGGGCGTTGTAATAGCCCTTGGCGCGGGACAGGATTTTCTTGTGACGACGACGGGCGGTTACGCCCCTTTTTACACGAGCCATGGTTTATTCCTCCAACAATCAGGCGTAGGGCAGCATCCGGGCAACGCCCGGCGCGTCCACCTTGGCGACCGCATTGGGCGCCCGCAGACCGCGCTTACGCTTGGTCGACTTCTTGGTGAGGATGTGGCTCTTGAAGGCATGGCCGCACTTGAAGCGACCAGACCCGGTTTTGCGGAAGCGTTTGGCCGCTCCGCGGTTACTCTTGATCTTAGGCATTGCCGTTCCTTGTTTTATCGCTTGCCGCGTGAGTGGCCACCAGGGCGCTTTCCATCCATACTCATTGCGACGACTTACCCAGAACGCTCACCCTGAGCACCCTGGTTCCTGCAATCTGATTCCCCTATCGCGCTAGCGCTTCTTCGGGGCAATCATCATGTTCATGACGCGGCCTTCCATGCGCGGCCGCTGTTCGATGCTGGCGTCTTCTTCCAGGTCCTTCTCCAGACGCTGGAGCATCGCCAGACCCAATTCCTGATGTGCCATCTCACGACCGCGAAAGCGCAGGTTGATCTTCACTCGATCACCTTCTTCCAGAAAGCGATGAATGGCGCGCAGCTTGACCTGATAGTCGGCCTCTTCAGTCCCGGGCCGGAATTTCATTTCCTTGACCTGGGTCTGCTTCTGCTTCTTCTTGGCTGCGTTGGCTTTCTTCTGCTGCTCAAAGCGGAACTTGCCGAAGTCCATCACTCGACACACCGGCGGATCGGCGTTGGGCTGGATCTCGACCAGATCCATCCCCGCACCTTGTGCCAATTCCAGTGCTTCGTCTCGCGACAGTATTCCTGCCTGTTCCCCATCCGCGTCTATCACGCGGACCCGCGGTGCACGAATCTCCTCGTTGCGACGATTCGCTCTATCGTTTGCTGAGATGGGCGTACCCTCCAATTAACGACGGCCGGAGCATTCCGGCCGCCAGCTCAACGCAGACCGTCGATCTCTGAACTGAGCAAATCTATGAAGGCTTCCACCTTCATGCTACCCAAGTCTTCCCCGGATCGCCTGCGCACGGCAACGCTGCCAGACTCCTTCTCCCGGTCACCGACGACCAGCACAAAAGGAATCCGCTGCAGCGTGTGTTCGCGGATTTTATAGCCGACTTTCTCGTTCCTCAAGTCCGCAACCACTCTAAAGCCCTTAGATTGCAGGGATTTACTGACTTCGGAGGCAAATTCGGCCTGCGCATCGGTGATATTGGCGATCACAACTTGCGTCGGTGCCAGCCAGGCGGGGAAGGAACCGGCGTAGTGTTCGATCAAAATACCGATAAAACGCTCCAGTGAACCGACGATCGCCCGATGCAGCATCACCGGATGCTTGCGCGCGTTGTCCTCGGCCACATATTCGGCGTCCAGACGCTGCGGCATCATGAAATCCACCTGCATGGTGCCGCACTGCCAGGCTCGACCTAGCGAGTCCTTCATATGGTACTCGATCTTCGGTCCGTAGAAGGCGCCCTCGCCGGGCAATTCCTCCCACTCCACCCCGCAAGCGCTGAGCGCCGCGCGCAGCGATGCTTCCGCGCTATCCCAAACCGCGTCGTCGCCGATCCGCTTCTCCGGACGCAGGGCCAGCTTGATGTCGATGTTGTCAAAGCCGAAGTCGCTGTAGACCTTGAGCGCTTGCCGATGGAAGGCCTTGACCTCATCCTCCACCTGCGCCTCGGTGCAGAACACGTGGCCGTCGTCCTGGGTGAAGGCGCGCACCCGCATCAGCCCATGCAGCGCACCGGAGGGCTCATTGCGATGGCAGGAGCCAAACTCGCCGAAGCGCAGCGGCAGATCGCGATAGCTGTGCAGGCCGGAGTTGAAGATCTGCACGTGTCCGGGACAGTTCATCGGCTTCAGCGCGTACTCGCGGTGCTCCGAAGCGGTGAAGAACATGTTCTCCTGATAGTTGTCCCAGTGTCCGGACCGCTTCCAAAGGCTGACATCCAGGATCGACGGGCACTTCACCTCCTGGTAGCCGCCGTCCTTGTAGGCGCGACGCATGTATTGCTCCACGCTTTGCCACAGCGACCAACCCTTGGGGTGCCAGAACACCATGCCCGGCGCCTCTTCCTGCATGTGGAACAGATGCAGCGCCTTGCCCACCTTGCGGTGGTCGCGCTTCTCTGCCTCCTCAATCTGATGCAGGTAGGCGTCCAGATCCTTCTGGTTCAGCCAAGCCGTGCCGTAGACGCGGGTCAGCATCTCGTTGCGTGAATCGCCGCGCCAGTAGGCGCCAGCCACCTTGAGCAGCTTGAATGCCTTGATCCGACCCGTATCCGGAATATGCGGCCCGCGGCACAAATCGATGAACTCGCCCTGCGAGTACAGCGACAGCTCTTCGTTGCTGGGGATGGAGGCAATGATCTCGGCTTTGTATAACTCGCCTTTATCCTTGAAGAACTCCACCGCCTCGTCGCGCTCCATCACCGAGCGCTGCACCGGAACCTTCTGCTTCGCGATCTTGGCCATCTCCGCCTCGATCGCCTGCAGATCCTCGGGCGTGAACGGGCGCTCGAAGGCGAAGTCGTAATAGAAGCCGTTATCGATCACCGGGCCGATCGTGACCTGGGCCTTGGGAAACAGCCGCTGTGTGGCCTGGGCGAGCAGATGCGCCGTGGAATGACGAATGATCTCCAGCGCGTCTTCGTGCTTCTCGGTGACGATTTCCAGCTTGACGTCGCGATCGATGGACTTGCTCAGGTCCACCAACTGACCGTCGATCTTGCCGGCCAGCGCGGCCTTGGCCAGACCGGGGCCGATGGAGGCGGCGACGTCGCCCACCGACAGAGGGGCATCAAAGGCTCGATTGGAGCCATCGGGTAGCGTGACATTGATCATGAGGAAACTCCCACTTGCTCAGGGACCAGTCCCTGCTGCCGCATGGCGGCAAAAATCGGTAATCACAGGCACAAAAAAAGGCGCTCAGGCGCCCTTTGTAGACATCGCCTGCGGGTTCGACTTCAGATCCTGGTAGTCCTCATGTCCCACACTCCTGGCTGTCGCTGCTTGCTGCTGGGGTCTTCGTGGTGGGCGCAACAGGGATCGAACCTGTGACCCCTACCATGTCAAGGTAGTGCTCTACCGCTGAGCTATGCGCCCGAAGAGCCGCGAAGGATAGCTTGCCCGTTGGTGCGGTGCAATAGTGGCCAGCCCGCGTGAGTCATGAGAATTCGTTGCGAGAGCGTCGGCGAGCCGCTGTGGCGTGGTCCGCGGACCGAAAATCGATGAAGGCGTACTGGGTGTACGTCGAGTCGATTGCAGGGAGCAGATCGCGCCACGGCTGCTCTCCGGCGGCCGCAGTAGAAGACTCATGAATCATGCGGACTAGTTTCGGTAGCCAGTAAAGCGAAAGCGACCTCCCGCTACCAGTCAGTGGGCTTGTAGTCCTTGAGAAACTGCCCCCAGACGTGTTCGCCACTGTTGAAGCCGGCGATGATGGGGTCGACGATGCGGGCGGCGCCGTCGACGATGTCCAGCGGCGGGTGGAAGCGCTCCTCAATCACCTTGCGCGCGGCCAGTTCGGCCGGATCCTCGTCGGTGACCCAGCCGGTGTCGACGCTGTTCATGTGGATGCCGTCAGCATGATAGTCGGCGGCCGAGGTGCGGGTCATCATGTTCAGCGCGGCTTTGGCCATGTTGGTGTGCGGATGGCGGGTGGTCTTGAAGTTGCGGTAGAACTGCCCTTCCATCGCCGACACGTTGACGATGTGCTTGTCGCGCTCGGGGGTCTTGAGCAACAGCGGCTTGAGCCGCGCGTTGATGATGAACGGCGCTACCGCGTTGACCAGCTGCACTTCCAGCAGCTCGACGGCCGGTACTTCATTCAGGCGCAGGCGCCAGGAATTCTGCTTGCGCAAATCGATCTGCTGCAGATCCTGATCCAGCCGGCCTTCGGGGAACAGATGCTGCTGGCCGAGCAGCTCGTCAGCCAGCAGCGGCACTTGCGATAGCTCGGCGGCGCGACTGAAGCCCGGCGCGGAGTCAGCGGAATCCCCGCTGCGCGCCAACGCGCTGGCCTCGGCCACCAGATCGCTGCCGCGCAGACCCTCGTAGTTGCCGATCAGCTGACGCACCGCCGGAGACATCTGCGCCAGCGCGCGGGTCTCACCTTCCATCATGTGGGCGTAGAAGGCCGGCGGGCGGCGCACCGTCTGGCAGGCGTTGTTGATGATGAAATCGAGCCGGTCGTAGCTGTTCAACAGGGTCTGGCAGAAGGCTTCCACGCTGGGCGTGTGGCGCAGGTCCAGCCCGTAGATGTGCAGCCGATCCCGCCACTGCTCGAAGTCGGCCTCCTCGGCATAGCGCGCGGCTGAATCACGCGGAAAGCGGGTGGTAACGAGCAACTCGGCGCCGGCGCGGAGCAGCTTCAGCCCGGCCTGATAGCCGATCTTGACCCGCCCGCCGGTGAGCAGCGCCACTCGGCCGCTCAAGTCGGCCAGTTCGGTGCGCTTGGCGTAGTTGAACTCGGCGCATTCATGGCAGAGCTGGTCATAGAAATGGTGGATGCGCTGGTACTTGCGCTTGCACACATAGCAATGCTGCAGCTCCACCGATTCCCGCGGTGCCTCCTGCCCCTCGTCGCCGTCGCTGCCGAAATCGTCCAGCGGCGATTGTTCGGGCGGGAAATAGTTGGGCGTGGTGAACACCGGCTTGCGGCGCAGCTCGCGAATGCCGGTCTGATTCAGCAAGGCCTCGTCGCGATCAACGATCTGCGCAATGCGCTCGCGGCGGCGCGCCTTCTGCTGACGCCGCCGCTCGGTGCGATCGGGGTGATGCAGCCGACTGGCTGCCGACTTCAGGCGCTTGCTTTCGGACTCCGGCAGCTGATCGAGCTCGGCGAGATTGAGCGCCAGATGCTCCATCAGCTCGGTGGCCTCGCGCACCCGCTGGCGCAGCTCGGCGACCGAGCTGTCGGTGAAGGCGGAATCTTGGTTGGGCTTGGTCATGGCGCGGCGGATGGTAGTGCGGCCGGGTTCCGGCGACAAATCCCGACGCCCAGCGTCAACCGTCGGATTAGGCTACGTGCGGTCCATCAGGTCTCTGGCCAAGGTCAGCGCATGGTCGAAATCGTCCACAAAGCGCAGATCTCCCGGAGATTCGGCGATTCGCATCTGGGTCAGCAATAGTTTAAGCGACGGCTTGAGACCGGAGATGATCACGTTTGTGCCGGCACGGTGCCAATGACCGAGAAATCCGCGCAGCGCGTGCGCACCGCTGGCATCGATCATCGGTACCGAGCTCATGCGCAGAATGAATACCGGCGGCGCCTGCGGATAAAGGCGCGGCACGTCCTGCAGCCGGGATGCGGCGCCAAAGAACAGCGGCCCCTGGATCTGGAAAGCAACGATACCTTCAGGCAACAGCTCACGCTGATCGGGAAAGTCGAATGTAGAGTCATCAGCGCTCTGCGGTTCGATGGCGTCCATCTCCACGGCGAAAGCCATTCGATGCATGAATAGGAAGGCGGCCATCACCATGCCGACCTCGATTGCCAAAGTCAGATCGACGGCAACCGTCAACCCGAAGCTCACCAGCAGCACCCAGCGGTCGCCGACCGGCGCGCGCAGCAGGTGTCGAAACTCCTCGTGTTCGCTCATGTTCCAGGCCACGACCAGCAGCACCGCCGCCAGCGCGGCCAGCGGGATATAGCCCAGCAGCGGCGCAAAGAAACTCATCCCGAGCAGGATCAGCAGGGCGTGAATCACACCGGCGACGGGGGTTACCGCACCGGCGCGCACATTGGTGGCCGTGCGCGCGACCGCGCCGGTGGCCGGAAGCCCGCCGATAGCCGCCGAGGCGGCGTTGGCGACCCCTTGGGCCATCAGCTCGGCGTTGGGCCGGTGCTTCTCCCCGATCATGCCGTCGGCTACGGCCGCCGACATCAGCGACTCCAGGCCGGCCAGGAAGGCGATGGTGAACGCCGCCGGCAGCACCCGGATGATCTGCGCCAGGTCCACCGTTGGCAGGGCCAGCGAGGGCATTGACGATGGAACGTCGCCGAAGCGAGTCTGGATGGTATCCAGCGAAAAGGGCAGCAGCGCGCAGGCCAATGCCGCGGCAATCACGGCGATCAGAAAGGCCGGCCAGCGCGGCAGCAGACGCCTCATCAGGATGATCGCGATCAGCGTCGCCACGGCCAGCGACACGGTGGGCCAGTGCACGCTCGGTAGCGCATCAGCCAGCGCCATCATCTTCGGACCGAATTCCGCCGGCAGCTGAGCGATCTCCAGGCCAAGCAGGTCCTTGATCTGGCTGATGAAAATGATCACCGCAATGCCAGCAGTGAATCCGGTGATCACCGGCTGTGGCATGAAGCGCATCAGACTGCCCAGTCTGGCAAAGCTGGCGATCACCAGCAGAACGGAGGCAATCAACGTCGCCAGCAGCAGTCCGTCGTAGCCGTGCTCCTGGATCACCGCGAAGACCACCGGGATGAACGCGCCGGTGGGACCACCGATCTGCACCCGACTGCCGCCCAGCACCGAGATCAGGAATCCAGCAACGATGGCCGTGTGTAGCCCCTTCTCCGGCGCCGCGCCGCTAGCAATGGCCAAGGCCATGGACAGCGGCAGCGCGACAACGGCGACGGTCAACCCGGCGCCCAGATCACGGCGCAGCTGATCCCAACCATAACCGCGCCGCAACAGGGTCCAGGCGGCCGGTTCCAGACTGCTGTTGTTGTGCATACGGGTTAGCGGCTTTCGACCAGCGGATTGCGCGTGCGCAGCTGCGGGAAGCGGGAAAAATCGCGGTCAGCGCTCCACAGCTCCGTGACCCCATGACTGAGGCAGATCGCGGCGATCTTGGCATCGTGGATAAGCGCTCCGCGCGGCTGCGCAGCGGCGACCAGCGACTGAAGGTGCGGCAGGTAACCGGCGCCCTCGCTGAGCAGCTGACAGCTGGGCGCGTCGGCCCAGGACTGGATCGCCGCCAGCGCCTGATCCGGTGTACTCGGCGAAAACGGCAAACCGGGCTGCGTGACCACACGGTAGAACTCGTGCGCGCAAGCCCAGGGCAGGCCCCACGGCACCCGCGACTCACAGAGCTGGGTGATCACCGCCAGGGCGGCTGAATGATGCTGAAAGTCGGCGCGATGGGAGTAGATCAGCAGATTACTGTCGACTGCGATCATTGCTGTCACTGACGGGGTCCGGCATTGCCAAATCCGGCAACTCTGCGTTGCCGGCCTGAATCAGCGCATTGACGTCCAGATCCAGCTCTGCGCTGGCCTCGCCCACCACCACCGGCCGGAACCGGTAGCCGGCACGTTGCTCGCGTACCGCAATGGCCAGGCGCAGCCCTTCCTCGACCAGTTCCTTCATGCTCACCCCGTCGCGGGCCTTGGCGCGTTTGATCTCGGCGAGCAGATCATCATTGAATTCGACGGTGGTTTTCATGATCGGCACGAAGTACGGGTTACCCGTACTTTACGCTCGATGGCGTGCCTGCGCAACTCAGACCCTGGTAAATCGATGCGCCTTGAGCCGCTCGATTTCATCGCGCAGCTTGGCCGCCTGCTCGAACTCCAGATTCTGCGCGTGCTTGTACATACGGTCCTCCAGCTGCTTGAGCGCCGCCGATAGCTCGCGCGGATTGTCCAGGTTGTAAGCGGTCTTGCCCTCGGCCACTTCGGCGGCGCTGAGCTTCTTGGCCCGGGTACTGGGTCCGCTGGGCGCCGCGGCGCGGGCACCCTCCATCACGTCGGCTACCGCGCGCACCACCGAGCGCGGGACGATGCCGTGTTCGACGTTGTAGTCCATCTGCCGCTGCCGGCGCCGGTCAGTCTCATCCAGCGCCTGGGCCATCGAGTTGGTCACCCGGTCGGCGTAGAGAATGGCCTTGCCGTGCAGATTGCGGGCGGCGCGGCCGATGGTCTGAATGAGTGAGTTGGTGCTGCGCAGGAAGCCTTCCTTGTCGGCGTCCAGCACCGCCACCAGCGACACCTCGGGCATATCCAGCCCTTCACGAAGCAGGTTGATGCCAACCAGCACATCGAATACGCCCAGGCGCAGATCACGGATGATCTCGACCCGCTCAACGGTGTCGATATCCGAATGCAGATAGCGCACCTTGACGCTCTTCTCGGCCAAGTATTCGGTCAGATTTTCCGCCATCCGCTTGGTCAGCGTGGTGACCAGGATGCGATCGCCCGCCGCCACCCGCTCGTTGATCTCGCTGAGCAAATCCTCGACCTGGGTGCTGACCGGGCGCACCTCGACCGCTGGGTCGACCAGGCCGGTCGGGCGCACCAGTTGCTCTATCACCTCGCCGCCGGTCTTGCCCAGTTCATAATTGCCCGGCGTGGCGGAGACGAAGATCGATCGTGGCGCCCGCGCCTCCCATTCCTCGAAACGCAGCGGCCGGTTGTCCAGCGCCGACGGCAGCCGGAAGCCGAACTCGACCAGCGTTTCCTTGCGCGAACGATCGCCGCGATACATCGCGCCCAGCTGCGGCACGGTGACGTGGCTCTCGTCCAGCACCAGCAGCGCATCGGCGGGCAGGTAGTCGAACAGGGTCGGCGGCGCCTCGCCGGGCATCCGCCCGGTCAGATGGCGCGAATAGTTCTCGATGCCTTGGCAGTAGCCGATTTCGGCCATCATCTCCAGATCGAAGCTGGTGCGCTGCTTGAGTCGCTGCGCCTCCAGCAGCTTGCCGTCCGCGTAGAGCTGCTCGAGGCGCTGATTGAGCTCGGTCTTGATCGTTTCGATGGCCTCCAGCACGGTGCGCCGCGTGGTCACGTAGTGCGACTTGGGATAGACCGTGTAGCGCGGCACCTCGCGCAGCAGCTCGCCAGAGAGCGGGTCGAACAGCGACAGCTTCTCGATCTCGCCATCAAACAGCTCGATGCGCAGCGCCTCACGTTCGCTTTCGGCCGGATGCACATCAATCACCTCACCGCGAGCGCGGAAGGTGGCGCGGCGCAGCTCGAAGTCGTTGCGGGTGTACTGCAACTCGGTGAGCCGGCGGATGATGTCGCGCTCGACGATGCGGTCACCGCGGACCAGATGCAGCACCATCTTGAAGTACTCGCCAGGATCACCCAGGCCGTAGATCGCCGACACCGTAGCCACGATCAGCGCGTCGGGCCGCTCGATCAGCGCCTTGGTGGCCGACAGGCGCATCTGCTCGATGTGCTCATTGATCGAGGAGTCCTTCTCTATATAGGTGTCGCTGGAAGGCACGTAGGCTTCCGGCTGGTAGTAGTCGTAATAGGAAACGAAGTACTCCACCGCGTTGCGCGGAAAGAAACTCTTGAACTCGCCGTACAGCTGCGCAGCCAGAGTCTTGTTCGGCGCCATCACCAGAGTAGGGCGCTGAACCTGGGCGACCACGTTGGCGATGCTGTAGGTCTTGCCGCTGCCAGTCACGCCAAGCAGTACCTGGTGCGCTTGACCGTCTTCAAAACCCTCCACCATGCGCCGGATCGCCTCCGGCTGATCACCGGCAGGCTGATAGTCGGAAACCAATTCGAATCGGTCGCTCATCGCTGGCCACGGCTCTGTAACAAGCACTCGAGTATCGCATCTGCCTACACACGCAGAGGAAAATTCCTACACGAATGCGAGCAATCTGCCGACAGACAGACGTCAGCAGCCGCTCGACCATGGAGGCACCTACACTGCAATCAGGTGCCCCATGCGACACAGCCAACTCGGAACTACCCTGTTTGAGCTCAGCATCACCCTGAGCGTCGCCGCCATTCTGCTCACCCTGGGTATCCCCAGCCTGCTCGACTTCCACGCCCGCCGACAGCTGCAGGCTTCAAGAGTGGAGCTGATGTCCTCGCTGCAGGCGGCGCGCATGCACGCGGTCAGCTACGGCAAGCATGTACTGCTTTGCCCCAGCGATGACGGCGAGATCTGCGCCAACGGTACAGACTGGTCCGGCGGATGGATCGTTTTCATCGACGACGACCGCAATCGCGAGCGCAGCGCCGGGGAAGCCCTGCTCTGGCGAGGCAGCGTTGACGACGCTCAGCAGCGCATCAGCACCACCCGTGGCCGCACCCGGATCCGCTACTCGCCGCTGGGGACCGCCCCGGGCACCAATCTGAGCATCACCCTGTGCCACCGCGCCCTGCCGCAGACCAGTTCGAAGCTGATCGTTTCCAACGCGGGGCGCGCGCGGGTGTTGGTGGATGCGGGGCCGGCGGCGGGGTGTAGTGTTTAAAAAGATGGTGTTACGTTTTAGGTTTTACGTTAAGAGCCAAGCGCAGTGAGAGCGGCGCCTCACCGGCGATCGGGCCGGTTTTGGCACTGGCTCTTAACGTAAAACGTAACAACGTAAAACGTAAAACGGTCTCGCCCCCCTTGATCCAGATCACGCGACGCTCACCCCAACCGCCCTGGGAGCCCGTGTGCGCCCGAACTGGGCTAGGATACGGCGCCGCTGCAGACCCGCTGTGCATGTCCGACTCCGCAACGACAACCGTTCTCGAGCTTGCCGACTTCGTTTGCCGTCGCGGCGGCGATGAGGTCTTTGCGCCGGTGGACCTGTGTCTGCAGCGCGGCGAGATCGTTTGGTTGACCGGGGCCAACGGCGCCGGCAAGACCAGCTTCCTGCGCGGGCTGATTGGTTTGGTCGAGGCCAACTACGAGCGCTTCGAGTTCTGCGGCCAGCCGCTGCCGCAGGCCACTGCGCAGCTGTTGGAGCACTGCAACTGGATCGGTCACGAAGCGGCGATGAAGGCCGAGTTCAGCATCGCTGAAAACCTCATTCTGGACTGTCAGCAGCGCGGCGTGGGGCCCACTCGCAGCGTCGACGATGCGCTTGAGGCGGTCGGTCTGCCCGGCCTGGCCGATTTCCCCGCCGGCTCGCTGTCGGCCGGCCAGCGGCGCCGGGCCGCGCTGGGTCGATTGCTTTTGCGGCCCGCACGGCTGTGGCTGCTGGACGAGCCGCTGGCCAATCTGGACATGGCCTCGACCGCCCTGTTGGCCCAGGTGATGAGCGACTTTGCCAGCGACGGCGGTGCGCTGATCCTGACCGGGCACGGCCAGCTTCCGAATACCCTGCGGGTGCGCGAGCTGCATCTGGAAGCACCGCAGTGGAGCTGAACTACAGCCTCGCCTTCGGCGCCGCATTGCGGCGCGAGCTGAAGCTGGCCTGGCGCCGTCGCGGCGACCTGCTGCACCCCTTCGCCTTCACTCTGCTGGTAGCCACCCTGTTCGCCATCGGCGTGGGCGCCGAAGAGAATCTGCTGCAGCGCGCCGCCGGCGCGGTGGCCTTCCTGTGCGTCCTGCTGGCACTGTTTCTGTCGGTGGACGGCTTGTTCCGTCCCGATCGTGACGATGGCCAGCTTGACCACCTGTTGACCTCACCGGTGCCGCTGTCGCTGCTGCTCAGCGCTCGGCTGCTTGCCTACTGGTTGATCCATGGCATCGGTTTGACCCTGGCCAGCCCGCTGCTGGCGCTGTTGCTGCGCCTGCCCGCGGAGCAGCTGCCGGTGCTGATGCTGGCGCTGACCCTGGCGACGCTGGGGATGAGCGCTATCGGCATTATCGGCGCGGCGTTGACGGTTCCGCTCAAACGCGGTGGTATCCTCCTGGCCCTGATCGTGCTGCCGCTCTATGTACCGCTGCTGATCTTCGGTAGCGGCACCGTGGCGGCACAGGCCAGCGGCGAGCCGATCGCCGCCGCACTCTATTTGACCGCGGCGCTGAGCGTGTTCCTGGCCACCTTGGCACCTTTCGTTGCGGCAATTGCGCTGCGCCTGGGCATGGATTGACTATCGACGCATGGATCGATTCTGGACTTGGTTGACCCGCTATGCATCGCCGCCGGTGTTCTATCGCACCGCCGGACTGTGGCGCCCGTGGATGGGCCTGGCGACCCTGCTGTTCGGCGTGCCGGCGATCGTCTACGGCCTGTACTTCGCCCCGCCGGACTATCTGCAGGGGGAAAGCTACCGGATCATCTTCATCCACGTACCCTGCGCCTGGGTCAGCATGTTCGCCTACGTGGCGATGGCTGGCGCCGGCGCCGCAGCGCTGATCTGGCATACCAAACTGAGTGAGCTGGCGGTGCTGGCGATCGCGCCCATCGGTGCCGGCTTCACCGCACTGACCCTGCTTACCGGCATGCTTTGGGGTCGCCCAACGTGGGGTGCCTACTGGGTCTGGGACGCCAGATTGACCTCCGAACTAGTGCTGCTGTTTCTGTATCTGGGCGTGATCGGGCTAGCCAACGCCTACGGCGACTCCCGGCGAGGCGCCCGTGCGGCCGCGCTGCTGGCGCTGGTTGGATTGGTGAACCTTCCGATCATTCACTACTCGGTGCGCTGGTGGAACACCCTGCATCAGGGCGAAACGGTGCGCATCTTCGGCGAATCCAGCATGCACGAGTCGATGCTCTGGGCGCTGCTGGCCGCAGCCATGGCCGCCAAGTTCTACTTCCTCTGGTCTCTGCTCGGTCGGTTGCGCCTGAATCTGCTGATCGCCGAGCGTGAAAAGGGCTGGGTGGCTCGCGAACTGAAATTGGAAAGCGCCGATGCTTGAATGGTTTGAATCGATGGGCCACTGGGCCTTCATCAGCGTGTCCTACGGCCTGGTCACGCTGGCCATCATTGTTGATCTGCTCAGTCAGCGACTCGGTCGGAATCAGCTCACCGAGTCTCTGCGACAACTGCGTGCGCGGCGTCAGCTGCGCAAGGGAGCGTAAATGCATCCGCTGCGTAAACAACGACTGATCGCGATCGTCGCCCTGCTCATCGGCCTGGGTGTGGCCTCGGCCTTCACCTTGGCGGCGCTGAATGAGAACCTCGATCACTTCTACTCGCCCACCGACATCAATGAAGGCAAGGTGGCCGAGGGCAAGCGTTTCCGCCTTGGCGGCGTAGTGCTGGAAGACAGCACCGAGCGCTCGGCGGAGACTCTGGAGGTCAGTTTCGTGGTTACCGACCGCATCGAAAACACCCCGGTGCGCTACAGCGGCATTCTTCCCGACCTCTATAAGGAAGGGCAGAGCGTGATCGCCACCGGCAGCCTGGAAAACGGCGTATTCAAGGCCACCGAGGTGCTGGCCAAGCACGATGAGAATTACATGCCCGCGGAGGTGGCCGACGCCATCGCCAAGGCCAAAGCCAAACAGGCCGCCGGGGGCGCGACGGAGAGCATGCAATGATCCCTGAGCTCGGCCAATGGTGTCTGATCCTGGCGCTGGTACTGGCAGTGATCCAGTCCACGCTGCCGCTGCTGGGCAGCTATTTGAACGACCAGTCGCTGATGCGCATGGCCCGCCCGGTGGCTATGGGCCAATGTCTGTTCATCGCTATTGCCTTTGCCCTGTTGGTGCAGGCCTTCGTCAGCCAGGATTTTTCAGTCGCCTACGTGGCGCAGAACTCCAATTTGGATCTGCCGGTTGCCTATCGCGTGTCGGCGGTGTGGGGGGCACATGAAGGATCGCTGCTGCTTTGGGTGCTGATCCTGGGCCTGTGGACCACCGCCGTGGCGCTGTTCAGCCGCAGCCTGCCGCAGAGCTTCGTGGCTCGCGTGCTCAGCGTGCTGGGCTGGATCAGCGTCGGTTTCCTGCTGTTTACCCTGTTCACCTCCAACCCCTTCCTGCGTCATTTGCCGCCGCTGGCCAACGGCAATGATCTGAACCCGCTGCTGCAGGATC
>JAUIFV010000251.1 GCA_030430155.1 Gammaproteobacteria bacterium
CGTGCCGGGGTCAAGGATCATGACCAGTACGGTTTCGTGCAGCGCCAGGTGAGGCTGTTGCTGGACCGTTTTCGACACCAACTGCGCGGCCTGAAGGTACGCGTGGAGGACGACAACGGGCCCAAGGGCGGGCTTGATCAGCATTGCCTGGTGACTGCCGAACTGGTTGACGGCCGGCGCGTGCATGCCAAAGCCAGGGCTGAGGCGGTGGCTGCGGCGATAGACGCCGCGCTGCGCAAGCTGGTTCGCCGTCTGGCTGAGCAGGGCAAGCGCAGCGTCAGTCGACGCCGTGTGGACAGGGCGCGAGCGCTGGCTCCGACCTGATCGCCAACGGTTTACTAGCGCTGTAGACGGTGCACGCGACCGGGCTGCAGACCGTCGTAGACGCTGCTTTCCCCGTCCTGCCAATACACCGTCGCGGTCGATGCGGCGGGTTGCGGTCCCAGCCCAAAATGAATCAGCGGCGGGTTGGCAGAGGCGTAGCTATTGCCGTTAACCAGCCAGCGCCAGCGCTCCACCGTGCCGGTGCTAAGCCGGACTCTGGCGCCAATGGCCGGGCTGCCGTTGCTCTCGCGCAAATCAAGCATGATGGCTGCTCCGCTGGCGCCCGCATTGAGCCAGATGTTCGGTGCGGCATCGCGATTGGCGACGATGACGTCGATGTCCAGATCGCCATCGAGATCGGCAAAAGCGGCACCGCGACCGCTGGCTATCCTGTCCTGATCAAAATCCATCGGCTTGAATCGGCCGAGCGCGCTGCCGCGCAGTATCAGGTCGGGCTCCGCGTAGGGGTCGTCGCCGTGTAGGGGTAGGCCCCGCACTACCCGGCCGTTGGCAACAAACAGATCCAGCAGTCCATCCTGATCAAAATCGATCGCGCCCACCCCAAAGCCGGTAAACGGCAGGCTGGGTGCAGCAATCCCGGAACTGGCGCTGGCGTCATCAAACACGCCGGGTAGCGAGGCGTCGTATTGGTTCAGATAAAGGGTGTTGCTTTCGCCGTAGAGATGAGTAAGCAAGAGGTCCGGGTCCGCATCGGCATCGATGTCGTCAGCGATCACCCCCATCCCGGCTTCAGCCTGACCGTTGCGATTGAATGCCACGCCAGCGATCAACGCGCCTTCGCGAAACGCTCCCTTGCCGTCGCCCAGCCAGAGGAAATTTGCCATCTGATCATTGGCCACGAAGACGTCCTGGTGGCCGTCAGCATTGAGGTCGGCGCTGACCACACCCAGTCCGTTGCCGCCCAGGTTGCCGATTCCAGCGCGATCGGTCGCATCCAGGAAGCGGCCATCGCCCTGATTGATATAGAAGACATCGACCGCTGGCGCGCGATAGTTGGACGGACCGCAGTACTCGCGCTGCCCATCGTCGGCGCGGCACTCCACTTCCGCCTCCGCGCTCCAGTTCAGATAGTTGACGACGAATAGATCCAGGTCGCCGTCGCGGTCGGCATCGAAGAAGCTGCTGCTCACGCCCCAGCCTGGATCGGCGGTTCCCGATTGCTCCGAAACGTCCACAAAGGTGCCGTCGCCGTCGTTCAGGTACAGCGCATTGGCGCCAACGTTGGTGACGTAAAGGTCGTAGTCGCCATCGCCGTCCACGTCGGCGCAGTTGGCGCCCATGCCGTAGCCCAGGTCTGCAGCCCCGGACTCGCTGCTGGCGTCGCGAAAGCGACCTTGACCGTCATTGAGATAGAGCCGATTGGCCGAGTCGGGGGCGCCGGCTGGGCCCTCGTTGAAACGGCCAGACTGTACGAAATAGAGGTCGATATCGCCGTCGCCATCAAGGTCGCAGGCGGCCACACCCGATCCCATGCTCTCGGGGTAGTAGTAGTGTCCTGCGCCGGCGCCGCTGCGATGAACGAAATCGATGCCGCTATCCAGCGACGCAGTGAACCAGGGCTGGGCAGCGGCAGGCGGCTGATGTTGCGCTGCAGGTTCCGGGCTGCAAGCGGCCAGCTGCAGCGCCACAACCACCAAAACCGGTGCCGTGCGCCGATTCATTGCTGGGTCAGCGCGTCGATGCGCGACTGCAGCGAGCTGACTCCGGGATGATCCGGCGCAACCGCCTTGGCCTTGGCAAGCTCGGACCGAGCCTGCGCTACCTGGCCCTGGCGGATCGCTACCTCGCCCAGACCCAGCGGGCCCCAAGGCGCTTTCGGGTCGGCGACGGCGATGGCCTTGAACAGGGTTTGCGCCGCGTCCAGATCGCCTTTGTTGAGTTTGGCGAAAGCCAGGTCGCGCTGCGCGTCTGCGTCGTAGGGTGCCAGCTGCAGGGATTGCTCGAGGCTTTCGATAGCCGCGTCCAGGTCTGTGCTACGACGGCTGCCGAGCAGCGCCTTGGCCTTGAGATGGTGGGCCTTGGCGCTATTGGCCTGAATCTCGAGCGCGATATCAGCGTGTTGCAGGGCGGCGCCAGTTGATCCCATGGCGCCATAGCAGCTGGCCAGGTTGAGCCGGCTATCCAGATGGCGCGGATCGGTTTGCAGCGTTGGCGCCAAGGTCAGGCAGGCGTCACGCGGCTGATTCCGAGCGATGTGGACCACCGCGACGATGTTCAACGCGTCCAGGTTGGCTGAATCCCAGCTCAACACGCGCTGCGCCAATTCCAGCGCCTGATCCAGTTTCCCGGCTGCACTGGCCAGACGAGCATATGCGATCGCCGCAGTGGGCGTGTGTGCGAGGCGCCAGTTGTCTTCCTGCCAGGCATCGGGGATGAAGCTCCGCTGCGCGCCGGCGCCACGCTGCAGGTGTATCTGGGCCCGCTCGAGGTCGCCCATGGCGCGCTGCACCAAGCCATAGACGTAGTGAGCGTGGCGATCGTTGGGCGCCATGGCTAATGCGCTCTCGGCGTGGCGCAAGGCCTCGGGGAGCTGCTTGAGGGCAAGCTTGACCTGGGCGCCGCCGAGATGGCCGTTGGGGTGACTGGGGAGCAGCCGGCGCAGCTCTGTAAAGCGGTGATCGGCGGCATCCAGCTCGCCACTGTCCAGCTCCCAGGCGCCCAACCGGTCGAGATTGGGGGCAAATTGCGGGAAGCGTTCTGCGGTCTGCACAAACAGCTGCGTCGCTTCCTCATTGGCACCGCGCTGTTGCTCCGCCAAAGCCCAATGAAACCAGGGCAACGGTTGATCCGGGTCGAGCTGCGTCGCGGCCTGGAACTCGGCGACTGCCTGGTCCCAGTGCGAGTGGACGGCATAGCTGCGGGCCAGGGTGATGCGGTGCCTGTAGCTGTCCGGCTGCCGCTGCACGGCGCCGTGCAGCGGACTGATGAACTTCTGCAACGACGCCGGCAGGTCTTCGGGCAACGCCGCAGCCGGTGGTGGTGGCGAGCCGCAGGCGGTCAGCGCAACCGCCAACAGCGTAGTCAGCAGATAGCGAACGCCTTTGAGCATGATCGGGACACAGCTGGGGTCGCACCGATGCGTTGCTGGCAACAGGCCCCGGACCGCCAGACTGAGGCTACGCATGGACCTGGCCGCCGTGCAGCGCATCGAGGAATGCCTGACCGTAGCGCTCCAGCTTCACCGCGCCCACCCCAGGCACCGCCGCCAACTCGTCCAGGTCGCGCGGACACTGCACGGCCATGGTCTGCAGCGTGCTGTCGTGGAAAATGACGTAGGCCGGGACCCCCTGTTCACGGGCGAGGTTGGCGCGTTCGGCGCGCACCGCTTCGAATCGCTCCAGCGCCTCGCCGCTCAGATCCAGCGCGGCACGCTCTTTGCTGCTGCTCTTCTTACTGCGCTTTGCCGCAGTCTGCTGGCGCAGCTGCAGCTGTTGCTCGCCGCGCAATACCGGTCGCGCGGCCTGGCACAGGCGCAAACCACCCATCGCCTCGGCGTCGGGTTCGAGCAGATTCAAGCTGACCAGCTGGCGCATCAGCCCGCGCCAGGTGCGTTCGTCCAGATCGGCACCGACCCCGAAAGTGGGCAGGCGATCATGGCCGTTACTGCGTATCCGTTCGTCGTCGGCTCCGCGCAGCACCTTGATCAGATATTGGGCGCCGAAACGTTGACCAGTGCGATAGGCCGCCGATAGCGCCATGCGTGCGGCTTCGGTGGCATCCCAGGTCTGTGGTGGCTGCAGACAGTTGTCGCAATTGCCGCAGGCGCCGGCGTGGCTTTCGCCAAAGGCCTGCAGCAGGACTTGCCGTCGGCAGCTCACCGTTTCGGCGTAGGCCAGCAGCTGGTCCAGCTTGCTGCGCTCCAGCCGCTTGCGCTCTTCGGAGGCCTCGGATTGGTCGATCCAGCGGCGCTGCAATACCACGTCAGCCAGCCCCCAGATCATGCACGCCTCTGCAGGGAGTCCGTCGCGGCCGGCGCGACCGGTTTCCTGATAATAGCCCTCCAGACTGCGCGGCAGATCCAGGTGCACGACCAGGCGCACGTCGGGCTTGTCGATACCCATGCCGAAGGCAATGGTGGCAACCATGACCGACACTTCGTCGTAAATGAAACGTTGCTGATTCCGGCGTCGTTCCTCACTGGCCATACCGGCGTGATAGGGCAGGGCGCTGATTCCCTTGGCATTGAGCTGCGCAGCCACCTTCTCGCAGCGCTGTCGGCTGCCGCAATAGATGATCGCCGATTCCCCTGGGTGCCGGTCCAGCGCATTGCGTAGCTGGATGGTGGGGTTGTCGCGGTCCTCAACCCGATACCGGATATTTGGTCTGTCGAAGCTGGACAGGAAGACCTGTGCTTGCTGCAGCCGGAGCTGCTCGATGATTTCCTCACGCGTGGGCTGGTCTGCGGTGGCGGTCAGAGCCAGTCGCGGTGTGCCCGGGAAGCGTTCAGCGAGCACGCTGAGCTGGCGGTACTCCGGTCGGAAGTCGTGTCCCCATTGCGATACGCAGTGCGCCTCGTCAATGGCGAATAGCGCGATCGGTAGCTCTTCCAGGCGCGCCAGCATACCGTTGCTCAAGATCCGCTCCGGTGAGACATAGAGCAGATCCAAATCTCCCGCGTGCAGCCGACGCAGCACTGCCGCCTGTTGCTCGCCGTCCAGGCTGGAGTTGAGCACCGCGGCGTTGACGCCCAGTTGCACCAGGGCGTTGACCTGGTCCTCCATCAGCGCGATCAGCGGCGAGATCACCACCGCCGTGCCG
>JAUIFV010000047.1 GCA_030430155.1 Gammaproteobacteria bacterium
CATCCACCGTGGTCGCTTCGGTCAGATACAGGGTCATCAGCGGTTCGAAGCTGGCGCCGCTCGGTAGCCGGTCCAGGATTCGTTGCCGGTAGGCGCCAGCCTGGGCCACCGTGGTCACCGGCGGGCTCAGATTGGGCATCACGATGGCCCGGGCAAAGCGCCGCGCCGTATCGCCCAGCACCGCCGCCAACATGTCGCCATCGCGCAGATGCAGATGCCAGTCGTCTGGTCGAGTGATGGTCAGGCTATCGACGTTGGTCAATGGAACACCCGTAGGGAATCGGCGGCCGCTGATGATAGCGGTCGCACACGATGTTCCCCAAGCAGGGGGGCCGTTTCTTTACTGGCTACTGGGACTGGCTACTGGCACTCGCACCCAACAAAGCCGCCAACGCCAAGCAGCCAAACGGCAGCAACCCCATCCAACTACCCCAGCCTAATCCAAGTCGCCTTCATCTCGGTGTACTTGTCGAAGGCGTGCAGCGACTTGTCGCGGCCGTTGCCGGACTGCTTGTAGCCGCCGAAGGGCGCAGTCATGTCGCCGCCGTCCCAGTAGTTGACCCAGACGCTGCCGGCGCGCAGTTCGCGGGCCACCCGATGCGCCTTGTTGATGTCGGCAGTCCACAGGCCCGCTGCCAGACCGTAGGGGCTGTCGTTGGCGATGCGCAGCGCGTCGACCTCGTCGCTGAACTCGATGACGCTGAGCACCGGACCGAAAATCTCCTCGCAGGCAATGCTGTGCTGAGGCTGGACGCGATCGAAGATGGTTGGCTCGATGTAGTAGCCGCCGGTGTCGACCAGCGTGCGCTGCCCGCCCAGGGCCAGCTCGGCGCCTTGGCTTTGGCCCTTCGCGATGAAGCCCAGCACCCGCTCCATCTGCCCCTCATCGACGATGGCGCCCATCGCCGCACCCGGCTCGAAGGGATGCTGCGGCTGCAGACGGCGACCGGCCTTGACCACTTCGGCGACGAACTCCTCGCGAATGCTGCTCTCGACCAGCAGTCTGGAAGCCGCGGTGCAGACCTCGCCCTGATTGAAGAAAATGGCGTTGGCCGCGGCCCTGGCGGCGCGCTTCAGATCCGGCGCATCGGCAAAAACAATGTTCGGGCTCTTGCCGCCGCATTCCAGATAAGTGCGCTTGAGATTGGATCGCCCCGCGCATTGCAACAAATGCCGACCAACCCCGGTGGAGCCGGTGAAGACCAGGCCGTCGACGTCCATGTGCAACGCCAACGGCTCGCCGGCGCTGGGGCCGTGGCCGGTGACGATGTTGAACACGCCAGCAGGAATACCCGCTTCCAGCGCCAGCTCACCCAGTTTCAAGGCGCTCAACGGGGATTTCTCCGACGGCTTGAGCACCACGCTGTTGCCGGTGGCCAATGCCGGCGCCAGCTTCCAACTGGCCATCAGCATGGGGAAGTTCCAGGGCACGATGGCGCCAATCACGCCCAGCGGCTCGCGGGTGATCAGCCCGAGTTCCTTATGCCCGGTGGGTGCCACTTCGCCGTAGACCTTGTCCACCGCCTCGGCGGTCCAGCGGATGCAGCGCAGCGTGCCCTGGACGTCGATATTGAGCGCGTCGGCAACCGGCTTGCCCATATCGAGCGACTCGGTCAGCGCCAGATCCACGGCGTTGGCTTCGATCAGATCGGCCCAGCGCAACAGGCTCTGCTTACGCTCGGTCGGCGTACGCTTCGACCAGCGGCCGTCCTCGAAGGCCGCTCGAGCGCTGGCCACTGCGCGGTCGATGTCCTCGCCACCACCGTCTGCGACTACGGTCAGCGTCCGACCGTCGATCGGGCTGATGCACCCAAAGCCTCGTCCGGACGCGGCAGCTACCCACTGTCCTTCGATCAGGCACTGATTGCGCAGTTGGACCTGGTCGGCAAGTTGTTGCCACTGGGCGCGGGTTTCGGGTTTGGACATGGGGACCTCAACAAGCTCTGGCTAAAAAGTTCTGGGAGTACTGGCACTGACGATCACCGCGTCCTGCTCGCCACAGTTGCGAAAGCGATGCGGCAGCCGGGTATCGAAATAATAGCCCTCGCCCGGGCCCAGCACGCGCTTGTCATCGCCGATCTGGATCTCGACCTGACCATCAAGCACCACGCCGCCTTCTTCACCGTCGTGGCTGAGCATGTCGGCTCCGGTATCGCTGCCCGGCGGCATCACCTCGCGCAGCACGCACATCTTGGGCGTCGGGAAATGCTGTCCCACCAGGTAGTAGTGGACCTCGCCGCTGCCAATGTCGGGCATCTCGTCGGCGCCATAGAAGGGCCCGCCGTCGCCGAGCTTGCTGTCCAGGGTGAAGAAATCGGCAAGCGAGATGGGAATCCCGTCCAGCACCTTCTTCAGGCTGCTGATGGACGGGCTGACCTTGTCCTGCTCGATCAGCGAGATGGTGCTGTTGGTTACCCCGACTTTGCGCGCCAATTCGCGCTGGGACAGCCCCTTGCTTTGGCGTACCGCGCGCAGCCGCTCACCGATCTCCAATGCCCTGCTCCGCATCGAGTAAAACCCCCCAATGATGCCAGATTTTCAACAGCAGGCCCGGTAGAGCGTCAGGAAAGCGTTGCACAGGCCGCTTACGTCAAGTTTTCTCATCGAAGCGCCTTCACTGCGGGAGCGAAAGAGAATCAGCGCTGAATCAGCTAAGCCGACCGGCTCTGCGTGACCAGACGTAAAGGCATACAATCCGCAGCCTTCAACTTCGTCAGCGCTGCCCCGGGAGGGCTTTGGCATGCTTATCGGCGTCCCCAAGGAAATCAAGAACCACGAATATCGCATCGGTCTGACCCCAGCCGGCGCCCGCGAACTCACCGCGGCGGGCCATCAGGTGGTGATCCAGCGCGACGGCGGGGCCGCCATCGGCCTGACCGACGATCTGTACGAGAAGTGCGGGGCGCAGATCATCGACACGGCCGAAGAGATCTTTGCCAAGGCGGAGATGATCATCAAGGTCAAAGAGCCCCAGCCCAATGAGTGCGCAATGCTGCGTGAGGGTCAGCTGCTCTACACCTATCTGCATCTGGCTCCGGATCCGGAACAAACCGCGGCGCTGGTCAAATCCGGCTGCACCGCGATCGCCTATGAGACGGTGACCGACAAGAAGGGCGGTCTACCGTTGCTGGCGCCGATGAGCGAGGTCGCCGGCCGGATGTCGATTCAAGCCGGCGCCCACGCGCTGGAACGCGCCCAGGGCGGTATCGGCGTACTACTGGGCGGCGTACCCGGCGTCAAGCCCGCACAGGTCTTGGTCATCGGCGGCGGCGTGGTCGGCATCAATGCGGCGCGGATGGCGATGGGCATGAACGCCAACGTGACCATCCTGGATCGCTCACTGGAGCGACTGAAGTATCTGGACGAGCTCTACGGCGATCGGCTGAACACCATCTACTCCACCCGCGAAGCGATCGAAGAGGCGCTGCCCGAAGTGGATCTGATCATTGGTGCCGTACTGATCCCAGGCGCGGCTGCGCCCAAGCTGGTGACTCGCCAGGACCTGTCGATGATGCGCCAGGGCACGGTGCTGGTCGACGTCGCCATCGACCAAGGCGGCTGCTTTGAGACCAGCAAGGCCACCACCCACCAGCATCCCACTTACGAAGTCGACGGCGTAATCCATTACTGCGTGGCCAACATGCCCGGCGGCGTGGCGCGCACCTCCACCTTTGCCCTGACCAACGCCACCCTGCCCTTCGCCCTGCAGCTGGCGCGCAAGGGAGCCAAGCAGGCGATGCTGGATGATCCGCACCTGCTCAACGGTCTCAACGTGCATGCCGGCAAGATCACCTACGAGGCGGTAGCGCGGGATCTGGGCTATGACTATGTGCCGGCGGCGCAGGCATTGGCTGGCTGAGGTGAAGCGAGGGCCCAGGGCAGAGGGCCCAGGAAAAGCTCGCCTAGCGTAGATCCTTGAGGGCATCGAGGACTTCCTCGCGAAGCGCGCTGACGGCGCCGCTGATGCGTTTTTCGGCGGCGGCGTCGCCGTCGTCGAGGGCGTCGCCGTCGGCTGTCCAGACCTGCTGCAGCTCCGCGGCGTCGGCCGCCACCGCGGCCGGCATCAAGACGGACAGATCGCGCAGGAATAGCACGTGGCCCCAGCCGCCGATGCGGTCGCCACGTTCCAGGTCCGCAGCGTAGTAGCGATAGTTGATCCGCGACTGCAGCTCACCAAGTTCTTCCAGCATGCGAAAGCCGGCTTCGCGGGTGCTGCGCTGGGTTTCGGTGGTCTCGTTGCGCCAGGTGTTGTAGGCCAGTCCGCTCAGCGCCACAGCCAGGCTGACCAGGGCAACCGAATGGCGCGAGAACAGTCCGCCCACTCGGCTAACCAGGCTAGTCTTGGACCGTGCCGACGAGTTGGCTGGCTTGGGCGTGGATGTGTTCATCTGCAGGCTCCCGGATTGCGCCGATCACAGCATAGTGCCCTAACCACGTTTCGCTTTCGGGATTCGATCGCGGGCGGCGCTTGGCAACCTGTGCGATCATCAGCATGTTCCAGGTCAGGGAGGGCTTCGTGGTGACCATCCGCATCCGCAGTGCCATCTTCGCGGCATTGGCCGCGGCCGTTCTGGCCCCGTCAACGCTGCACGCACAGGCGTTGCCCACCTATCCCACCGCGGCCACCGCCACCACCACCGAGTGGGGCGTGGATCGCTATGCTCCGGCGAATTTCAACAACGGCGGCACCGTACAGGGGCGCGAGAACGTGCTCATCCTCGGCGTCAACGAGGCCGATGGCCCGGGCAATCGCCCTCAGGCGCAGTCCAGCACTTTTTTCGACACCCAAGGGCGCAAGCTGCAGATCCTCGACTGGTCCGGACCGCGTCAGTCCTTCGTCGGCGCGCTGTTCATTCCCAGCGAGTGGGGTGTATCGACCGGGCTGATCGATTCCCGGCGTACCGATATGTGGGCGGTATTGACGCCGAGCGGCGTCACCAGCACCAGCAGCGCGCTCTACGCGATCCTCGGCTTCAGCAACGAAGGCCCAGCGCCAGTGGGATTCGTACAGCCCGAAGAACTGCGGGACCAGCCAGCTGACTTCATGCCCGTCGGCGGCGGCGACGGCCGCTACCAGCTATTTGACAAGGACGGTGGCGGCTTCATTCCGATAGGCACACCGGTGCGCTACGACCAGTGGACCGACTTCTGCATCAGCTACACCGGCAACACGCTGGAGTTCTACATCGGCGATGACCTGGTCTACACCGACAACAGCATCGATGTTGAAGTCGGCGGCATGCTGACCACTGTGGATGGTTTCTGGGAAGTCATCATGCAGGCCAAGAATTATGGCGAGCGGCCAACACCTCCCGGCGGCATCGCGGGTGTCACCTATGACACCAACTGGGCTGGACTGGCATTGGGCAGCGGCACCTGCGACGAGGTGCGCGAGAATGGCGGTTTCTCCGCCGAGCTGCAGCTGGTCAAAAGCGTCAGTCCCAGCCTGGTCAGCCCAGGCCAGCAGACCGTATTCACACTGACCGCCACCAACAACGGTCCGGATCCGGCTACTGGAACCGTAGTCGTCGATACTCTGCCGCCGGAGCTGGTCTATGTCTCCAACAGCTGCGGTGCCCAGTTCTCCGGCAATCAGCTCACCTGGCTGATCGGCGACTTCGCGGTCGGCGCCACCGTCAGCTGTCAGGTCACGGTGCAGGTCACCACCACCGGGACCTTCACCAACGGCGCGGTCATCGATGCCGAACAGGTCGATCCCATCCTGGTCAACAACGACGACCTGGAGAGCGTCAGCGCCGGCCCACCGCAAGCCCCGCCGTCAGCGGTGCCCGGGCTTGGGACCGGTCCGTCGTGGCTGCTCGCCATGCTGGTCCTGCTCGGCGCCTGGTGGTTTACACGCCAAAGATCGGAGTAGTTCCCGGAAAACGAAAGCCCGGCACGAAGCCGGGCTTTTGATTTTCTGGGCCCTGGGCCCGTTGCCCTGGGCCCTTTAACTGCAGCTACTTCCCTATCGCCGTCTGCAGCTCCGGAATCACCTTGAACAAATCGCCGACCAGACCGATGTCAGCCACTTCAAAGATCGGCGCCTCGGGATCCTTGTTGATGGCAACGATGGTGCCGGCGTCCTTGATTCCGGTCAGGTGCTGGATCGCTCCGGAAATGCCAATGGCGATGTATAGATCGGGGGCGATGATCTTTCCGGTTTGGCCCACCTGCATGTCGTTGGGGGCGTAGCCGGCATCCACCGCGGCGCGCGAGGCGCCCACCCCGGCCTTGAAGGCGTCGGCCAGATCGTAGATCAGCTTGAAATTCTCCTCGCTGGCCAGCGCGCGACCACCGGAAACCACCTTGGCCGCGGTCTGCAGATCGGGGCGATCGCCGCCACCGGACTCCAAGCCGACGAAACGGGTGTGCGCGGGGGCTTCGAAGCTGGCCGTGGAGGCCTCCACCGGTGCCGCCGCGTCGGCGCTCTTGGCCGCCTGGTAAGAGGCCGTGCGCACGGTGGCGACCACGGTCTGCCCGGCCGGCGCCTGCACGCTGGCGATGGCGTTGCCGGCGTAGATGGGCCGCTTGTACTCGTGGCTACCGAGGACTTCCATGATGTCGCTGACCTGGCTCACGCCCAGCTTGGCGGCGATGCGCGGCATCAGATCCTTGCCGAAGGTGGTTGACGGGCCAAAGATGTGGCTGTAGCCCTCGGCCACGGCCAGCACGGCCGGGGCATAGGCCGCTGCGGTGGCCTGCTCGAAAGCGGCGTTGGCCAGGGTGACCACCTTGCTGACCCCGGCAATGCCGGCCGCCTGGGTGGCGACAGCGGCCGGGTCGGCCGCCAGCACCAGTATCTCGACGCTGGCGCCCTCGATGCCGCTGGCGCAGCTGACGCATTTGGCTGTCGACGGGTTGAGCTGGCCGCCGGCGTGCTCGGCGATGATCAGTATCTTGCTCATGATTCGTTCTCCCTTAGATCAGGCCCTTGGCCTGCAGCGCGGCGACCAGGGCGGGGACGTCGGCGACCATCTCGCCTTTCTGACGCTGCGCCGGCGGCTCGTAGCGGGTGTAGCTCAGATGATCGCCGGACTCCACGCCCAGGCTGTCCAGCTCAATCACCTCACGCGGCTTGGACTTGGCCTTCATGATGTCGGGCAGCTTGATGAAGCGCGGCGTGTTCAGGCGCAAATCGGTGCTGATCACCGCCGGCAGATCCACCGACAGGGTTTCCAGACCGGCGTCGACCTCGCGGGTCACCGTGGCGCTCTGGCCGTCAATCTCGACCTTGGAGGCGAAGGTCGCCTGCGGCCGATCCAGCAGCGCGGCGAGCATCTGCGGGGTTTGATTGCAGTCGTCGTCGATGGCCTGCTTGCCGAGCAGGACCAGACCCGGCTGCTCCTTCTCCACCAGCTGGGCCAGCACTCGCGCCGCGGTCAGCGGCTGGATCGCCTTGTCAGTCTTGACCAGGATGCCGCGATTGGCGCCCATCGCCAGACCCGAATCCAGCTGCTGCATGGCTTGCTGCGGTCCGATGGTGACCGCAATCACTTCCTCGGCCTTGCCCGCATCGCGGATCCGCAGCGCCTCTTCCAGCGCGATTTCATCGAAGGGGTTAATGCTCATCTTCACGCCGTCGATCGCCACACCGCTGCCGTCCGGCTTGACCTGGACCCGCACCTGGTAGTCGACCACTCGCTTGAGGGCGACGAGAATCTTCATCGAGCGCCATCCTTTTTTGATAGGGGGAGCGCGATTCTAGCTGGTGTGCGGTGAGTACGGGGAAAAGGTGGAGTGGAAATTAGGGCTGAGGGCTGAGGGCTGAGGAAGAACACGCGAGATCTGCGTTGGTCGTGAACTGGAGATCGCAAACTCCGGATGTCGCACCAGGAGATGGAGTTAAGGGAGACGTCGCTCTACTCAGCCCTCAGCCCTCAAAAAAACTAACCCCGCCGATAGTCCCGCAGCGTCATCGTAATCGTCTCGCCATCCTCCTCCACCTGCTGTAGTCGTATCGGCAGATAGTCGTGAGCGGGGCTGAACCAGCTGCTGGTAGTGCGTTTGGAGTCTTCGCGGACACGTTCGACGCGCTGTGTCTGGTGCCCGTTGACGTTTTCGGTACCGTTCAGGGCGAACTGCCACTGGTCGACGCTACCGCGTCGGGCCACGGTGAACTGCTGCAGCGGCTGGTTGTGGCGCAGCAAATGACCCAGCAGCAGGGTCAGGCTGTTGGAATCGACCGTACCAGCGGGTAGCTGAACCTGGTTGGCTTTGCCTTCGCGCTGGCTGCTAAGTCGCTGCGCACCCCAATCGAAATCCATACGCTCGTCGCGATTGCGGAAAGCCACCTTGCGCTTGCGTTCATAGCGCACCACCCGCCAGCCCTGTGCGTCGGCCTGCAGCGAGGAGCGCTCTACCTCACTGTAGCCAGCGAAGCCGGCCAGACCCTTGGTCGCTTGCACTTCCATTTGCAGGGTCCACAGCTCGCCGTCATCGGAGCGCAGACTGAGCTTGGCCTCGCCCAGGGCCTTGCCGTCGCGACTGACCTCGTAGCGCATCTCAAAAGGGCTGAGCTCACAGCCGCTGCAACTGTAGCTGCCCGCGTCGGCACTGCCTGCGCCGGCCGCAATCAAGCCGAGTACGGCAAGAATCTCCTTACGCATGACCATTCCCTGTCCTGAGCAACTCGCCAAGTAGAGCCGGCAAGCGCTGAATCAAGTCCCAATGACCCTTACCTTGTGACATTTTCACTCTTTGTGAGCAATCCACAGTTTGGACCCTTGGGAGCCTTGGACAAAGACGCTACAGTGAAATTCCACTGATCAACGCGATTCCGGAGCACTCAGACCACAGTGATGGCGCGCAACGCACTCCACGACGAAGAATGTCTGCTGGTCGTCGACGACGATCCAGACGTGCTTGCGCTGCTGGAGGCACTGCTGTCGGATTCCGGCTTCCAGCCGATTTGCGTCAGCGACGGGGACGCGGCGATCGATCTGGTCAAGGCCGAACCGAGCCGCTTCCGATTGGTGCTGCTGGACGTGATGATGCCGGTCAAGGACGGCTTTGAAACGGCGCGCGAACTGCGCCGCATACTGCCCGACTTGGCGCTGCTGTTCATCAGCGGATTCGCTGGCAAACCGGTCCCCGAAGATCTGAAAAGTGAGGGCACGGCTTTTTTGGGCAAGCCCTTCCGTATCGAGATCCTCAATCAGACCATTTCCCAGCTGTTGCCGCGTACGGCCTGAGTCAGCCGGTTTACTGATCTTCCTCATCCAGCCGGAGTGGCGCCGACAGCGCCGTCCCGTCAAAGCGGATTTGGGCTTCCCCGACGACCAGTCGGCCACTTGCCAGCCAGCCGCAAACCGCCACCAACAGCCGGTGTTCCAGCGGGCGCAGGCGGGCTGCCAGGCGCTCGGCATCATCGGCGCCCTCGATGGGCAGACGCACCTGCGCCAACACCGGCCCGCTGTCGAGCTCCGGCGTTACCAGATGGACGCTGGCGCCGTGCTCGGCATCACCGGCAGCCAGCGCGCGGGCATGCGTGTCCAGTCCGGGATAAAGCGGCAGCAGCGAGGGATGCAGATTGATCATCCGATTGCTCCAGCGCAGCACCGTCTCGGCCGACAGCACCCGCATGAAGCCGGCCAGCACCAGCCAATCGGGGCTATATGCGGCAAGCTGATCGAACAGCGCGGCCTCGAAGCTGGCCCGAGTGGGGAAATCCCGGCGCGGCCTTAAGACCACCGGAATGGCGTACTCGGCGGCGATCCGCAACCCACCGGCGTCGGCGCGATCACAGCCCACTGCGACGATTTGCGCATTCAGCCGCCCATCGGCGACCGCCTGCGCCAGCGCCTGCAGATTGCTGCCGCGACCGGAAATCAGCACTGCCAGGCGCAAAGGCCGATCCGAGCTGACCACTAGCACCCTCTCCCAACGGCCACGGCGGGAACTTCCCGGTCTGCCGCGAATGCGGCTTGGAACGTCAGCGCCAGAGTGCGGCTACGCACCGGCTCTCCGCCGTGCTCGAGGAATCCATCCATCTCAGTCACCTGACCATCGAGCGCTAAGCGATGTAGCGCACCCGCTCCGTGCCGGCACTGCCATCAACCACCCGACCAATGACGCGCGCCTGCTCCCCGCAGTCCTTCAGACGCGCCAGCAGCGCCGCTGCGCTGGCTGGATTGACCAGCAAAGTGAACCCGATCCCCAGGTTGAAGGTGCGCCGCATATCGTCATCCGGAACCTGACCGGTTTGCGCCAACCAGTTGAACAGCGGCGGCATCTGCCAGCTGGACAGGTCGATCTCGATCGCCAACGGCTCGGGTACCACGCGGATGATGTTTTCGCTCAGCCCGCCGCCGGTGATATGCGCCATCGCGTTGATCTTGTGGAACTTGAGCAGTTCCAACACCGCAGGCACATAGATTCGGGTCGGCGCCATCAGCAAATCCAGCAGCGACTGATCGCCGATGCGAACCGCGCCTGGATCGTCGACACGATCAAGTATGCGCCGAATCAGGGAATAACCGTTGGAATGTGCCCCAGCCGAGTCCAGCCCGATGATCAGATCACCACTGGCCACCTTTGATCCATCAATCAACTCGGCCTTCTCGGCTACGCCGACGCAGAATCCGGCCAGATCGTAGTCGCCGGGCGCGTACATGTCCGGCATCTCCGCGGTTTCACCGCCAACCAATGCGCAGCCGGCCAGCTCACAGCCCTTGGCAATCCCCTCAATGACGGTGGCCGCGGTGTCGATGTCGAGCTTGCCGCAGGCGAAATAGTCGAGGAAATAGAGCGGTTCGGCGCCCTGCACCAGCACGTCGTTGACGCACATGGCGACCAGATCGATGCCGATGCTGGCGTGCCGCTGATAGGTCTGCGCCAGCTTGAGCTTGGTCCCCACACCGTCGGCGCCGGAGACCAGCACCGGCCGGGTGTAACGATCCACCGGCACTTCCACCAGCGCACCGAAACCGCCTAGGCCGCCGAGTACCTCCGGCCGCATGGTCTTCTTCACCGCCGGCTTGATGCGCTCCACCAGGCGGTTGCCGGCATCGATATCGACCCCGGCAGCACGGTAGGTCAGCGGCGCCGGCTGCTGCGCCGGTGGTTGTTTGTCAGTCATGCTCGGCTACTTTTGGGAAAAGGGAAGCGGCGGGGCGCAGATCATAGCCTGGATGGACCGCTGCGGCCGCCGGACGCGACGGGAGACGCTGGCAAACCCGACCGATCCGGGAAAATCCGGCGCGACAGCATTATCCTAGGCACTACCTCGCAGCGCCAGAGTGGATACGCATGCCCAGAGTTCGTTCTCCGATCGCCGTATTTTTTGCTGCACTAGTAGTCAGTCTGACTGCTATGGAGGCCGGCTATGCGCAGGCCACTCTGTCTGGAGAGGTGCTGGTCGAAGGCCAGGACGAGGCCAGCGTAAACAAGGCCCTAGGCGAGATTCTCGCTGAAATCTTGGGTGCGGCCGCGCAAGATCCAGCGGCCATCTCGTCGCCGGCGGCACAAGAGGCGATCGGCAAGGCGCGCGATTTCGTCCAAACCTACACCTTTCGCCAGCAGCTCGCGCTGGTTGATGGGCAACCGGCGCGGCAGCTGTATCTGAATGCCAGCTTTGACCGGCGCACCATTCGAAGCCTGCTCAAGCAGGGCGGTGTGACGGCCGTACCCACCAACGCGGCCAACGCTGAAGTGGCCATGCTGATCTATGGGATACGCAGCAGCGCCGACTACGCCCGGGTGCTCAGCTACCTGGGACAGGTGCCGGTGGTGCGCAGGGTTCAGGTCGATGCTGCCGATCGCGACCGTCTGGCGCTACGGGCACAGGTTTCCGGGGCCGCCGACGGGTTGATCAGCAGCGTCACCGATGGCGGCGTGCTGACCTGGTTGACCGTCGCTGCTGACGGCCGGGTGGAGTTCGAACTGCAGCAATGATGCTGCGTCACCTGCCCAATCTGATCAGTGCCGCACGGCTGATCATGGCCGTGCCCATCGCCTGGCTGATCTCCCAGGGTGAGATGGATACGGCAGCTCTGCTGTTCGTGCTGTTTGCGGTATCCGACGTACTCGACGGCGCGCTGGCACGCCGCTACGGCTGGCAAAGCCGCCTCGGCGGCATACTCGACCCCATGGCTGACAAGCTGCTGGTGGTGCTGACCGCACTGGCGCTATGGCATTTGGAGCGATTGCCCGGCTGGTTTGTGGCGCTGATCTTCGCTCGTGATCTGGCCATCGCCCTGGGTGCGGCCATCTATCACCGCTGGGTGGAGTCGCTTGCCGCCGAACCCACGCTGCTGAGCAAATCCACCACCGCCGTACTGACGATCACCTTGGTGGCCTACATGGTCAAGGGCGAGTTCGCGATCAGCGAGCAGCTGTGCCTGCTGCTGCTGATATTGAGCACGATCCTGCTCGCCTGTAGCGGCATCCACTATGTGGCTCGCTATACTCGGCGTGCCTTACTCCACCGCCGTCGTGCAGACCCTTCGCATGAGTGAAGTTACATCCCCATCGGCCACGCCGACGCCGCCGCTGCCGGGCAGCCCCGCTGGACAGCCACCGGCACAGATGAGTGATCGCACCAAGCTGCAGCTGCTGCTGTTGATCGCCATCATTGGCGTGTTCGTCTATCTGCTTGCCCCCATATTGACGCCCTTTGCGGTCGCCGCCCTGCTCGGCGATCTGGGCGACCCGCTGGTCGACCAGCTGGAGCAGCGTGGCTTCACCAGAACCACCTCGGTAGTCCTGGTCTTCGTAGCCATGTCGCTGGCGCTGATGCTGGTGCTGCTGTTGCTGGTGCCCATACTGGAAGCGCAGATCAGCCAGCTGATCCGCGACCTACCCCGCTACATCGACTGGTTCCGGGCCCGTTTGGAGCCATTCCTGCAGCAGAGTTTCGGCATTGAAACCGAAGGACTGCTGGATCTCAGCCAAGTCACCGGGATGCTGCGCGAACACTGGCAGGCCGCCGGAGGATTCGCCGCCTCGGCGCTGGCCTCAGTGTCCAAGAGCGGTTTGGCGGTGGTTGCGTGGCTGCTCAATCTGGCCTTGATTCCGGTGCTGACCTTCTATTTCCTGCGCGACTGGGACGGTCTGGTGGCGCGCATCGCCGAGGTGATTCCGCGCACGCTGTCGCACACGGTGAGCCGGCTGGCCTGGCAATCCGACCAGGTCCTGGGTGGCTTTCTGCGCGGCCAGCTGCTGGTGATGGCCTCGCTGGCCACCATCTACACGGTCGGTCTATGGCTGGTGGGCATCGACTATGCGCTGCTGATCGGCATGGGCGCCGGACTGGTCAGCTTCATTCCCTACCTGGGTACGATCACCGGACTGGTGGCCGGCGTGGTCGCGGCGTTGGTGCAGCACCACGACATCCTGCATGTGGTGCTGGTGCTCATCGTTTTCGGCATAGGTCAGGTCGCCGAGGGATTCTTCCTTACTCCCAAGCTGGTCGGCGATCGCATCGGTCTGCATCCGGTAGTGGTTATTTTCGCGATCATGGCCGGTGGACAGCTGTTCGGCTTTGTAGGGGTCTTGCTGGGACTGCCGGTCGCGGCGATCGTGATGGTGATACTGCGACATTTGCATGAGCAGTACCTGAGCAGCGAACTGTATGGCTTGGCGACGCAATCGGCCTCCTCAAGCACCGACGGCACAGCTGTAGAACCGTCGCCAGCCCCCGCCGAGCCAGCACCACCGACAGATCCCGATACCCAGTGACCGGCGGTCAGCAGCCGCTGGCGCTGTCCTGGCGCGACGGCGGGCATTTCCACGACTACTACCCCGGGCACAGCAACGCCGACGCCGTCGCCCTGCTCAGGCAGGCGCTGGGCGAGGGTGACTGCAGCATTTGTCTACACGGTCCCGAAGGCAGCGGCCGCACCCATCTGTGTCTGGCGGCGGCGGATGCCGCAGGCGATGCGGGCTACTACCTGTCGTTGCGACGGCCGCGCGTCGAAGCGCTGGCGCTGCTCGAGCAGCAAGGCGCCGTACCGCTGCTGTGCCTGGACGATGCGCACCGTTTGCTTGGCGATCGCGACAGTGAGAAGGTGCTCTTCGATGTGCACAATCGCGTTCGCGACGGCGGCGGCACGCTGCTGTACACGCAGCGGGGCGACGTCGCCGACAACGACTTCGCTCTGGCCGATTTGCGCTCGCGCTGGCGTGGCGCCATTCAAATCCATTTGCGCGCGCTCAGCGACCAGGAGTTGGCGAAAGGATGGAGCGAGCGCGCCAAACTGCGCGGACTGCAGCCCGATCCAGCCGTCATCAGCTGGCTACTCACCCACCGGCGGCGCAACTTCAGCGACTGGATGGACACCCTGGAGCGGCTGGACCGGGCGGCTCTGGCGGCCGGAAGGCGGCTGACGTTGCCGTTTGTCAGAGGGTTGTTGAAGGGCCCAACGCCTGGTGCAGAGGGCTGAGGGCCGCGAGCACAATCGCATAGGTCAGCTGGCGGAGCACCCTACTTCCCTTTCTCCCCCCAAAGCTCCGCCAACCGATCCGCCCGCCCACAAGCGTTCTTGTAGTAGCTGTAGCGCAGCGGATTCTTCTGGTGGTAGTCCTGGTGATAGTCCTCAGCCGGGTAGAAGGTGCTGGCCTGGGTGATTTCGCTGACGATGGGCTTGGGTGCGTCGGGGTCGGCCTGCAGCGCCTGTTTGGAGGCTTCGGCCAACCCGCGTTGCTCTTCGTCGACGTAGAAGATACCGCTCCGATACTGGCTGCCGCGATCGCAAAACTGGCCGCCGGCGTCGGTGGGGTCGACGTTGTGCCAGTAGACCTCAAGTAGCCGCTGGTAGCTGACCTGGGCCGGGTCGAAACGCACCTCAAGTGCCTCGGTGTGGCCGGTGCGGCCGGCGGAGACCTGGCGGTAGGTGGGGTCGGCGACGCTGCCGCCGATGTAGCCGGAGGTGGTGACCAGCACGCCGGGCACCTCGTCGAAGGCCTGCTCAACGCACCAGAAGCAGCCGGCGGCGAAGATCGCGGTGCGCAAATCTTCGCGCGCCTCCAGGGCGGCGGCCTGTTCCTGGGCGACGCGGGTCTGGGTGGCGCTCTGGCCGCAGCCGCTCAAGGTGGCGCCGGCGATCAGGCCGGCGATGATCATCCATCGTTTAGAAATCATGCTTGCTCGCTTCTGCCCTATCGATACCCGAAGAGACCGGGCCGGCGGCGCACCGATTACGCCCCTACCACGCCACGCTTCGGCAAGTCTTAACTTGTGCAGGTTACCCGGCCGGCGTCAGCGTGGCGTCATCGAAATCGCGGTAGTCGATTCGGAACAGCGCCGAATACAGCACCGGCACCACCAACAGGGTCAGCAGGGTGGCGAAGAGCAGCCCGAAGATGATCGAGATCGCCATCGGTTTGAACATCGCGGTTCCGCCCCACCACAGCGGCATCATGCCCATCACCGTGGTGGCGGTGGTGAGCATGATCGGGCGCAGTCGCTGCAGGCAGGCGTCGACCATTGCTACCTCGTGGGCCTTGCCCAGCTCGTCTTTCTCGATGGCGATGCGGTCGATCAACACGATGGCGTTGTTGATGATGATTCCGGCCAGGGAAATGATGCCGAGGATGGTGAAGAAGCCGAAGGAGGAGCCGGCCAGCAGCAGACCGATGGTCACCCCGATCATGCCCAGCGGGATGGTGGCCAGGATGATCAGCGGCCTGCGCACCGAATTGAACTGGAACACCAGCAGCAGCACGATGATCATCATCCCCATCGGCAGCTTGGCGGCGATGGAGGCGTTGGCGTCGCCGGATTCCTCCGATTCGCCGCCGATTTCGAAGCGATAGCCCGGCGGCCACTGCGCGCTGACCGTGTCCAGCCAGGGGCGCAGATCGGCGTTGACCTCAGCGGCGGTGACCCCGGGCACCAGCTGCACCTGCAGCGACAGAGTGCGCTCGCGGTCGCGGCGCTCGATCACCCCGCTCTCGAAGGCCAGGCGGATGTCGGCCACCTGCTGCAGCGGCACCGAGCGCCCGCTGGCCTGGGAATAGACGCTCAAACCCTCCAGCTTGCCGATGTCCTGGCGGTCGCTGGCCACCGTGCGCAGGGTCACCGGGATCAGCTGATCGCCCTCGCGGTACTGGGTCATGTCGATACCCGACAGCGAGGCTTTGAGCGAATAGGCCACCTCCTCGGAAGTGACCCCGGCGCGCTGGGCGCGGTCCTGGTCGACGTCGACGATGAGCTTTTTGGTCTGCAGTCCCCAGGTGTTTTTCACCGAGGCCACGCCGGGTTTGTCGAGCAGCCAATCGGCGGCCTGGTCGGCGAGTTGGAACAGCTGATCGGCACTGCTGCCGGACAGGCGCAGGGTGATCGGATAGCCCACCGGCGGGCCGTTCTCCAGCCGTGACAGCTTCACCGACAGATCGGGGTGGGTGCGGCGGGCGTAGTCGGTGATGCCGGCGATCACTTCGTCGACATGACGGCCTTCGCTGGCGCTGCCGACCAGGAAGGAGTTGGCCGGATTGGGGTTGGGCGGACTCAGACTGAGGTAGAAGCGCGGGCCGCCGGTGCCGACGTAGGTCAGCCAGTTGGCCAGCTTGGGCTCTTCGACGTCCACATAGGTGCGGGCGACGAAGGCGTCAATGTCGGCCATCACCGCCTCGCTGGTCTCGATCGAGGTGCCCAACGGCAGCTCGAAATTGCCGGTGAACACCGGGTCTTCGGACGGCGCGATGAACACCTGCGGCACCAGCGCCAGGCCCTGGATGGCGAGGAAGAAGACGCCGATCACCGCCGCGGCGAAGAGCAGCCGGTGCCGCAGCGCGTTGAGCAGGATCCCTCTATACAAGCGGTAGCCGGCGCCGACGCTGGCGGCGGTCTCAGACTTCTGCACCCGGATCGCCACCGTGGTCAGCAGCGGAATCAGGGTCATCGAAACCACCCAGGACACAAGCAGGGTGATAGTGACCACATAGAAGATGTCGGCGGTGTATTCGCCGACGGCCGATTCGGCCATGGCGATGGGCAGAAAGGCGGCGCCGGTGGTCAGCGAGGAGATCAGCAGCGGGGTCTTCAGCTCGCGGCCGGAGTCCACCGCCGCCTGCAGCGGACTGCCGCCCTCCTCGCGCTTGACCAGCACCGATTCGACCATGACGATGGCGTTGTCCACCAGCAATCCCAGAGCAATAATCAGCGCGGCCAGGGAAATCTGGTTGATGTCGATGCCGAACTGCTGCATTACAAAGAAGCTGATGATGATCGCCGTCGGGATCAGCGCCGCGACCACCAGACCGGTGCGCAGGCCCAAGAAGGCGACCATCACCAGCACCACAATGGCCACCGCCTGCAGCAGGCTGGAGACGAAGCTGGCGATGCTCTGCTTGACCAGTTCAGCCTGGAACCAGATGCGCTCCAGCTTGATGCCCCAGGGATAACGCTGCTCCAGCTCGGGCACGCGCTGTTCCAGTATCTCGCCCAGCTTGAGGATGTCGCCGCCCTCGCGCATCGACACCGCGATGGCCAGCGCCGACTGGCCGTTGGAGCGGGCCAGATTGGCGGGAGGATCCTTGTAGCCGCGCACCACGCTGGCGATGTCGCCCAGATAGGCCACGCCGCCGCCGGGCAGCGGCAGGGTGGTCTTGGCCAGATCGGCCACCGATTCGAAGTTGCCGGTCGGCTCCAGGGCGATGCGCTCACGACCGCTGACGACGCTGCCGCCCGAGGACAGGATGTTGACCCCGGTCAGCGCCATCGACAGCCGCTGCGGCGACAGTCCCAGCTCGGTGAGCTGGGCGTTGGCGTACTCGACGAAGATCGCCTCTTCCTGGGCGCCGTGGATCTCCACTTTGGCGACCTGCGGGATCTTCAGCAGATCGTCGCGGATCTCATCGGCGATGGTTTTCAGCTCGGCGTAGTCAAAGCCTTCGCCGGTGAGCGCGTAGACGCTGCCGAAGACGTCGCCGAACTCGTCGTTGACCACCGGCGCGACGGTACCCTGAGGCAGATCCTTGCTGACGTCCTCCACCTTGCGGCGCAGGTCGTCGAAGATCGGCCGCATTTCGGTGTAGGACTCCAGGAAGTTCACCGTGACGATGGAGATGCCGGTGCGCGACTCGCTCAGGATGGTGTCGACCTCGGGCATCTCCTGGACTTTCTTCTCGATCTTGTCGGTGACCAGCAGCTCCATCCGCTCCGGACTGGCCCCGGGCAGTCGGGTGGTGATCAGCGCGGTACGGATGGTGAAGCCGGGGTCCTGCGCTTTCGGTAGCGACCAGTAGGCGAGCACGCCTGAAAGCAGCGCCAAAGTGACCACCACCAGGGTGATGCGGTTTTTCTCGATGGCGGCGCGGGGCAGGTCCATGCCGTAGCGGCTATGCGTCGGGATTGAGCAGCACGCGCTGCTCGGGGCGGATCGCCGAGACCCCGGCGACAATCACCCGGTCACCTGGGCTCAGCCCGCTGCGCACCTGCACGCCGCGATCGGTGAGATCGCCCAGCTCCACTTGGCGCTGCTCGACCACCGCCTCGCCTTCGGCGGCCGATTGCGCCACGTATACAAAGCTCTGCGCACCCTTGCGCAGCACCGCGGCCAGCGGAATGGTCTGGATGCCGGCGGCGGAGATGTCGAAGGCGAAGGTCACCTCCGCGGCCAGACCGGAGCGCAGATCCGGCCCCGCCTCGACCACCTCCACGGTGACCGGGAAGGTCGCCGCGTTGGCCACCGAGGCCACGCCGGCCTCCACCACCCGAGCGCTGTAGCGCTGTTCGGGAAAGGCGGAAAAGACAATGCTGGCTTCGCTACCAACGCCGATGGCACCGATCACACCTTCGGGCACGGCGACGCTGACGTTGATCGCCCGCCCGCAGTTGACCAGCGCCACCGGAGTACCGGCGGCGATGTTTTCATTCAGCTCGGCGGTGACGTCGGCCACCGTGCAGTCGGCGCTGGCGCGCAGCTGGGTGTAGGACACGTTCAGCCGGGCCAGCTCCAGGCTCTTCTGGCCGGCGTTGACCGCCGCTGCGGCCGACTCCGCCGCGGCGCGCGCGGCGTCCAGATCGTTGCGCGAGGCGTTGCTGTTCTCGTACAGCCCCTTGACCCGCTCGTAGTTGGCCTGCGCGTTGCGCTCTGCGGCCCTGGCCTGCACCAGCGCCGCCTGCGCCTGCTGCGCCTGCAGCTCGTACAGCGAGGGATCCAGCTCGGCGACCAGATCGCCCTCGCCCAGCTGGCTGCCGACCTTGACCGGCAGGCGGGTGATGGTGCCGGTGACCTTGAAGCTCAGCCGCGACACCTGCGCCGATTCGGACAGCCCGGAGAAGGTCCGGCTGCGGGTTTCCGACGGGGCCTGGATCTGCACCGTGCGCACGCTGCGCAGCGGCGCTTCGGGCGGCGGCTCAGCCGGCCCGCAGGCGCATAGCAGCAGACTCAGCATCAGTACCCCGCCGATTCTAGCCATCGAATCTCCCCTCGCTGGCGCTGTTGATGTACTCGCGCATTCGGCGCGCTTCCAGCTGGCGCATCTGCGGGTCGTAAAGCATCTCGAAGCTGTTTGCCGCGCGCTGCGCGGCCATCACATCGAGCAGGAAGTTGTAGACCGCGCTGTCGGCGGCCTCCGCTGCCTGCAGTGCGGCGTTCTGCGCGTCGAGCAGATCGAGAATGCTGACCACGCCCTTGGCATAGGCGTCGGTTACCAGCTCCAGGTTCTTTGCCGAGGCGTCGGCGGACTCGCGGGACAGGCGGATGGATGGGTAGGAGGCATTGATGGCGTGCATGTTGGCGCGTACAGCCTGCTCGATGCGCTCGGCAGTGGCGGCAATGCGCAGATCCAGCTCGTTCAGCTCAAAACCGGCTCGGGCGATGGCCGAACGGCGCTGACCGCCGCTGTAGATCGGGATCGAGGCAATCGCCATCAGATTCCAATCGTCCTGATACTCCTGCGGCCCGGCGCCCAAGCCACTCTGGCCGAGATTGTCCGAATACTGACCGCGCAGGGAAAAGTCCGGCAGCCACAGCGAGCGCCGCTGCGCCACCAACTCGCGCGCCTTGGCCTGACGCAGCGACTGCAGCCGCTGCAGCTCTGGCGACCGTTCCAAACCGCAGGCCACGAAGTAGTCGGTGAGCAGCTCGAACCTGGCCGGATTGTCGACCAGCGTATTGAACTCGTCCTCGTCCATCGCGAAGGGATCGTCTACTTTCGGCTCAACTACTTGAAATGGCGCGTTCAACGGTCGATTCAGCAAGCGATTGAGCTCATTGCGGGCCTGATTGAGATTGGCCTGGGCGCTGAGCACCTGCGAGCGGGCGTCGGCCATGCGGGTTTGCCAGCGATACAGATCGGCCGGCGAGGAGGAGCCGACGCGGACCCGATCCCGGGCCAGATCCAGGTTGGTACGGGACAGATTGAGGTTGTCCTGACGCACCCGCAGCTGGGTTTGCGCGCGGAGCAGATTGAGAAAGGCACTGGTCGCCGCCTGCACCACGTCCAGCTTGGTCTGCACGGCGAAAGCCTCCCGACCGCCCTGCAGCTGGCGCTGGATCTGCCGATTGGCGGCCACCTTGTCGGCGTAGATCACCTGGGTGAGGCTGAGCGCGGCATCGGCGCTGCCTTCGGCAACCTGACCGGCCATCACCGCCGCCGAAGCATGGCGTCGCGTTTGCGAGGCGCTCAGACTGAGCTGCGGCAGCCAGGCGGCATCGGCATCGCGCACATCGCTGACCCCGGCCGCCACCACCGCCGCTTCGGCGAGCACGTCCAGATTGCTCTGCGCGGCCAGCTCGGCAACCTTGCTCAGCGACAGCATCGGCCCTTCGGCCGGCGCCTGCTCGTTGAGCAACACCGCCTCGGTAAGCACGTCGAAGCGCGGCGACAGACCGATCTGCCGGGCCACCGCCATATTGATGGTCAGCTGACGCTTGCTCTGGAACTGCACCGGCTGCCGGTCCACCGGCTCGCCCAGCAGCGCCGCCTGCATGTTCAGCGCGTTGCGCCGGGCCAGGCGGGTCCAGTCCTGGTCGGCAGCGTCGGAGGCCAGAAAGCCGCGAGCCACCGAGCTTTGCCCGCCGACCAGACTGAAGCTGGGCAGCTTCATCTGTGCAAAACGCGCCAGCATGGCGTCGAACTCGGCCGGCGGCATGCGCGGCAGCCCTGTGACCAGCACCGCATCGGCGTCAGAAGGAATTTGCGCCCAGATATCGCGCTGGCCGTCGTCGACCACGAAATGCAGCTGCACGCCGCTGCTGGCCGCTGCCTCGCGGGCTCGATCAGCCATGCCGCCCACTGCCTCGAGGATGATCGCATCGACCACGAAGGCGACGTTGGTAAAGGCATAGACCCGGCGCAGCGCGCGCAGATGCTCCTCGAACTGCAGGCTTTCGCTCAGATAATTGAGGTTGGCGCGGCCGCTGCCGCTACCGTCGGTATTCGGCGCACCGAGCAGGTCGGCGTCGAAAACCAGCGGCAAGAAGGTCGGTTTGGCGTAGCTGTCCTTCGATACCAACAGCTGATTGGAGGCGATTCCCAGCACCAGCACCAGGTCCACCTTGGGATCGGCGTAGGCCTGGGCCAGCGCCATTTCGATGCCGGCAGCACTCCAGCCGCCGCCGCGGTGGCTCAGGCGCAGCTTGAATTCATCGGCGGTCAGGCTGTTCAGTTCGGCGAGGAAGATCGCCTGCAGACGCTGGAAGTCGGCCGACTCATCGCCATCGCTGATCACCGCCACGCCAACCTCGCGCCCCTGCGCCAGCGCCGTCGGCGCCCACAGCCCCAGGCAGGTCAGGATCAACAGCGAGGTGATCCAGCGGCTCATCATCGTTGCATTATGACCGAAGTTGATGACCACGCTCGTCAACCGGGTCCCGGCCAGGCACGTATTGCCGTGTCATTCAAACGAAATCCCGGCGAGCAGTGGATGTGGCATGCTTTGGCTACCCGCGCGACGATGGATCAAGGGACTCCCTGAACTATGCACGTGGCCACGACGGCACCTGAGAAGTACGCCAGTAAGGCGGGCGTCGCAGGTCATAGCCTGCGCTCTGAGCAAGACGTCCAACGCAGCTGGCGGACTTCTCAGGTGTCGTCCCGAAGGGTTGCGGCCCAAATCGCCTGCTGCGGCGTTGCAGCCCTCGGGCATAGAATGACTATGCCTCTCGGGACTGCGCCCCCGCTTGTTGGTAACGGGGGCAGACGCAGGACTCGCAACGCGGCTCGCGTGCATTGTTCAGGGAGTCCCTAGGTTGAGATTCAAGATCACCGCCGCATTGCTGTTCTGGCTCTGCGCCCCGGCCCTGGCCGGTAGTCCATATGCATTGCCATATTTCCAGACCGTTCCCGGTACCGAGCGCCTCGCCAACGGCGTGATGACCATCGTCTCCCAGGACACCCGCGGGTTGATCTGGATCGGCACCACCGAAGGCGTGGTCAGCTACGACGGCTACCAGCTGCGCCGCTACCGCCACGACCCGGACGATGAGCGCTCGCTGGGCGATGACTATGTGCGCGCGCTGATGCCGCACTCCGATGGTCGGATGTGGGTGGCCACGCAGGCCGCCGGACTATCGATCTACGATCCCGCAACCGACGATTTCGAACGCGTCGAGGTCGGCGAAGGTCCCTGCGACCTGCCCTCGCAGGCCACCGTGGCGATGGCCGAGGAACCCGGCGGCGCGGTCTGGGTAGGCCTGGGCAATGTGGGTGCAGCGCGCTGGGACAGGGACAGTCGCTGTTTCGAGCACTTTCCACCGGATCCTGGCGACGCCACCGCGATCGCTCACGACACCGTCCGCGCCTTGCTCTTCGACGAGAACGGCGATCTATGGTTGGGAACCGGCAATGGCCTGCAGCGCCGTCGCGCTGGCAGTACCGCCTTTGAAAGGGTGCGCTCGGCCGAAGACGACGCCGATGGCTTTCATCGACAGTACGTCTATGGACTGCTGCAGGGCTCTGATGGCCGGCTGTGGATAGGCACCCAATCCGACGGCGCGGCAGTCTACGACCCGGGCACGGATGCGCTAATACGCTTTCCGGTCGGCGAACAGGGCGTTTCCCATCCGTGGATCTCCGGTTTCGTAGAGGCGCGTCCGGACGAGATATGGGTTTATACCTTCGGCGGCGGCATCGACGTCATCGACGCCGCGGCCAACCGGATCGCCAAACGCATCGGCAGCGATCTGTCGATTCCCGGGGGACTGGCCTTGGACCGTCTGGTCGCACCATTCAAGGATGCCTCCGGCGTGATCTGGATAGGCACCTGGGGCAGCGGCTTGCAGCGCCACAACCCGATCAACTCTCGCGCCTTCTCAACCCTCCGCGACAGCGCTGCTCAACCTGACGGCCTGCGTTCGGCGGATGTCCACAGTACGCTGCCGGAGGGCCCAAGACGCCTGTGGGTAGGAAGCAGTAGCGGACTGGATCTATTCGACCTGGATCAGGGCCTGCTGCGCAGCTATCGCCCCAACCCGGAGCAGGCTCATAGTCTGGCCGACGGCACCATCCGAGCCCTGGCCAGGACCACCGACGGAACGATGTGGGTCGGTACCCAGCAGTCCGGCTTGCAACGCTATCGCAAGGACAGCGACGACTTCTCGATCCCGGTGCAGAGTCTGCGTCGCGGCCCGGTACGCCGTCTCCTGGCGGCCAGCGACGGCAGCCTGTGGGTGGGCATACAGGCCGGCTTGGCCCGGATCGCCAGCGCCGAAAGCGAAGCGATCAGTCTGCGCTTGGCAGGCGACGAACGATTTACCGATGCGATCTGGAGTCTGGTCGAGGATCGCCAGGGGCGGATCTGGGCAAGCACACCCAACACGCTACTGTTGTGGCGGCGAGAACGCGGCTACTTGGAAACCATCGACAGCCCCGATGCCCCGCTGCGCGCAGTCACCAACCTGCTAGTGGACGCAAACGGCACGCTATGGTGCAGCGGCCCGCGCGGCATTGCCCGGCTGGTTGGCTGGGATGGCGATCTGCCCCTGTTTGAGGACTATGGGCGCAAACTGGGGGCACTGCCGCCCGGGCTCGGCCAACAGCTGCTCGACGACGGCGAGGGTCGGCTTTGGGGTCCTACCGGGATCATCGACGTCGGCACCGATTCCCTGGATGAGATCAGCGTTGCCGACGGTGTGGACATCGGCAGCGTATCTGACGGTTCCAGCAGCCGGCTGGAGAGCGGCCTGCTGGTGTTTGGTGGCACGCGCGGGCTGCTGATCATCGAACCGCAGCGCTATACGCGCTGGCAGTTCCAGCCGCCGCTACTGGTGACCGAACTGGAAATCGGCGGCAAGCCGAAGCCCATTGGCGATCTCCGCAATGGCATCACGCTGATGCCAGAGCAGCGCCGCGTATCGGTCGGCTTTGCCGGGTTGGACTACTCTGCTCCAGAGGAACTCGGCTATGCCTATCGACTGGTCGGACTGGATACGGACTGGACCGAGGTTGGCGCCGACCGCCGCCTGGCCAGCTACAACAATCTGTGGCCGCGGGACTATCAACTGCAGCTGAAGGTGCGCAGTCGTCAGGGTCAATGGAGCGAACCGCTGAGCATTCCGGTGCGGGTGCAGCCGGCCTTTTGGCAAACGCCGCTGGCCTACGCGATGGCGGTGATCATCTTGCTGGCGATGACCTACGCCCTGGTGCGCTGGAGAACGCACCGCATCAATCAGCGCGCGCTGGGCCTGCAGGATCTGGTCGCAAGGCGCACCGCGGAACTGCAGGGTGCCAAGGACCGCGCCGAAAGCGCCCTGGGCGAGCTGCAGGGCACTCAGCGGCAGCTGGTGGTGGCCGAGAAGATGGCTTCGCTGGGCCAGTTGGTCGCCGGTGTCGCCCACGAGATCAACACGCCCATCGGCATTGCGGTGACCGCCGCCTCGCACCTGGACGAGGTGTCGCGGAAGAGCGCCGCCAAGCTGCGCGAAGGCGCTTTGACCCGTACCGCACTGGAGACCTGGAAAAGCGAGGTCGAAGAAGGCACCAAACTGATCCTGCGCAGCCTGGACCGCGCTGCCGCGCTGGTGGCCAGCTTCAAACAGGTTTCAGTCGACCAGAGCAGCGACCAGCGACGCAGCTTCGATCTGGCCGGCTATCTGGAGGAAGTGCGGCTGGCGCTACGGCCGATGATTCGGCGCAGCAAACACCAGTTCAGCATCGATTGCCCGACCGGGATCGATGTCGATACCTACCCCGGCGCGCTGTTCCAGATCCTCACCAACCTGCTCGCCAACGCGATCAATCACGCCTTCGATGGCGTTGAGCAGGGCCACGCCGAACTGCGCATCAGCGTCGCAGGCAACGACGTGCTGCTGCAGTTCAGCGACGATGGCAAGGGCATGTCAGACGAGGTCCTGCAGCGTGCCTTCGACCCCTTTTTCACCACGCGCCGAGCCAGCGGCGGCTCGGGACTGGGCCTGCACATCGTGCACAACCTGGTGACCCAGCTGCTGGGTGGCGAAATCGAGCTGGAATCGGCACCGGACCGGGGCACGCAGTTCAAGATTCGGGTGCCGAAGGTGGCGCCGAAGTCAACGTCTTAGGGAAAACGGCTGGAGGGCCCAGGGCCCAGGGCTTAGGGCCCAGAATCGGGGGCTGAGGCACCGCGCTGGGCCCTGGGCCCTTTGCCCTGGGCCCTTTGCCCTTCTCCAGGCAACGGCCGTAACCACAGCCACACTGCCACCACCACCATCACCGCGCTGCCGGTGGCCCACATCCACCACTGCGGCGCGGTCAGGAACATGACCACCGAGCACACAATCATGGTGATGGTAGCGGTCCATTTGGCACGTCGGCTAACCGCACCTTCGCGCTGCCATGCAATCACCATCGGCCCGAAAACGCGGTGCTCATGCAGCCAGCGGCGCAGCTTCAGCGATCCGCGGGTGGCGGCGAAGGCGGCGAGCAGGACGAAAGGTGTGGTTGGCAGGCCGGGAAGCACCACGCCGATCAGGGCCAGCGCCAAGGCCAGATAGGCCATCAGCAGCCACAGAACTCGAGCGATGGGCGAAGCCGATAGTGCGGCTTGGTCCGATGCCGGATTTTCGTCGGCCGAGCTTTGCAAGGCCTACTCCGATTCGCCCTTCAGCGCACGCAGGGCACGCCGCTCACGGCCTTCAGGCCGCCGCGCGGGAGCGGTGCGGCCGACCAAGCGCCGCGCCTGTGCGGCCGCTTCGCGCGCCGCGATGCTGGCTTGCGTTTCCGCATACAGCGTTCGCGCCACCGGCGCCGGGCCGCGCTTGTCCGAAAGCAGCAGCACGTCGACCAGATAGCGGATCTCGCCAACCTGGATGCGCAGCTGGTCACCGATGCGGATCGCCTTGGCCGGCTTCACCGACTGCCCGTTGACCTCAATGCGTCCGCCGGCGACGGCCTGCTTGGCCAGCGCCCGGGTCTTGAAAAACCGCGCCGCCCACAGCCATTGGTCCAGTCGAACCTGGCTGAGTTCGGCGCGTTCCATCTCAGGCCGCCTGGGCGGTACTGGTCAGGACCCGATTGAGGCGCTGCACAAATGCCGCCGGATCATCCAGCTGACCGCCTTCGGCCACCACCGCCTGTTCGTGGAGCAGCAGGGCCAGGTCGCTGGCCTGCTCCTGATCGGCATTGGCAAAGCGCTTGAGCAGGGCGTGATTGGGATTGATCTCCAGCACCGGCAGATCGGCCGGAATCTCGTGCCCGGCTTCCTTCATCAGCCGCTGCATGTGCAGCGCCATGGCGTGCTCGTCGAGCACCAGACAGGCCGGTGAATCGACCAACCGCTTACTCGGCCGCACCGCCTTGACCCGCTCCTTGAGGAGCTCGGTGAGGCGATCGACGACGGGCTTGTGCTCCTCGCTGATTTCTTCAGCCTTGTCCTCGCTGGAGGCGCCGTCGAACTCGCCCTTGGCGACGTGGCGCAGCGGCTTGCCGCCGTATTCGTGCAGATAGCTGACCATCCACTCGTCGATGCGATCGAACAGCAGCAGCACCTCCACGTCCTGCGACTTCAGCGCCTCGATCTGCGGGCTGCCCTTGGCCGCGTTGTAGCTGTCGGCGGTGACAAAGTAGATCGCCGACTGGTCGGACTGCATCCGCTCCACGTACTGATCCAGCGACACCGACTTGGTTGCCCCATCGCCCTTGGTGGAGGCGAAGCGCAGCAGCTTGGCGATGCGCTCGCGGTTCGAGAAGTCCTCGCCCAGGCCTTCCTTGAGCACGTTGCCGAAGCTGTCGGAGAACTGCTGGAATTTGGCAGCGTCATCGACGGCCAGCTTGTCGAGCAGATCCAGGCTGCGCTTGACGCAGGCGGCGCGGATCTGGCTGACCAGCTTGTTGTCCTGAAGCAGCTCGCGGGACACGTTGAGCGGCAGATCGTCCGAATCCACCACGCCCTGGATGAAGCGCAAATAGGCCGGCAGCAGCTGCTCGGAGGCGTCCATGATGAACACCCGGCGGATGTACAGCTTCAGCCCCTTGCGCTCGTTGCGGTCGCTCCACATCGCGTCGAAGGGCGCCTTGGAGGGCACGTAGAGCAGCGAGGTGTAGCTCTGATTGCCTTCGACCCGGTTATGCGACCAGGTCAGCGCCTCATCCATGCCGTGATGGATGTGTTTGTAGAAGCCCTGATAGTCCTCGTCGCTGATCTCGCTCTTGGGCCGGGTCCACAGCGCCGAGGCGTGGTTCACCGTCTCCCAGCTGGTTTCGGTCTTGCCCTGGTCCTCGGCAGCCTTCTCCTCGTCACCATCCTCGCTCTCGACCGCCTTTTCCTCCGGCAGTCGAATGGGAAAGGCGATGTGATCGGAGTAGCGGGTGATCAGCTGGCGCAGACGCCAGTTCTGCAGGAACTCGTCCTCGCCTTCCTTCAGCTGCAGGATGACTGCGGTGCCCCGCTGCGGCCGATCAATGCTTTCGACGCTGAACTCGCCGCTGCCGTCGGAGGACCAGCGCACGCCCTGGTCGGCGGGCAGATCGGCGCGGCGGGTCTCCACGGTGAGCTTGTCGGCGACGATGAAGCCGGAATAGAAGCCGACGCCGAACTGGCCGATCAGGTGCGCGTCGGCACGCGCATCGCCGCTCAGCGCCTCCAGGAAGCGCTTGGTGCCGGAACGGGCAATGGTGCCCAGATTCTCAACTACCTCCTCGCTGCTCATGCCGATGCCGTTGTCACGCACGGTCAGCGTCCGCGCTTCGTTATCGAACTCCACCTCGATACGCAGCTCGCTATCGCTGGCGGTCAGCTCGGCATTGGCAAGCGCCTCGAAGCGCAGCTTGTCGCAGGCGTCAGAGGCGTTGGAAATCAGCTCGCGTAGAAAGATCTCCTTGTGCGAGTACAGCGAGTGGATGACCAGATGCAGCACCTGCTGCACTTCGGCCTGAAATGCGTGCTTTTGAACTTCACTCATGGCGTTCCAAAGGACATTAGAAAGGGTGCCCGTTTGGATGGGTAGTGATGGCGCAAATTCAAGGGCGGGGCCGTTCTTTGCTGCAGCATTGCCGATGCCGTGCGGCCTGAGACGAGCACACCGGCAAGCAGTCTGGATGCGGGCAAAACGCCCGATTTTTGCTGCAACGGCCGATGAATACGTTTGCAGCAGGCTCCCGACTGGGGCCGCCGCGTCTACCATCTTTAGCCATCCGAGCAAACACTCTAATTGCGCACTCGGAGAGCTCCACGGGGGTTGTCGACGATAGATCGACTCAAGGCGCAGCAGCATCGTTCAACGGGGAGGCGGGAACTTGAAGCTCAAGCGAAATCTACTCAGCGTGGCCGTGATCGGCGCGATCATGGCGATCGCCAATCAGGCCAGCGCGCAGGCCACGATCAGTTCCGACGATCCGCGCGAACTTGCCAAGGACGGCGGCAGCGCAGCCAGCGGTGACCAGGCCGCCGGTGAAGCCAATCGCGACGATGAAGCCAAGGAGTTGGACGGGGTTCAGGTGGTTGGCATCCGCGCCGGTATCGAAAGCGCCATCGAGCGCAAGCGCGAAAGCACGTCGGTCGTTGAGGTGGTTTCCGCCGAGGACCTGGGCAAACTGCCCGACATCTCCATCGCCGACTCCATTGCCCGCCTGCCCGGCCTGGCTTCGCAGCGCGTCGCCGGTCGCTCCTCGACGATCAGCATTCGCGGCTTGGCCGGCGACTACAGCACCACTTTGATGAACGGCCGCGAGCAAGTCAGCGTCGGTGACAACCGCACCGTGGAGTTTGATCAGTTCCCTGCCGAACTGATCAATCAGGTGGTGGTTTACAAGACCCCCGATGCGTCGCTGGTCGGCCAGGGCCTGGCCGGCACCGTCGATCTGCGCACCGTGCGCCCGCTGTCTTTCGATGAGCG
>JAUIFV010000252.1 GCA_030430155.1 Gammaproteobacteria bacterium
CGCGAACCGGGCCCTTCCCGCCGTCACCTTGCAGCGATCAGGGCCCAGCAAAGCAACTGCCACTTACGGCTCCCGGCTCGCTCTACTGGGCCCTGGGCCCTGAGCCCTGGGCCCTAAACCCTCACCCACTCCGCCTGATCTCAAACACGAAAGCCGGCGGCAAATTACGCCATGCGGTACTGACCCGTTTGCACTCGGCGCCCAGCTCATCCAGCACGCGCTGCGGAATGGGGCTGCGCGGGGTATAGGAGAACTGGATGATGCGGCCGCTCGGGCCCATCACTTCGAACACGGCCTGCAGGATCTCCCTGCAGATGCTCTCGGGCATGGCCAGAAAGCCCAGACTGCTGACCACGGCGTCGACCGGGCGGTAGTCCGCCGGCAGCAACTCGGCAAGTTTGCGCGCATCGCCCGTGGCCACCTTGAGATCGGGGAAGCGTTTGGCCAGCGCCTCGGCAAAAGGCGCGTTCAGCTCGACGGCGATGAAACGCGCATCTACGGCCAACTGCTCCAAAAGGCGGCCGGTAATCGCACCGGTGCCCGGTCCCAGCTCGACCACAACCCGATCATCCGGCGTCAAGCGTTCTGCCATGCTTCGCGCCAAATCATCACCGCTGGGCACTACCGAAGCGGTGGTCAGCGGGTCCTTCAACCAATGGCGAAAGAAGATCCAGGCGTGGCGTAGGCGATCGACCGCTGGGGTACTAGCCCGCATTACTCATACCCCCTCCGTAGCGAGGGCGTCGAGTACATGGGGTGGTGCGAACCGCGGACCCAAAAGGGCGGCGTAGGCGTGCATCCCAACATTGAGCCGACCGACGGGAGCAGACCGCGCCCCACTGCGGAGATCGGCGTCCGCAGTAGCAGGAATATGAGAAGTGTGGGCTGGAACTGCTCTGCACTGAACCGCCGATACGAAGAAAGAGTGACGATCTTATCGGAGCCGACCGTAGCTGCACCAGTAGTGCTCTCACTGCCGGCGATTCGCTGCTGACGGCATCACTGGAGTCTTCCGGTTGGGTCGAAGGGTCCGATCGCCTGCAGGCAGGCTCCTACTCCAGTGCGCGGCTCCCCTATTCCCTGGGCCCTGACCAGCGCAAGCGATCAGGTCTGAACCAACGTCGCGGATTCAGTACCGAGTTGGCGAATCTGCGGCGACCTGTGCCGCAGCCAAATGCCCGAGCAGGTGCACCAGGGATTCCAGGTCGATGCGATTGTGCTCCAGGACTTGCGCAACCGCCGCAGTCGCACCGGCGCGCAAGAATTCGCGCCAGGCCTGTGGCGCCTGTGACCCTGGCAGATCATCGACTCTCTGCCGCCCCAACAGCTCGCGCTCCACCGTCGCCAGTCGGCAGTCGCTCCAAAGCCCGCGATAGCGACGCCGCACTGCGTGGAGCAGATCCACATGCGTACGGTTCTCGAACGGGTTGGCCAAGCCGTGCAGCTGATGACGGGTGCGCAGCATCGGTACGTCGAAGCTGCGGCCGTTGTAGCTGAGCAGCACGAAGCCGGACGGCAGCGCCGCCGCGATGGCTTCCAGATAAAGGCACTCCGAGCCCGGCCGACTGAGCCACCACTGCCGCAGCGACCAGCGCCGATCGGCGTAGATCAGTAGCCCGACCATCCACACCCACTGACCCGCACCGCTGCCCAGGCCGGTCGTTTCGGTGTCGAACAGCAACAGCGGCGCGTTGGCGTCCGGCCAATTGCTACCGTCGGGCTGGATGCCGGGTGGCGATGGTAAGGGGGACGCTGCAGCACCGTCGTAGTGCCGCTCTACATGCATCACACCAGGCGCGATCTCCTTACCCACGTCGACCTCGACCGGCTTGGCAGGCTTGGCGCGTGCCCCCGCCATCCGTCGCTCGCGCGCATGCACTAGTGCACGCAAATGCGCAACGCGCGCCGGCCAGGGATCGCTCTCCACCGCGCTGGTTTCCACCGTTGTCGCCCCGGCGCGATAGTGCGCCAGGCGCTCACGCAGCCGACGATGATCCACGGTTCTGCAACAGCGCCAGGATGCGGAGGGCGTTGAGCTTGCTGCGCCCTTGCGTGGACAGGTGAGTACCAGACGGCGCTGCATCGGTCGCTTTGGGGCCTTCGGCAGATTCCAGCACAGGACCTACACAGGCAGGGCACCCGGCATCACAGCGGCAGCCTGCGATCAACTCGCCAGCACGTTCGATCAACATGGCCGCATGCCGATACAGCGGTTCGGAAAGGCCAATCCCTCCCGGGTAGTTGTCATACAGAAACATGGCCGGCTCGAAGCCGGCGGCGCCTGCCAGGAGAGTGCCGGCATCCAGCGCCTTGGCGTCCAGACTGGCGACCGATCGACACAGGTCGCGGCCTTCGGCCAAGGCCGACAGCAGTGCCACGGTTTGCACCGCCCGAGCGGCGCCTAGAAAACCGTCCAGCGCGTCCTGGCGTTGCGCAAACTCCTGGTCCAGCACCGAGCCGGCTATGGACCACCAGACGGCGGTGGTTTGCAGGGTCTGATCAGGCAGGTTGACCGGCCCGTAGCCGATGTTCTCGTGGGTGTAGTAGCGGATCTTCTTGTAGCCCGACACCCGGCGCACCACGTGCACTTCGCCATGATTGGCTTCACCACTGCCGGCCCCGGTGCTGTCGAAGCAATCCAGGGGCTTGAGTCGGGTGTAGTCGATGGCGTCGGTGTAGTAGTCGGCACGAGTGCGACGCACGAAGGCCTTGCGGCCGGTCCAGTCCAAGCGCTCCACCTGCCAGGGCTGCGATTGAATCAGATAAATCGCCCCTTCGTAGAGGGTCAGTGCGGCGCTGGTGTAGTCGGTTTCGGCAATGATCGTCTGCTTGCCGTCGGTGAGATCAATGACCACGAAGTTGCCGTCGGCCACCGAACGCAGATTCACCGCCTGCGCCGGGTAGCTCTCATCGATCCAGTGATAGCGGTCGCCGTCCAGATGTAGCACGCCCTCTTCGCAAAGCACCTGAAAATATTCCTCGCGACGCTGACCGCCGAACTCATCGCCGCGGGCGAAGGCCAGTTCGAAGGCAGCGCAGCGCAGATGGTCGAACAGGATCAGCTCCTGATCGGGGCTGATCCGCGCATTCTCCGGGCTGGCCTCCAGAAAAAACTCCGGATGCCGAATCACATACTGATCGAGCGCTTCGCTGCCGGCCACGAAGACGCCCAGCGCGGGCTGCTGGCGCCGCCCTGCCCGGCCCAAACGCTGCCAGGTGGCCGCCACGCTGCCCGGATAGCCGTCGAGCAGGCAAACATCCAGCGCGCCGACGTCCACGCCCAACTCCAGCGCGGAGGTGCTGACAACGCAATCCAACTCGCCTTCGCGCAGCTTGCGCTCGGTGAGCCGTCGTTCCAGCGGCAGATGCCCGCCGCGATAGGCGCGAATCCGTTCCGGACGGCGCGGATCGGCGTCGAATACATCCTTCAGATACTTGGTCACCACCTCCACCATCAGTCTGGAGGGCTCGAATATCAGCGTTTTCAGTCCCAGCTTGATTGCCTGACGGGCAATGCGGGTGACTTGTGACCGTGAAGACGCCCGGATGCCCAGATCCGGGTTGACTGCAGGCGGGTTAAAGAACAGCAGATGGCGCGGACCCACCGGCGCGCCGCTGCGCGCGATGACCGTCACCGGCATGCCCAGCAGGGCCTGGGCGTGCTCGGCGGGATTGCCGATGGTCGCGGTACAGAGCAGAAACTGCGGACGCGCACCGTAGTGTGCAGCAATGCGCTGCAATCGCCGCAACACGTTGGCCATGTGCGATCCGAATACACCGCGATAGACGTGCAGTTCATCGATCACCACGTAGGCCAGGGAGCGGAAGAACTGCGCCCACTTGGTGTGATGCGGCAGAATCGCCTGGTGCAGCATGTCCGGATTGCTGACCACCACGTCGCCCTCGGTGCGCACCGCACGGCGAGCGTCTGAGGGCGTATCGCCGTCGAAAGTGCAGGCGCGAATGCCCAGTTCGCCTTCGCGATTGAGCGCCAGCAGCTCGGCCACCTGATCCTGAGCCAGCGCCTTGGTGGGGAACAGATAGAGCGCCTTGCTGCGATCACGCAGCGCGCGGTCCAGCACCGGCAGGTTGTAGCAAAGCGATTTGCCCGACGCCGTGGGCGTCGCCACCAGGATGTGCTCTCCGGACTGCGCCGCGCGCCAGGCCTGCGCTTGATGGCTGTAGAGGCGGCTGATCCCACGCGCGGCCAGCGCTTTGCGCAAGCCGGCGTGGAGGGTGTCAGGCAGTGCTTCGTACTCGCCGGGGCGGGCCTGGATGCTGAACTGCGAGGTGACGCATTCGCTATCGGACTGCTGCAAGCGCAGCGCCAACCGGGTCACCGGTTCGGCTTGGGACTCGACGGCCAGGTTGCGTACCGCTATGCTCATTCCGTTCTACGTCGGTTCTCTTGTTGCGGAGTATAGAACAAATGGAGAACGAAAAGACGCGCAATCTGACTCCGGCACAGCGCCGTCTGTATGCCAAGTTGGTTGAGCTGGAGCAGCAGGGCGCCGCGCCACCTTCCCTACCCGAGTTGTGCCTGCACCTGGGGGTACGTTCGCGCGGCTCACTGCACAAACAACTCAGCGCACTGATAGAGGCAGAACTGGTGAAACCCATGAATGGCTTGTCGCGAGGCGTCCAGCTGCGCCACCCCGCCCCAACCGTCGGCAACATGCCAATCACCGACGGGACGCTGCTGCAAATCAGCCAAGTGCCACTGCTGGGACGAATCGCCGCCGGACGCCCCATAGAGGCTCGGCTGGACAACGAAACCGTGGCTGTCCCCAACCAACTGCTGCCGCCAGGCAATGCCTATGTGCTGGAAGTGCGCGGCGATTCGATGATCGAAGCGGGAATCTTTGACGGCGACTATGTGGTCATCGATTCGGACCGTGAGCCTAAGCGCGGCGACATCGTGGTTGCACTGGTCGATGGTGTAGAGGCGACGCTTAAGCGTCTAGGTCGGATGGGTCCACCGATCGTGCTGGAGGCCGCCAATCCTGCCTACCCGCCGCAGAT
>JAUIFV010000048.1 GCA_030430155.1 Gammaproteobacteria bacterium
TGGCCCTCTGCGGCATAGGCGTGGTTGCTGGCGATCAGCCGCTCGCACATGCGAATGATCTGGGCGATGTGCTCGGTGGCTCTGGGCTGCACATCCGGCTGTGCCGCGCCCAATGCCGCCATATCGGCAAAATAGGCATCGGCGAAGCGGTTGGCGATCACCCCGATGGGCACGCCCTGTTGGTGCGCCGACTGATTGATGCGGTCGTCGATGTCGGTAATGTTGCGGGCGTAGACAACCTGGTCATAGCGCCGCCGCAGCAGATCGGCCAGCAGTCCGAACACCACCGGGGGGCGGGCATTGCCGATGTGCGCGTAGTTGTAGACGGTCGGTCCGCAGACGTACATCGTCACTCGCTGCGGATCGATCGGCGTGAATACCTCCAGCTGCCGGGACAGCGAGTTGTGCAGCCTCAATTCCATGGCCGTGTCGCTCTGGCTTCAAACCGCCTAGTTTAGCCCGGATCGAGCCGGCACGCCTTGGCAAAGGGCCTCTGGCATGCGTCGTTCAGGGCCGCGCCGGAGTGACCGAAATGCGCACCCGCAGTCGCTCACCCGGATCGTAGTCCAGTCGCGACATGTAAACCTCGCCGCGATAGCGGTATTCGACGTCGTAACCGATCAGCTCGCGCACGTCGCGGTAGTCGTCGACCACTTCGCAGCGGGTCTGCCGCTCGCTGTAGACGCGTTCGGGGTTGTTGGAGGCGTCGATGTTGCGACCTATCACACCACCGGCCACCGCGCCGGCCACCGTCGCGGCCTTGCGCCCGTCGCCCTTGCCGACCTGGTTGCCCAGCGCGCCGCCGATGATTGCGCCGACGATAGTGCCGGCGGCGGTGTTGTCGTTACGCGAGCTGCGCCGCACTTCGGTGTCGTAACACTCCTCCCGCGGCTCGGCGACCCGGGTGCTGCGGTAGACCGGGTCCACGCGCAGCACGTCGGCATAGGAATAGTTGACGTTTTCCAGCGGCGGCCCTTCCGATTCGTATCGTTCGGCCTCATAGCGATCACCGTAGCGATCCTGCGCTTGGGCAAGCAGCGGCGCGATCGACAGGAGCACGGCAAGCAGCAGTGGGTAGCGCATCGTAAGAGCTTCCAGGACTTAACGACTTCATTACAACATTGCCAGCCTGAATTGGATCTGTCGGAAGCGCAGTTTTTGACTACTTGACGACCTCCATTCAGTCGGCGGCAGGTTCCCGCCAGCGGCCGCTGGTGATGATCGCGTCGGCGCGGCGCTGGGTGAACAATCCGTTGGCCACTACGCCAGGAATCTGATTGATGTCGCTCTCCAGGCGGTCCGGATCGGCGTAATTCAGGCCGTGTACGTCGATGATCCAGTTGCCGTTGTCGCTGGTCACGCCCTGACGCCAAGCCGGGTGGCCGCCGAGCTTGACGATGGCTCTGCCGACCAGGCTGCGGGCCATGGGAATCACTTCGATCGGCAAGGGAAAGGCACCCAGCTGAGCCACCTCCTTGCTGTCATCGATGATGCACAGAAAGCGCTTGCTGGCGGTGGCGACGATCTTCTCGCGGGTCAAGGCGGCCCCGCCGCCCTTGATCAGCCGTCCCTGCGGGTCGCACTCGTCGGCGCCGTCGATGTACAGGTCCAACTCGCCGACGCTGTTCAGATCCAGCACCTCGATGCCGGCGGCGTTGAGCTTGGCGCTGCTGCGCTCGGAGCTGGAGACGGCACCAGCGATCTGAATGCGTTTCTGCCCGACCAGCATGTCGATCAGCATGTCTACCGTGGATCCGGTGCCGACGCCGAGGATGCTGCCATCTTCGATTTCGGTGAACGCGCGTTCGGCGCTGGCGCGCTTCTGTGCGTTGCTGTCTGAGCTGGCGCTGTTGGCTTGATTCATGACTTCATCCATTGCTCTGGCTGCAGCCCGGCTACGCCGAGTATTTTGGCCACTGCGGCCGGTGGCACCGGCATCACCGAGAGCCGGTTGCCTCGTCGCAGCAGGGGAAAGTCCAGGTCGTCCTCCCATTCCTTCATCGCCTTCAGGGTGACCGGCGCGTCGAAACGATGCACGAAAGCGATCTGCCGCAGCCACCAGCGCGGATCCTCGGGGGAGGATTTGGGGTCGTGGTAGTCGCTGCTGGGGTCGAACTGGGTCGGGTCAGGCTGCGCCTCCGAATCCACTTTGGCCAGACCCACTGCGGCCGGCTGCGCGCAGCTGGAGTGATAGAAGATCACCAGATCGCCCTGGCGCATTTCGTCGCGCAGACTGTTACGCGCCTGATAATTGCGCACGCCATCCCAGCCCTCACGTCCGCAGGCTTTGAGATCGTCGATGGAAAACACGTCCGGTTCGGACTTCAGCAGCCAGTACTGGGCTTGTTTGTGGTCGGGCACTCGATGACTTCCTTCTCGGTGACGATGAGGTGCAGCGGCTGATCCCAGCGTTGCCGCTGCAGCTGCGCGAATTCCTGGCAAGCAAAGGCAACACCGACGCGCAGCGGCCGTTGCGCTGCGCATTCTGCCAAAGTGCGATCGTAATAGCCCCCGCCGTAGCCAACGCGGGTGCCGTGGCGGTCAAAGGCCAGCAGCGGTATCAGCAGGACCTGCAGGGCGGCGGCGGCGGTGGGGGTGCCACCCACGGGCTCTTCCACGCCCAGCGCGCTGCGTTGGAAACGGGTGCTGGCGTCAACGCGGACGTAGTCCAGCGGCTGCTGCGCGGATCTGACCCTGGGCAGGTAGCACTCCAACCCCGACAGCGCGGCCAGGCCAGTTGCGGGGTCGGCCTCGCTGCCGATAGCACGGTAGCTGCCAACCCGCGCCACCTCGCACCGTCGCAGCAGCGCGTCGATGTGCCCGCCGATGGCGCGGTTGGCCGCCGCACGGTAGCCATCGCTTAGCGCCTTGCGGGCCGCAGCGCCGGCACGTCGGGCCGATGCGGTGTCGGTGCAGTGCTCAGCGCGAAACAAGGGCCCTCCGTTGATGCCGATGTACGTCTGACGACCTTGATCCCAGGGATCAGGTGGGGCGACTGTTTGGCCGCTAAAGGCGTTCCGCTGCGAAGCGGACCTGCTCATGCACGGCGTTTCGTCGCCCCGGGGTCGTGCAATAGGGACAAGGTATTTGACGGACGCACTGTCAAACATCACAGAGGGCGCAGGGGAATGATACTGCTAAGTGCGTTGTTGGGGTGTTTAGGAGGCTGCGGGATGAATGCTGTGGTTCAGGGAAGGGGCCAGGGCCCAGGGCCCAGGAGAGCGGGATCAGGCGTGCTTGTGCATTCTGGGCCCTGGGCCCTCTTGCGCAAAGGGCCCAGGGCTCAGGGCTCAGGGCCCAGAGCAGCGGGATCTGGCGTGCTGGTGGTTTCTTGGGCCCTCTACCGCAAAGGGCCCAGGGCTCAGGGCATAGGCCCAGAAAGCGGGATGTGGCGCGCAGTTGATTCTCCGGGCCCTGGGCAGATTGTCTCAAGGGCACGGGAGAGTGGCGACTGGCGCTCTGTTGATCTTCTGGGCCCTGAGCCCTGAGCCCTTCGCTCTTCTTTAGCTGGTGCTCTGCCGATCCAACTTCAAATTGAGCTGGCGCAGCTCGCTGGCCAGGCTCTGGCCGACCTCGTCGAGCTGCTCGCGGGTGGCGATGGATTCGTGGGCGATGTTGAGGGCGGCCAGGACCGCGACTCGTTCCAGGCCCAGGACCTTGGATTGGCCGCGCACCTCGCGCATCTTGGCGTCCACATGGGCCGCTGCCTGAAGCAGCCCGGCGCGCTCGTCAGGGGTGCAGGAGACCAGGTACTCACGATCCAGGATGCGCACCGCGACCGGGCTGCGCTCCTCACTCACCGGACGTCTCCAGCGCGCGCAGCCGCGCAATCATCGCTTCGACGCGGGTTCGTGCCTGCTCGTTCTTGGCCAATAGTCCAGCCTTTTCTTGTCCCAGACGCGAGTGCTGATCGCGCAGCGCGTCCAACTCGCTGCGCAGTTGCTTGTTCTGCTCGACCAGCTCGCCGACTTTGGCCAGCAGCTGATCCAGTTCCTCACGGATTTGGGTAGGTAGTGCCATAGCCCAGCGTTCAGCGCGTTGGAGACGGCGCCATTGTACTTGGTCTGCGCAGCTATGCGCCGGGTGCGTCGTCAGCAAGGCTGAGACGGCGGATGTCATGTCCGGCCGCATTCTGGTAGAGGCGCAGATCGAACAGCGGCAACATCGCCATCAGGTGATCGAATAGATCGCCGCGCACTCGCTCGTGCTCCAGCCAAACGATGGTGCGGGTGAAGCAATAGATCTGGATGGGGATGCCGGCCGGGCCGGGATCCAGGGCGCGCACCAATCGGGTGCGTTCGGGATGGATTTCGGAGTGATGCTCGATGTAGGCCTGTGCGTAGGCCCTGAAGGTGCCGATGTTGGTCAGCCGGCGGCCATTGGGCCAGCGCTCATCGTGCGCATTGCGGTGCGTATTCCATTCGCGGATCTCTTCCAGCTTGCGCTCCATGTAGGGCTTGAGCAGATCCAGCCCCAGCAGCGCCTTTTCGTCATCAGGATTGAGAAAGCGAATGCTGCTCTGGTCGATCAGCAGCGAGCGTTTAATCCGCCGGGCGCCGGATTCCTGCATCCCTCGCCAGTTGCGGAAGGAGTCGGTGATGAAGCGCTGGGTGGGGATGGTGGTGATGGTCTTGTCCCAGTTCTGCACCTTGACCGTGTGCAGGGCGATGTCGATGACGTCACCATCGGCGTTCAGATTCGGCATCTCGATCCAGTCGCCAACGCGAACGATGTCGTTGGAGGCGATCTGCACGCTGGCTACCAAGGACAGCAGCGTGTCCTTGAAGACCAGCAGCAGCACCGCGGTCATCGCACCCAGACCGCTGAGCAGCAGTAGCGGTGAGCGCTCGATCAGGATCGAGACGATCAGCACCGCCGAAACCAGGAAGACGGCCAGCTTGGCCAGCTGCAGATAGCCCTTGATCGGGCGCAGGCTGGCGTTGCTCGCGCCGCGGTTGTGCATCACGTGCACCGCGGTCAGCCCGCCCGCGCAGGCCAGCGCCGCGGTGAGCACCATGTAGGCGGTGGCGACATTGCGGCCCACAGTGATCCAATCCTGATCCAGGTGCGGAATCAGCGGCAAGGTGACTTGGACGAAGGCGGCCGGCACCAGATGCGCCAGGCGCCGGAACACGCCCTGTTCGATCAGCGCATCGTCCCACTGTGTCGTGGTACGACCGGCGACATGGATCACGCCGCGTATCAGCCAGCGCTGCACGACGCGGTCTATCAGCCAGCAAGTCAACGCCATCAGCAGCAGACCGATGGCGGTGGCGGCCCAGGTGTAGTTGTCGAAGAATCCGGTGATTGGGGTCAAGTCCATGGTTTGATTCGCGATTGCATGACGTACGGGTGGCGATTGGCCCGGAACACATCGAGTTTCCGCTGCTTCGAACTTCGGTCGGGGTTGACGATGGCGCCGGGTTCAGGCTTGGCTTAGCTTTACCGGGTTGCCACAATAGCTCAAGAAAGGCTGGCTTTCGCAGTTAAGGAAGGCGCTGTTGAGCATGGATCTGGCTACACTCAGGGACGTCCTGGTGTACCTCGTCGGCTTGCTGGCCTGCTTCGCGCTGTGGACCTTCGTGATCTACTGGCTGCACCGTTTTTCGCACATCCATCACCGGCTCAATCCGCTATGGTGGATCCACCGTGCCCATCACGCTGAGCCCTATTTGCGTGAAGACTCCCATCCCAGCTGGCCGACCTTCGGCCAATATCTGTTCTGGCTGGGCGGCATGCGTCTGTCCCTGGACGTCATTTTGGTGATGACCCTGCCGCTTTTGGTAATTGCCTGGCTGTGGCCACAGTACGGGATACCGCTGCTGGTCTTTCACTACTTCTACGAGGTGTTTTTGAGCGAGTCGGTGCTCGATCACAATCCGCGCATCACCGGAAGGGTGACACGGTGGTTTGCCTGGGGCGATTTTCACCTGCACCACCACGTCAATCTGAAGCGCAACTATGGACTGCTGGTGTGTTTCTGGGATGATCTGTTCGGAACTGCGCAAATACCGGAGCCAGGATCCAGTCTGGCCAGGATTCGTGCGCGCAGCGAACGCCTGCAGCGCTCACGCGCGGTAGCCAGCGGAGCACGAGCCGCAGCAGAACAGTCTGACTTGGGAAGTGCCGCACGTGCCTGATTCCGCGCCGCCATTCGCCGATCTGCAGCCGGTTCACTACCGCATCTATCCCCTGCGCGAGGCCGTTGCTGTGGGTGTGGTCGTATTTCTGGCGATCTTCTTCACCACCTACTTCATCTACGCCCGCGCCATGGACGCGCAGATCAGCGAGATCCGCCAGTCGCTGCTGCGCACCGCCTCGGTGGTGCGTACGCTGATCGATGCGGACGAGCATGCGCAATTCACCAAGCCCGAAGACGAGTTCACGCCGGAGTACGAAAAGGCACTGGCGCCGTTGGTGGCGGCAAAAAAGGCCGACCCGCAGATCACCTATCTGTACACCGCCATACTCGGCACCGATGGCAAGGTGTACTTCATCTACGACGTGACGCCGACCCCGACCGACCCCAACGTGGAAGACACCAGCGTCGGAGTGATGCAGGAGTACGAAGAGGCACTGCAGAATCCGCAGATCATGCAGGCGCTGCGCGAGCAGACTACCGTTGTCTCCAGCGAGTTCTACGTCGATCAATGGTGTCCGGATGGCTGCATCAGCGGATACGTGCCGCTGTTCGATGACGAAAAGGAAAAGCGCTTCTACGGCGTGTTGGGTCTGGATATTCAGTCGCCTGATTATTTTCGTCGTCTGGAGCCGATTCGCCGCGCCACCAATCGGGCCATGGTGACCGGTTTCTTCGTCGCCTTTGTTACCGGCTCGATGATCTGGTTTCTGCGTCGCTTTATCCTGATCGTCAATCAACGTCGCTTCGCCCTTTACAAGCGCGCCAGCCAGGCCATGCGTGAGCAAACGCCGCGCGCTGGTGCCGAAACCGACTAAGGAGAGCGAGTTGTCCAAGCTGGAAGCAGTCAAGACGCTCAACAGCACCCAGAAGGGCGTGGCGGTGGCGGTGATCATCACCGCGACCTTCCTGATCTCGGTTTCAGTGGGCATGAACGCGGTGGTCTTCCCCACTGCGCTGGAGTCCTACGGGGCTTCCAACACCATCGTTGGCCTGGTGATGGCCATCGAGTTCATCTCGGTGTTCGCGATTTCCTTTGGGCTGGGGCGGATCCTGCGCATCATCAGCCTGCGCACCGGACTGCTGCTGTCGGCGCTTTTTCGACTGCCCACGCTGCTGCTGCTGGCTTACTTCACCGACATTTCCATGTGGCTGCTGCTGGTATTCGTGCACGGTATCGGCAACTTCCTCAATCAGATACTGCTGCAGACCTGGATCAACTCGCTGCCCTTCAAGCGCTCCCGCGGGCTGTCGATGGCGCTGTTCGGTACCTCCATTTCGCTCGGCCTGGCCTGCGGCCCGGTGGTGCTGCAACTGCTCGATTCGGTGTCGGCGCAGATTAGTCAATGGGTGCCATTGATTGACGGCGTGGTCGAGGGTTATCTGGGCCTGACCCGCCCTGCGGCGGTAGAGCCCAGCACCCAGATCGCGCTGATTGCATCGGCAATCATCACCACCTTGGCCGCGGTGCCGACATTCCTGGGCGGCATGTTGATCCCGCGCTTCAAGATGAGTGAAAGCGGCAACATCAGTCAGGCGGTGCGGATGGCACCGGCGATCATGTTTGCGGTGGCGGTCAGCGGCGTTTCCATCCTAGGCGTGCAGTCCTTCATCACCCTCTACGGATTACGCAACGGGCTGACTCTGGATCAGGCCTCGCTGTTGCTGACGGCGTTCATGCTGGGATCGATCCTGCTGGAGGTGCCTACCGCCTGGGTGTCGGACTTTTTCGATCGTCGCTACGTAATGATCGTGCTGGTTTTCATGAGCCTGATTTGCGCGGCCTATCTGCCCATCGCCATCTATACCCCCTTTGTCGCCTGGGGTTTGCTGTTCCTGTGGGGCGGGGTGATCGGCGGCTTGTTCAGCGTCTGTCTGGCGCTCACCGCCGAGCGCTTCAGCGGCGAACATCTGATCAGTGCCAATGCGGCATTCTCGATCATGGACAACATCGGCGGAATGATTGGCATCCTGTTGATCGGCGTGTGCATGGATCTGTTTGGGTCAGATGGGCTGCCCTATGTCATCATGCTCGCTGGCGTGGTGTATTTCTCCTTTGCCTTGACTCGTTATCAGGTGCGGTGACTGCGGTGGACAATGCCTCCGAAATCGTCCGGGTCGAACAGCTGCAGGGCAGGGCGGTGGTCTCGGCCAGCTTCGGACTGGCCGGTTTCCGCAACGACTTTGTCCACTGCTCGGCAACTGCCGACTTGTTCACCCAGGTGTGCAGCTCTGCGTTGGGTGCGCACACCTCCTGTGCCGAAGACCTGTCCACCGCCCTTAACGAAATGCTGGAGTGGGCCTTTGGCTGCGGCGTGGAGCAGGGCGAAATGGCGCTGCGCGTCAGTGAGACCGAGTCATCGCTGCAGATCAGCTTGACCGTGCCGATGCCGCCGGAACCGGTGGTGGGAGAAGTGGAGCGGGTCACCGCACTGAACCGCGAGCATGCTCGCGAGCGCTTCGTGCTGGAGCTGGCCAAGCCCATGCGCGAGTCCTCCTCGCTGCTCGGCCTGTACTGGCTGGCTTGCGAGTATGGTCGGCTCAAAGCCCTGCGTGAGCCCGCCCGCGGTCTGCAGCTGGCCTTGGATATGGGGCAATGAGCGAAGCGGCACTGAGCCAAAACGGCGCAATCACCATCGGTGACTGGCGCCCGCTGGCCGATCCGGACTCGGCGCTGGAGATCGCCATACACCAGGGCTGGTCGCAGCGCTGGTCCTATGCCGGACGCCTGGCCGACTACGTTTCCGGGTATTTTCGCGCCGAGCTGGCTGCCAACGCGGGCGAACAGGCCGCCGATGCCGGCGCCTTCCTGACCTACGCGGTCAATGAGATGGTTGAGAACGCGGTGAAGTTTGGGCAGGGTGAGGAAATCGTGCTGCGCGCCGAGTTCGCCGGTGGTGAGATGGCGGTGAGCGTATCCAGCGTCGCCCCGGCCGAGGTTGCACAGCGCTACCAGACGATCGTCGAGGAGATTGATGCCGGCGATCCGATGACGCTGCTGCTCGAAAGAGTGGAGCGCAACGCGCTGGAGGGCCCATCGGCGGGTTCAGGGCTGGGCCTATTGTCAATCATGACCGACTACGGCGGCAGCCTGGGCTGGCGTTTTCAACAGCAGCAAGAGGCAGTGGCGATCACCACTATGGCGCGACTGCAGATCAATCAAGCGGGGACTGCATAAATGGAAGTTAAAGGTGGCGATTACCGGGTAGGGGTCGATCCCGATACCCAAACCGCGGCCTTCAGCGGCACGCTGCGGCTCAACGGTGCCGACGAGTACGCACCCATCCAGGAATTGCTCGATGCGCTGCTGAGCGAGAACGGCAGCTGCACCTGGGATCTGCGGGAACTGCAGTTCCTCAACAGTTCGGGGATCAACATGCTCTATCAGCTGGTGATCAAAGCCCGGCGCATGGGCAACGTCCAAATGAAGGTGATCGGCAGCAAGGACGTCGCCTGGCAGGGCAAATCACTGGGCAACATGACCCGCTTCATGCCCGGTCTGGAATTGTCCGTCGAATAGTCATGGAATCGCCGATCCAGCTCAGTGATGAAGACCGCGGCAGGCTGCAGCGGTTGGTGGCGCAGCTGGGCGAGGGGGAGCTGTCGGCAGAGACGCTGCGCAGCGGAGCGACCGAGCTGACCCAGCTGGCCGAGCAAATGGGCCAGGATCTGGACGATTTGGCGCTGATGTACTCATCGGTGGTCGAGCACAGCACCGGGCTGGAGAATGAACTCAGCGAGCGCAACGATCAGATTTCGCAGCTGATCGAGAAGATGCGTCACTTTCTTTCCCCGCAGCTGTACGGGCGGATTACCGGCGGCACCGTCGATGCCGCCGCAGGCAGCCATCAGCGCCGCAATCTGAGTGTGTTCTTCTCCGACATCGTCGGCTTCACCGAACTCACCGACACGGTGGAGCCGGAAACCCTGTCGCAGATGCTCAATTCCTATCTGGATGAGATGGCGCGGATCTGCGATCGCTGGGGCGGCACCATCGACAAGTTCATTGGCGATGCGGTGATGATCTTCTTCGGCGACGAAGAGCAGGCCGATCCCATTCAGTGTGCGCGTGATTGCGTGTGCATGGCGCTGGAGATGCAGTCCAGTTTGGGCGCGCTGGAGGAGAAATGGCGTGGTTTCGGCTCCAGTCACGTGCTGCGTATCCGCGTCGGGATCAATTCGGGCTATTGCACGGTCGGAAATTTCGGCTCCAGTAGTCGCGTCGACTACACCATCATCGGCGGCAATGTGAACGTCGCCGCGCGGCTGGAGCACCAGTGTCGCCCCGGCGGGATCCTGATCAGCGGGTCGACCTATGCGATGGTTCGCGATCTGGTCGAGGTGCAGTCGATGGGGATGATCCAGGTCAAGGGCGTGGCCCACCCGGTGGAAACCTACGAGGTCACCGGGCGGCGTCCCGAGGTCACCGCAAAGACCCATCATCTGCTGGTCGAGCATGACACTGGATTCGACATGCACAGTATCCGCTTCGACAGCCAGCAGACCTCGACGCTGGAGCGCGAGGCGATCCGCGACAGCCTGAACCGGGCGCTGGCCCGGCTGGATGAAGGCGACAGCTAGGCGGTGGAGTCTGCGCCGCGCAACTCCCCCGCCGATTTGCCAAACCAGCGTTTGCAGGCGTGCTGCAGCGCAGCTGCTTCGGAGAAGCCGAGCAGATAGGCGATTTCGCCGATACTCAGCGTGCTCTTGAGGTGGGTCCGCGCCAAATCACGTCGACTAGCATCCTTGAGCTGGCGGAAGTTGCAGCCGCAATCGGCCAGTCGGCGACGCAGCTGGGCGGCCGACAGGCGCATCTCGGCGGCGATCTGTGCTAGTTCGGGTCGCTTGCCGCTGAGCCACGCGGTGCGCAATTTCGTCAGCACCTCGAGCTCGATGGTGGCAACCGGCGGCGGCAGTCTGTCGTTGGCGAACTGCTCCAGTACTCCGCGCAGGTAGGCGTCTTGGGTCAATAGCGGCCAATCAAGCGCGTCGGCGGCAAACACCAGCGCATTGACCGGGGAATGGAACAGCGGCGTTTGACCGAAGCGCTGCGCATAGGCCTCCGGCGCGGCCTGTGGAGCGGCAACGAAGCTGACCTGCTGCAGGGGCAGCGGGCGACCGCAGGCACTGGCGAAGAGCACGTGGGCCATGCTCAGAAAATGCTCCACCAGCCAGGGGTTGCTTCTGCGTCCGCTGCTCATCGGCAGGTTGTCGTAGATCAGCGCACAGCGATCGCCGTCGATGGACAGGCTGATCCGATCGTCTTCCTGGGTCACGCTGACATAGCATTGTACCGACTGCAGCGCCTCGCGCACGCTGGCAGCGCGCATCGCCAGATGCGTGACCACGTGCATCTGTCCGGGTGGAAAGCGATCGATCAGACGCAGCCCGATGTCCGGCTGCAGCACCGCTGCACGCGCCCAGAGCTGATCGAATTCGGCCAGCGGGCAGCGCAGTTCCGGTGAGCTCAGTGCGCTGCGCGCTAGACCGGCGCTACCCAGCAGATCGTCTGCGGGCTGCCCGGCCTGATCCAGCAGCTCGACCAGAAAGCGCGTTGTGATTGAACTGGTCGCGCCGTAGGCCATCGCATCTCCAATCATCTATTCGTGCACTGCGATCATCGTCAGCGGCGCTTGTGCTGTCCACAATGGTGCTGTCGGATGCGCCGACCGAGCCGCAGCGGGAGAGGATCAATGCTGGATTGGGTTGCCGAGAACGTCGCCGTAGCGGTGTTTCTGATCTTCATGGCCTTTGCCGTGGTCGAATGGATCTGCGGTTGGTTGCGCAACCCGCACGAGACCGACCAGGACGCGCCGCTGGAGGCGGTAATGACCATGCTGTTCGCCGCGGTGATCTATCCCGGCGTGCTGCTGCTGGTTGGATTTCTGGCCCACCGCTTGGTGCCGGAGTGGGCCGGTGCCTGGTCGCAGCTGCCGACCCTGGCGATGGTCGCGCTGCTGCTGATCGGCGACGATCTGACCCAATACTGGTGGCATCGCGTGTCACACTCGCCGCTGCTGTGGCCGCTGCATCGCGCCCACCACTCCGCGCCCTACATGGGCATCCGGGTGGTCTACAGAAACAACTTCTTCTACTACGCGATGATGCCCAGCCTGTGGATCAGCGCCATGCTGGTCTACCTGGGACTGGGCGAGGTCTATCCCTGGTACGTGCTGGTCAAGATGACGGTGATCTTCGGTGCGCATAGTGAAGTGCGCTGGGATCGCTTCCTGTACAGCCAGCGCTGGCTGCATCCGCTGGCGTGGATCGTCGAGCGCACCATCTCCACGCCGGCAACCCATTACGCCCATCATGCGATGACCCAGAACGATGGGGTCGGCCACTACAAGGGCAACTACGGCAACCTGCTGTTCTTTTGGGATGTGCTGTTTGGTACCGCGCGGATCACCCGCCAGTATCCGCCGCGGGCCGGGCTCTATGACGATGTCGTGCACGGTCCGGAACGCTGGTCGGTGCAGCTGTTCTACCCGCTGCTGCGCTCGCGTCGGCAGGCGACCGTGCTAAGCGGTGAGCAGGCTCCCGTCGTTGCAGCGGCGACGTTGGAGCCGACCGCCGAAGAGATGCAGACGCCCAGCCCCTGGTCACGGGGTCCATTTCCTGCCGCTGCGAAGAACGGCTAGGGCGCTATTCCTGGCCCTCTGCGTCCCGGTCCCCTTCGGCGTTGCTGCGCCGATCCCGAAGCTCTGCTCTTGATGCCTCCATCTTGGCCCGAACTGCCGCCATTCTGGCTTCGCTTTCGGCCTTGCGCTCGGCCGCCTTGCGCTCGCGCTCCTGACGCAGTGCCTCCCGCTGTGCGTCCCACTGCGCCTGCTGCTCGGCGCGTCGCTGCTCCCATTGTTTGCGTTGCTCTTCAATCTTGGCGTGGGTCTCTTCACGAATCTCATCCAGCCCGGCGCTGATCGGTCGGTCCGGGATATCGATATCCACCGGCGGTACGTCGATCTTGTAGAAGCGGGCCACCTGCGGCAGTTCGGTGTCGAGCAGATTGACGATGTCGATGGCCCGCTGCACATCGATCTGCAGGGCGCTGTTAAGCAGTCCGGCATGGAATTCACTGCTGGTCCGCTGATTGATCGCCTGGACCAGCGCCGGGGCTTCCAGCTGGGAGACGAACAGCACCTGATTGCCGCTCATTGCCATGCGGAAATCGTCCATTCGCTGCAGTCGTGCCAGCGCTTCGGCATTCAGCGGCGGACTAAGCTCGGCGTCGTCATCGAGGCGCTCGGGCTGGATCCACAGCGGCAACGCGGCGGGGTCTTTGAACTCGATCATGATCGCCAGCAGCGGCACGTTGATACGGTTGGTTTGGCCGGCGCCTCGATACAGGGCCAAACGCCGGCTGTCGAATTCGGCCAACCAGAGCCGGGTTTGGTCGTCGTTGCGATTGAGGATGGTGTCGATTTGTTGCACCGAGCCGCTGATCTCTTCGAAGCGGGTGAGCACCGCCATCAAGTGATCCTGAGCGGTCTGCTCTGCGCTTCTGTCGTTGAGTTCCAGCCGCTCACTCAGCTCATCCACGCGTTCGGCCTTGCTCGGTTCGTCGCGGCGCACGTAGTACTTGTCGAAGGCCAGAATGGCCATGCCGATGACGATGATCACCGCGCAGATTTTCAGGATCAGCAGGCTGTGAGCGGGCATTGAGGTGGGCACTCCTAGATCAACGTCGCACGCAGGGTAGGGCATTCCTCGCCGCCGTGCACATGGCGGTTTCTGCTACAACGAGGCTATGAGTACGCTGCACTACCTGGCCTACGGCTCAAACCTGCACCCGCTGCGACTGCGCGAACGGGTGCATTCGGCGCAGTTGCAGGGCGTCGTCGAGCTACCGCAGATGGGGCTGCGCTTCCACAAGCGTGGCGCGGATCTATCCGGCAAATGTGATCTGCTAAGGGTCGATGAGGGACAGAGCTACGGCGCTATCTACACACTGGCTGGCGCTGAGAAGCATCTGTTGGACCAGGTCGAGGGCTTGGGCGCCGGCTACGAGTTGACCTGGATAGACACTCGGCTGGATGGTCGTCAGTGCCGCGCCTTCGCCTATGCGGCCAGCGCCAGCCATATCGACCAGAGTCTGTTGCCTTACCGCTGGTATCGCGAACTGGTGCTGGTCGGGGCCCGCTACCTGGGCTTGCCTGAGGCCTACACCGATGCCATCGCGACAGTGCAGGCGACGGACGATCCCGACTCGCAACGTGATGCCGCACACTATCAGCTGTTGCAGCGGATGGCGGCCTATCGCCTCTGAGCCATACCGGCGCGACCATGCCGGTCGCGCCGGGTGATGTCACACGATCAGCTCAGAACTGCAGGCTCCAGGTGTCGATGGTGCCCGTGTCGCCATTTGCGTTGTCGTTGACCCGCAGCTTCCAGCTGCCGTTGGCCACCGAGGCCGAGGCGTTGACCGTGTAGCCCTGGTAGAGGTTGTCTGCGCTGCCGCCAGTGCGGTTGTGCAGGGTGAATACGCTGCCGTTGGGCGCCACCAGATCGACCTTGAGGTCGCCGACGTAGGTGTGCATCAGGCGCACGTTGACCCGCAGCGTGGTCGGCGCATTGCCGCTGCGACCGCTGACCGTCAGCGGGCTTTCCACGGTGGCGTTGTCGTTGATGGTGTAGTCGCTGTTGTTCTGGAAGTAGCCGCTGAGTCTGTAGCCGCTGCGGGTGGTGGCGCCGGTGCTGCCGGGATCCAGCCAGTTGCTCAGGCGGGTGGCGTTGGTGCCGCCGCCGGTCCAGGACACCGACAGCCGGCCGTAGTAGTCCGACAGCGTGTTGCCGCAGGCGGCCGAGCCGCCATGCAGCTGTCCGACCAGCAGGCCGCTCTGATTCCACAGGCCCGACCCGGATGAGCCGCCTTCAGTGGTGCCCGACTCCCAGTTGCCCACCCGCCAATGGGTGCTGCCGCTGGCGCCGCCATAGCCGGACACGGTCAGGGCGTTGTTGTCGACCGAAAAGCGCTTTTCGTGTCCGGCCGGATGATGGATGCCGCGGGCCGAGGTGGGCGCGGTGGTGCTGCGGCTCCAGCCCGACCAGTAGGGCGCGGCGCCCGTGGGCACATTGGACGACAGCTGCAGCAGAGTAAAGTCGCTGGCGGCGTGGGTGGCGCGCAGGGTGGATCCGGACTGCGAATGGCTGGCGATGGACTTGGCCAGCGGCGTGCCGCTGGTGCTGGTCGGCCGGCAGTTGGCGCTCTGATAGTTCCAGTACACCACGATGGTGCTGGCCACCGTCTGCGTGCTCATGCAGTGATTGGCGGTGAGGAAATAGGGCGTTGCGGTTACCCCGGTGTTGGCCATCAGGGTGCCGGTGCAAACGTAGGAACTGCCGCTCTTGCTGAAGGTGTACTGGCCGACGGAACTCATCTGGTCATGCCAGCCGTTGCCGCTGGAACAGGCGGTATCGATGTTGCACGAGCCGGATTTCTGCGCTGGCTCGTCGCTGCTGAACAGACCGCGGTAGCCGTGTGTGACCGAAGCGATACTCAAGGCAGCCTTGCTGCGCAGCTCGCTGGGCACGCGCAGTTCGAGCGTGGCCTTCTCGCCGGCGACATAGGGCGACCAGAACTCGCTACCGCTGAGCTGGTCGGCATCGATCAAACGCTGGTTGCCCTTGCCCTCACCAACAATGCGCAGCTGGGCGCCGGGCGGCAGACGCAAGGCGCTGAAGTGGAAATCCAGCGAACGCGCGCCGGGGGAGGCGATCTGCGCCTGCCAGGTGGCGTAGCCGTCGGCGGCGACCCGCCAATGTCCGAAAGCGTCGCTGTTGAGCTGCATATCGCCGGTGACGATCTGCACGCCGTAGCGATACGGCCCGCCGGAAGCCTTGGCGTCCTCGAAGGCGATTTTTTGTAGATCCGGTGCCGGCAGGATCGCGAGATTGCCGATCTTCTGTCCTTCGGCAAGACTCGCCGGTTCGTTGGCCTGGGCCTGGCCCAGGCTCAGCATCAGCGCAGCAGCGAGCGGCGCGCAAGCGCCCGCCCAGTTGGCGAAAGTACCCATGAAGCGCATTCCCCAATGCAATGTATCGATCCAGACCTTCCTGTGCCGCCCGCACGCTCCGACGCCGAGTTGGCATCGGTTGTTCTCAACGGCATGGGTGATGCCGGTTCGGCGAGGCGATCAGGTCACCGCCGCAAGCGGCGCTTGCGACGCGGCCAGAGTAGACAATGGGATTTGTTCGCCGTCAATGGAATTTTCGCCCTAAGCAATTGTTTCAAAAGAAATTAGTTGAACTTGGCGTGCACTATATATATGAATGCGTTGATGCTGCCCGGGCGCCCTTCAGAGCTCCGCAGATTGGCGAGAATCGGCGCTGTGAGCCTGCGTTCGGCGCTGATCGTCGACGTTCATTGGTTCATAGTTCTCCGCTATGGTGCGCGTCACCGCGGTAGGAATTGACGATGATGATCGATCACTACATCGAACTGCTTTCAACGCTGGGTAGCATCCGCAGCCGGAAGATGTTCGGAGGTCACGGTCTGTACTGCGACGGCTGGTTCATCGCCATCGTCGCTTACGACGAGCTGTATTTGAAAACTGATGAACAAACCCGGCCGCTGTTCGATCAGGCCGGTTGTCATCCGTTTGTGTTCGAAGCTCGTGGCAAACGCGCGGAAATGAAGTACTGCAGCGTGCCTGAAGAGGCGCTGGAATCACCGCGGGAGATGCGGCCCTGGGCCGAGCTGGCGCTGGCCGCAGCGATGCGCCAGCCGGCGAAGAAAAAGCCCAGGAAGCGATCCTGACTCCGACTGTCAATCGCACTCAGACCGGCAGCAGCCCCTGGGCCTCGTCCTCATCATCGCCGTCGTCGTCATCCTCGCGCTGCGCATCGACCAGCTCTGGCGGTAGCCGCTTGCCGGGTTCCACTCCCAGGCTGCGCAGGCGTTCGGCTTGCCGAATCAGATTGTTGCGGCCCTGGCTGAGCTTCTTGAAGGCCTCGTCGAGCTGGCCATCGGCCTTGCGCACCGCCCCTCTGGCCAGTTCCAGATCGCCGACGAAGCCGACCAGCTTGTCGTAGAGCTTGGCCGCGCGGCGGGCGATCTCCTCGGCGTGGGCGTTGCGCTGCTCCTGCCGCCAGACGTGGTGGACCGCCTTCAGCGTGGCCAGCAGGGTGGTGGGCGACACCACCACCACGCGGCGCTCCAGGGCATGCTCGTACAAATCCGGCGCTACTCGAACGGCGTCGATGAAGGCGCCTTCCACGGGCACGAACATCAGCACCATGTCCAGCGATTTGCTGCCCAGCAGCTGGTCGTAGCGGCGCTCGGACAATCCCTGCACGTGGCGGCGTAGCGACAGCACGTGGGCGCTGAGGAACTGCTTGCGCTGGTCCTCGTCGTCGCAGGACACGGCCTGATCGTAGGCCACCAGCGAGACCTTGGAGTCGACCACCAAGGCGCGATTCTCCGGCAAATGGATGACCACGTCGGGTCGCGCCGCGCCGCCGGCTTCGCTCTTCAGTACCTCTTGTCGCTCAAACTCGCGGCCTTCGCTTAGGCCCGCCATCTCCAGCAGGCGCTCTAGAACCACCTCGCCCCAGTTGCCCTGCATCTTGTTGTCGCCGCGCAGGGCGCGGGTCAGATGGGTGGCTTCGCTGGACAGCTGCGAGTTCAGCGCGCGCAGACTGTCCAACTCCTTCAGCAGCAGGCTGCGCTGGGTCTTCTCCTCGCCGTGGCCGCTGCGCACCACCTCCTCGAACTGCTTGAGTTGCTCACGAACAGGGTTGAGCAGCTGTCCGATCTGCTCCACGTTCTGCTGGCCGAAGCGGCGGCTCTTTTCCTCCAGGATGTCATTGGCCAGCCCGGCGAAGGACTGCTTGAGTTCCTCACGCGCGCGCTCGAGCAGCGCCAGCTTTTCCGCGCTGGCGTTGCGCTGCTCCACCAGTCGGGCTTCGAGCAGGCCACGCTCGTGTTGAGCCTCGGCGTGGCGTTGTTCGGCCTTGCCCAGCTGCGCCTGCAGCGCGCTGACTTGGGACTCGAGTCGGGGAATCAGCTCCAATCGACCCTGCAGCGCGGCGTTCTCGCTGCGCGCATTGGCGAGGCTTTCGGCGTATTGTTCGGCGCGCCGTTCATGTACCGCGCGGGCCTGCTTCTGTACCTCCACTTCGCTGCGCCAGCGATCGGCTTCGCCGCGCTGCTTGTCCAGCTCGGGCTGCATTGCCCGAGTCGCACTGCGCTCGGCGGTCCGCCAGCACAGCAGCAGCGCTGCCGCGGCGGCCAGCAGCAATCCGATCAGGATCAGACTTGGGTAGCTGGCGAAGAGTTCTCGGATTTGCGCATCTAAACCGGACATGTCATCGAACTTCAGCGTTTGGCGAGTAGTCTGGAGGATCGGTATGTAGCCAGACCCGACCTGCGGATTGGGCCAGGGTCGACGAGCCGGTGCAAGCGTCAAACTGCCGGTCTTGCCTCTCAGATCCTGAGACTCCCAGGGACTCCCTGAACAACTCACGTGGCCGCGACGGCACCTCCATGTCTTGCTGAGAAGGGGGTTCGCCAGTAAGGCGGGCGTCGCAGGTCATAGTGGGCGCTTAAGGGCAAGACGTCCAACGCAGCTGGCGGGCCCCTTTCTCAGCAAGACATGGAGGCGTCGTCCCGAAGGGTTGCGGCCCAGCGCCTGCTGCGGCGTTGCAGCCCTCGGGCATAGAATGACTATGCCTTTCGGACTGCGCCTACCAGCAGACGCTGGACTCGCAACGCGGCTCGCGTGAGTTATTCAGGGAGTCCCTACGGGGCATCCACCCTTTTGGTTATCATTTCGTCCATTGAGCACGGAGGACTCGCCATCGCCGCTTTTAGCGCCGCGCGCTTTGCCGAATGCGCACAAGCCATCGCCGATCAAGCTGCTGACCTGGCCGCCAGGGGCTGGATCCCTGCGACCAGCGGCAATTTCTCACTGCGCATGGATGAGGTCCACGTTGCCGTTACCGCGTCCGGTTGCAACAAGGCCAACCTCACGCCGCAGGAGATCCTGGTGGTCGATCTGCAGGGCAAGCCGATCTCCAGCGGCGGCAAACCATCGGCAGAAACCGAGCTGCACACCCAGATCTACAGGCGCTTTCCGGAGATTGGGGCGGTGCTGCACACGCATTCGCTGAATCAGACCCTGGCCTCGCGCGTGTTCGCCGCCGATCAGCGCCTGGACATCGCCGGTTACGAATTGCTCAAGGCTTTCTCCGGCTACGCCACGCACGACGATCGCATCGTCATCCCGGTGTTTGCCAACAGCCAGGATATGGGCGAGTTGGCCGCGGCCATCGACGCCTATTTGGCCCGAGAGCCGATTACCCACGCCTACCTGATTGATGGACACGGTGCATACGCCTGGGGTGCGAGCATGGCCGATGCTAGGCGACATCTGGACGCATTGGAATTCCTGTTGAGTTGCGAGTTGGAACTGAGGAAGCTGCGAGCATGAGTCGATTGCGTGTCTATTCCGATAGCGATGCCACCCGCATTCAATCCGAGACCGATTGCGGCGAGCAGATAGCGACGCTGCTGGCTGGGGTAGGGGTACGCTTTGAGCGCTGGCCCACGGTTGCCGAGCTACGGGCAGGCGCCGATCCGGAGACCGTGCTGGCCGCCTACGCCGAACCTATTGCCAAGCTCAAGCATGCCGAAGGCTACCAAGCCGTCGATGTGGTCAGTCTGGCTCCGGAGCATCCGCAGCGCGACCAGCTGCGTCAGAAGTTTCTCAATGAACACACTCACGCCGAAGACGAGGTGCGCTTCTTCGTCGATGGGCAGGGGCTGTTCAGCCTGCACATCAACGACTGTGTGTACGAAGTGCTGTGCCACCGCGGCGATCTGATTTCGGTGCCGGCCGGAACCCGGCACTGGTTCGACATGGGTCCGGCACCCAGCTTCGTAGCGATCCGCTTGTTCACCAACCCCGAAGGCTGGGTAGCTCAATTTACTGGTGACGACATCGCCGAACGCTATCCGAGGCTGGCCGCATGACCGTCAAGGCGATCGTCACCGACGTTGAGGGCACTACCAGCGACATCGACTTTGTTCACAAGGTGCTGTTTCCCTACTCTCGGGAACGGATCCCGGCATTCATTGCCGAGCACATCGGCGATCCGGCGCTGGCTCCCTATCTTTCCATGGTCTCGGCCGAGACTGGGCTGGCGGTGGACGATGCAGAGGGCATTGCGGACCTGATGCAGCACTGGATCGACGAGGATCTCAAGCACACCGCACTCAAAGCCGTGCAGGGGATGATCTGGCGCGATGGTTTCGAGCAGGAGGTGTTCAAAGCGCACGTCTATCCGGACGCCGTGCATCATTTGCGGCGCTGGCATGCCGCCGGGATTCCGCTGTACGTGTATTCATCGGGGTCGGTTGCCGCGCAACAGCTCTATTTCACGCATTCGGCTGCCGGCGATCTGTCCGCCTTGTTCAGCGGCCACTACGACACCACCAGCGGCGGCAAGCGCGAGGCCCAGTCCTATCAGAAGATCGCTGCCGACATCGGCGTGGCGCCGGCCGATCTGCTGTTTCTGTCCGATATCGAAGCCGAGTTGGATGCCGCCAGCCAGGCCGGTTGGCAGACTGTGCAGGTGGTCCGCGAGGGCACGCTGGCCAGCGAGCGCCATCGTCAGGTGACCGATTTCGGCGGCGTGGGCGTGTAGCGATCCGGCTTTCATTGCGAGCGGCTTCGACTTAACTCATCGCAGCCGGCTTTGGTCCCGCGCAGTGCACATTGACACTGCTACGCTTGCCTTGCTCTGTTGAACAATGACGGTTCAATCCCGCAGGTCGACCGCGTCGATGCAATCCTTCCTTCAATCGCTGTTGCTCGGTCTACGTCTGGCCGTGCTGCGGCTGCCGAGCGCCGCTCAGCTGCTCCGTCCCGGTGTTCATTTCTGGCTGCTGTTGATCCTGCAGATCTTCAGTACGGCCATCATCGCCGGGTTCTACGCGCCGCCGGACTACCGGCTCGACCCGATGGGCGTACAGAGCGACGCATTCCTGGCATTGCTGACCCTGGCCAGCGCGATCATCGCCATGGCGTTGCTTAAACGGCCGGTTCTGGCCTGGTCGCTGGCGGTGCTGTGGATGGCCGCCGGGCTGTGGATCAGCTGGCTGCTGGTGCTGATTGACTGGCTATTGCAACGGGCTGGCGTGGCGCTATTCGATTACCCGCACAGCGTGCGCGCGGTGCTGGCGCTGTGGTGGCTGGCGATGGTCTGGCGCACGCTGCAGGTGGTTCCCGCTGTGCAATGGCGGCGTGCCGCTGCCGCCGTGCTGGCGGCGGGTCTGAGCGCACTGCCAGCCCTGCTGTTGCCGTTGTCCAGCTACTACGCGCCGCCGCCGCTGGCCGCCAGCGCCGAAATCGTTGATTGGTCCGCGACGGAGGCATACACCGACACGGACTGGCCGCTGCGACGCAGCCCGGAACAGCTGCTCGCCGCCCAGCCGGCGCTGCTGAGCAAGGCGCTGGCGCAGCTGCAGCCGCAGGACCCAGACCGGGTCGACGCCTATCTGCTGGCCTTCGGTGGCGACGGCTCGGAAACGGTGTTCAAAAACGAGGTCGAGTATGTGCAGGCGATGTTCGCCCAGCGTTTTACCATGCAGGGCCGCACGCTGGGCCTGCTCAACCACCCGTCGACCACCGCCGCGGTGCCGCTAGCCACGTTGACCAACCTGCGCGCGGCGCTGGCCGGTATCAGCGAGGTAATGGACCCGCAGCAGGATGTGCTGATCCTGTTCATGACCAGTCACGGTAGCCAAGAGCACGAACTGTATGTCGATCTGCTCGGACTGCCGCTGGATCAGATCAATCCGGATCAGCTTCAGGACGCGCTGCGCGACAGCGGCATCACCTGGAAGGTGGCGGTGGTTTCGGCCTGCTACTCCGGTGGCTTCATTGATGCCCTGGGCGACAGCACCACCCTGGTGATGACCGCGGCGCGCGCCGATCGTCCGTCATTCGGCTGCGGCGTGGACTCGGACTTCACCTATTTCGGCCGCGCCCTGCTGATCGAGGCGCTCAATCAGACTGTTGATCTGCTCGCTGCTTTTGAAATGGCCAAGGAGCGGGTCAGGCAGCGCGAAGCCGAAGAGGAGCTGGATCCCTCGCATCCGCAACTGCACAGCACCGCGCTGATCGAGGCCAAGCTGGACAGCTGGCGACAGCAGCTGCAGCCAGGACCGGCGCTGCCGTTTGAGCCTGCGGAGCTTGAGTAGGCAATGTACCCAGGTGTTTCGAAGTCCGCCGCGGAGCAGGTCCGTGTAGGCACAGGAGAGCAAGACCCAGCGCCCCAGAGCGCCGTTTCAGCATGACCTGACCGCGCGTGCACGCTTACATCGCGTTTGCGCGCTGGCGCCGATAACGCCCCGGGCTGACACCCATGTGGCGACTGAAGGCGCGAGTGAAGTTGGCCACGTCGCTGTAGCCGAAGGAGAGCGAGATCTCACTCAGCGACAGCGACGATTGCCGCAGCAGGCGCGCTGCGCCGCCCATGCGCTCGTCCAGCGCCAGCTGCTGGTAGCTGACCCCTTCTGCGGCCAGCCGGCGATGCAGGCTGCGTGCGGACAGGTTCAGCAGTTCGGCCAGTTCGCTCTGGGTGGGCTGATGGTCGTCGGCCTGGCGGATCATCAGTCGGGTCCAACTGGCGATTGACCCGTCGGCGGTGAGTTTGGCAAGCAGCGCTTCGCAGCGCGCACGGGCCCTGGCCAAACCGTCCGCATCGGCCAGCGCCAAGGGCTGTGCGCCGCTGGACTCGGGCAGCACCCAGCGCAGGGTGTCATCGGCAGAGTCGGATCGGTGACAGCGGGTGGGGCGCAGGCTGGCGTAGGGATGGCCTGGGGACAGCCAATCAGCCGGCAGCCACAAATCGCCGCCGGGAAGTTTTCCAAGCAGCAACTGCAGTTCGTTGTACACACCGGCAATGATCGCCTCCCCGTGCAGTCGCTGCAGCGCCGGCGGCAGCATGCTCAATGGTTTCCACGACAGCACCAGCTTGCCGGCCGCGACTTCGCAGCGCATCGCATAGACCGGAGTCAGCAAACGCCAGTAACGGGCGGCCAGGGTCAGCGCCTGTTGCAGATGGGATGCGCTGAGCAGCGCATAGCCGAGCAGCTCGTGATCGCTGGGCCTGAAGCTGGCACCGAGGCGAAATCCCAGATGCGGATCGGCGCTGTGCCGCAGGGCGGCGTCGACCAGGGCGCCGGCCTGGCCCAGAGTCAACAGCTCGCCGGTGACGGCGTGTTCGGCAAGGCCGACGCTGTGCAGCAGCTGCAGGCGGGCAGCCGCGCTGATGCTCAGCTGCTCCAGCAGCCGCCGGTAATAGCGGCCGGGCACCAGCAGGTCGGCCTGCGGATCGGACGAGGTAAGGGTCACGCGCCAGCTTTGTCCGAAAATGATAAGAATAGCGCGCCGTCAACGGTCAAAGTAGACCTGCACCCATCGACCGAGGCACATCTATGTCTGCTGTCCTTCCGCTGCCCAGCACGGCGCCAAACTGGCGCGATCAGCGCCGCTTGCTATGGCTGTCGGCCATGATCGTTCCGGTTTTGCCCTTTGTGGGCTGGGCCCTGTTTGCCTGGTCGGGCAGCAACCTGGTCTGGTGGATCGGGCCGGTGGTGCTGTACGGGGCGATCCCGGTGCTCGACCACCTGATAGGCACCGACCGCGCCAACCCGCCCGAGGCGGCGGTTGCGCAGCTCAGCGCCGATCGCTACTACCGGCGGCTGTTGCTGGTGTTTCTGGTTGCCCAGTACGCGGCGCTGCTGCTCGGCGCCTGGGTATTTGCCAGCATGCAGCTGAGCTGGGTGGGAATGATCGGATTGACGTTGACCATCGGCATCGTCAGCGGCGGCGGTATCAACGCGGCGCATGAACTCGGCCATCAGCGCGGTGGTGCGCTGCTGGCCAAGCTGGCGCTGGCGCCGGCCGCCTACGGCCACTTCCTGGTCGAGCACAACCGCGGTCATCACGTTCGCGTGGCCACGCCCGAAGACCCCGCCAGCGCGCGTCTGGGTGAGTCCTACTGGCGTTTCCTGCCTCGCACGGTGATCGGTTCATTGCGATCGGCCTGGGCGTTGGAGAAAGCGCGACTGGCGCGTGAAAAGCTACCTGCGCTGCACTATCGCAACGAGCTGCTGCAGGCCTGGTCGATGAGCGTGGTGCTGTTTGCGGTGCTGACCGTAGTCTTGGGCTGGGCGGTGCTGCCATTCCTGCTGCTGCAGGCGATCTACGGTGCTTCGCTCTTGGAGACCGTGAACTACATCGAGCACTACGGGTTGCTGCGTCAGCGCGACAGCAACGGTCGTTACCAGCGCTGCAAGCCCGAGCACTCCTGGAACAGCAACCATCTGGTCACCAATCTGATGCTCTATCAGCTGCAGCGCCATTCCGACCACCACGCTCATCCTACCCGTCCCTACCAGGCGCTACGGCATTTTGAAGACAGCCCGCAGCTGCCGGCCGGCTATGCGGCGCTGGTGCCCATCGCCTACCTGACCCCGCTGTGGTATCGGCTGATGGATCGCCGGGTGTTGGATCACTACGACGGCAATCTGGCGCTGTGCAATCGACAGCCGGGCAGCAAGTACGATCGGGAAGCGGAGGCTGCGCTGTAGATCAGCTCCCGCCGGGGGCGGTGAAGAATCGCTCCCCCACCTCGGCGGAGTACAGCCAGCTGGCCGGCAGCAGCATGCTCAGTGCGACCCCCAGCGCTGCGTGGATCACCACCAACGGCAAATAGCTGCGATGGCGCTGGTGATGGTCGGACCACCACAGGCCGGCAAGCATGCACAGGGCCATCAGACTTAGATTGGGCATGTGCAGCAAGGCGAATGCCGCCGCTGCCGGCATTCCGCTAAGGATAGCCGCCTGTTTCCCATTGAGCACTGGAATCAACACCCGCTGCAGCAGCAGCTGCTGCAGCGCCGCCCAGAGCAGATAGCGCAGCAGATCGGTAGATGACGGTGCGCCACGCAGCGGCTGGCCGGCCAACCAGTGGAGCAGGACTGCTGCCGTCAGGACCAACGCCAACCCGGCCAGCGCTTCGCGCCACGCCGCCGCACTGCCTAGCCAGCGTATGGCCGGCAGCGTTTGGCGGCGCAGACCGAGCAGCAGCGCCATGCCGCTGGCGGCCAGGGCGAGCCAGTCCAATGGCCCGCTTGCCGTGCCGATGCGGTTGCTGGCCAGCAGCCAAATTGGTCCGGCCAAGGCGGCAACCACAGTCCACCGTCGGTGCTCGGTAGCCAGCGCCACTCCCATCGCGATGAAACCGGCCAGCAGCCCCAGGTAGCCAGGCCATCGCCGCAGCGGCGCGGTTGATGTTTGCGCGACGCCGGGTACGGACTGCGGCCACAGCTCAACGTCGGCGTGAGTGCGCAGGCGGTCACGCTCCAGCAGTACCGATTCCGGTCGCCGCCATCGCCATTCAAGCGCGGCGGCGTCTGCCCAGGCCTGCGATGCCGAAACCCCTGCGGGCAGAGAGAAGCGAAGGTTGGCCAGCGACAGCGATGCGGCGCGATCGGCGACCGGTACCAGCCGGAATTCACAGACCCGGCCGTCCTCGTCGCCCAGCGCGGCGCGGCGCGACTGACCTGCAGCGTCGACCCGCCAATCCAACTCGCGCAAATCCACGCGCAGCTGTTGGCGGCCGCTCGCGACAGGCAGCTCGGTGAGCCGTTGCTCTCCGCCTGCCAGCGGTGACTGCACCAGGGCCAGGGTCAGCGCGGTGGAGGCTTGCACGTGCAGGTTGAGGATGGGAAAACGGCGGCTGTCCAGGCAACGACCATCGAAGCCGATCGGCAGATTCGCCGCGCCGGGCCCGAAGCGCAGATGCAATCCATCGCTGCCGAATCGCTGCGATTCCACATCCAGCGCACGGCCGCCGATCAGATCGCTGCGGCTGGCGAGCGGAAACTGCAGCTGGCTGATTCCGCGCTGATGCCAGCTGCGGTCGGCGATGGCCTGATCCTGCAGATGCCAGCGCAGCGCCAGTGCCGATAGCGCCCAGGCCAATCCGCACAGCGCCACCAGCGCCGCGAACGAGCGAAGCTTCACCGGCAGACCCGCGTCTGCTAGCCGCTGAGGCTGTTGATCCGGGCGGCGACGATGAAGTCGTTGCGCGACAACCCGCCGACGTCGTGGGTGCTCAGATTGACCACCACATAGCCCCAGCCCAGTTCCAGGTCGGGATGATGACCCTGCGCCTCGGCGATCTCGCCCAGCCGGTTGGTGAAGGCCAGCGCGGTGACGAAATTGTCAAAGCTGAAACGCCGCTGCAGGCGGCCTTGGTCGTCCACCGACCAGCCCGGCAGCTGCGCGAGCAGGACCTGGGCGGCACTGTCGTTGAGCTTGTGTTCGGGACCCGACAGCGGCTGGCACTGTTCATCTGCAAGCATCACCAATCCTCATGACCGAAGAGACCGTGCAGGGTACCGCAATCACAGGATGGCTAGGCCTGCTGATATCCTAGTGAGCTCCCCATCACCTTTGCATTGCATGATTTCTGTCGAAACCGCCGCCCAGTCCTACTTTCTGAAACTGCTCGCCGAACACGATGTCAGCGGCACCGGCGTGCGCATGCGCGCGATCGCGCCCGGTACGCCGAATGCCGACTGCCGGCTGGAATTCTGTGAACCTGAGGACGTCAGCGATGCGGACTGGGAGATCCAGTGCGAGGGCTTCAGCGTCTACATCGATCAGAGCAGCGCGCCTTTCCTGGACGGCGCCGAGGTGAACTTCGAGGACGATGGCGTGCAGGGGCGAATGGTGATCAAGGCGCCCAAGCTCAAAGGTACACCGCCCGATGCGGAAGCCGGTGTGATCGAGCGGGTGCAGTATGTGATTGACACCGAGGTCAACCCGCAGGTGGCCAGTCATGGCGGACGGGTCAGTCTGGTGGAGGTCGATGCCGAAGGCGTGGTGGTACTGCGTTTCGGCGGCGGCTGCCAGGGCTGTGGCATGGTCAGCGTGACCCTCAAAGAGGGGGTGGAGAAGACGCTCAAGGCGCGCGTGCCGGAGGTTAGCGCGGTGGTCGATGTCACTGATCATGCCAGCGGCGCGGCGCCGTATTACAAGCGTGGCGAAGACGGGCGGTCGCCGGTTTGATCGGTTTCGCCTGTCCCATATGGACCTGATTTGGCGTTAGGAAAGGGCGAGTAATCAATGAGCAGCGGGTGAGTCCCGTACCTACAGGCCTAGGAGTATGAGATGAAGAGAATGATGCACGCACTGATCGCGGCAGCACTGATGGTTGGCGCGATGACCGCAGCCGCTGAAAAGCCGGTCGTGGCGGTCACCGAGTTCAGCAATCAGTCGGGCGCCGGCTGGTGGCGCGGCGGGGTCGGCTACGAACTTGCCGACATGCTGGCCAACGAACTCTCCGCCACTCGCGCCTTCCGCGTGGTCGAGTACACGACCGAGTGCGCGAACCGCTGGTTCGAGTTCGTCGGCCCCGACCGCCCGATCGCCGTCCGGCTCTGGATCGACACCGCGACCGGGCTCCCGGCCAAGCGCCGGGTCGACCTCGCCGAGGCCGCCTGGTTCGAGGAGTCCTACGGGCTGTTCGAGCTCGACGTCGAGCTCCCCCCGGCGCTGCGCGCGCCGGCCCCCGCCCCTGAGCCGGAGCCCGAGCCGGAGCTGGAGCCGGAGCCCGCACCCGCCGCGGGGCGCCGCTGGTTCTGATCCAGAAACTTCGAATTTCCACCGACGGATCTCCGCGCCGCCTCCGCTGACCTGGGCAGAAGGAGGTGGCATGACCACGACATGGACGGGGAAGGCGAGCCTGGCGCTCCTGGGGCTGGCCCTCGCGCGGCACTGCCTGCAGCTCTCCGCGTGCGGCCTGCTCCCCGATCCCGAGCGGGTGGGGGTGATCCTGGCCGGCGACCTCTACGCCGAGCTCGGCAAGCGCGGCGGGCTGGGCGACGTGCGCGCGGTGTGGCGAGCCTTCGCGCCCTTCCGCTGGGTGACCGGGGTGGCGGGTAACCACGACGCCTTCAGCGAGGACCTGCGGGACCGCGCGGGGATCGGGCGCTTCCGCCGGCGCGGGCACCGCGTGCTCGACGGCGACCAGGTCGAGCTGGACGGGCTGGTGGTGGGCGGCGTGAGCGGGATCGTCGGCAACCCCAAGAAGCCCAATCGCCGCCGGCTCGACGCCTTCGCCGAGGCGCTGGAGCTGGCGAGCGACGCGGCCCAGGTGCTCGTGCTCCACGAGGGGCCCGCCGTCGGGGGGCGCACGGGCAACGCCGACCTCACCGCGCTGGTGTCGGCGGCGGCCCCGCCGCTCGTGATCTGCGGGCACCGCCACTGGGCAGCGCCGCTGGCGGAGCTCCCCTGCGGTCGGCAGGTGCTCAACGTCGACGCCCGCGCGGTCGTGCTCACGACCTGACCGCGCGGTGGGCTTCGGCGCGCTGCTGCACCTGCGGCGAGCGCAGGGGGCCGGCCTGCACGACCGCGTAGAGCAGGTCGTCGCTGGTCAGGATCCCGGCGAGCTCGCCCGCGTCGTCGAGGGCGGGGAGCGCGTTGAAGTGGTTCTCGAGCATGACCCGCGCGGCCTCGGCCAGGGGCGCCTTGGCGGAGATCGTGATCGGGTCCGCCGTCATG
>JAUIFV010000253.1 GCA_030430155.1 Gammaproteobacteria bacterium
AGCTGGCGAGGAAAGTCTGTGGCGAGTCGATGATCCGCGCCCCCTGCGTCCGCCCCCGCACCGGCTCGGCGCGCTGCTGGTGCAGCAGGTCCGCGACGAGGCCCACCGCTTCGCCATCACCGGTCACCGTGCTCGCCGCGGCAAGCGGCAGATGCACTCGGTACTCGACGACATTCCCGGCGTCGGCGACAAACGCCGCCGCGCGCTGCTCAAGCAGTTCGGCGGATTGCGCGGCCTGGAGCGCGCCGGCGTGGAGGATCTGATGCTGGTGGAGGGGATTTCGCGGGCCTTGGCTGAGCGGATCTATGCGCGGTTGCATGGGTGAGGAGCGAGGGCCCAGGGCCCAGGTCTCAGGGCCCAGTATGCGCCAGTCCGGAGCCGGTCCGCGCCCTCGAGCGTTATGGTGCGATGATGGCCTGACTGAAGCCGGAAGACGTCGTCGTAGCGCCGCTCTCCTGGGCCCTGGGCCCTGTGTCCCGGGCCCTCACGCTAGGTATTTAACCGCGCTCCCACTAGACTCTCGCCGATGATTCGGTTCACGCTGCCAACCATCCTCACCCTCATCCGCATGGCGCTGGTGCCGGTGCTGGTGTTGCTGTGCTATCTGCCCTGGGAGCACGGTCGGACCTTGGCGGCTTGGGTTTTTCTGGCCGCGGCGTTGACCGACTGGCTGGACGGGTGGATCGCGCGCAAGTACGACTTGAGCTCGGATTTCGGGGCCTTTTTGGATCCCGTTGCGGACAAGCTGATGGTGGCCGCGACGCTGATCGTGCTGGTCCAGCAGCACCCGAGTATTCCGCTGGCGCTGTTGGCGGTGGTCATCATCGGCCGGGAGATTTCCATTTCCGCGCTGCGCGAGTGGATGGCGGAGATGGGCCAGCGCGGCATCGTCAAAGTGGGTGCGTTGGGCAAGTTCAAGACCATCGCGCAGATGACCGCGCTGACCCTGATGCTGTATCGCGATCCGCTGTTCGGCATTCCGACCTACAACCTGGGCTATCTGCTGCTGGCGGTGGCCGCCGTGCTCACGGTCTGGTCCATGGTCAAGTACCTGCAGGCCGCGCTGAGCGGATACAACGACAGTTCGGCGTCCTCCAAAGCCAGCCCTGATAGAGGTCCATCTTCATAAGCTGCTGGATTGCTTGGTTTTTCAGGCGCGGAAGGAGTGTGATCGCGAGGCCGTAACTGCGCCGCGAAACGTCGTATGCGATCGCCTGCAAGCACGCCCCTACGCGAGCTTCGAGAGTGAGCGAACCGTATGTCTGCCCGTCGCTCCGCTGATGGCAGGAGCGAGCTTGCTCGCGATCGTGGGCTTGGGGTCAGAGGAAGGGAGGCTAGAGCTGAATTGGAGTAGCCTTTCGCATTCTTCACTTTGACCCTTGACATGCTCGGCCACTCTGACCAAACTACGCGGCTTCACCGTTCCCGGATAGCTCAGTCGGTAGAGCAAGTGACTGTTAATCACTGGGTCGCAGGTTCGAGTCCTGCTCCGGGAGCCAGCAATTCAGACCAAGCCCGCCATGTGCGGGCTTTGTCGTTTTTGGAATGAGGGTTGAGGAAAAGATGCGACACTAGGTGCCGTTGCGCAGTCCGCGCTTTGTAGGAGCCAGCCTGCTGGTGATCTGGAAGTTCGACAACTAGAAGCGTCCAACTCAGCGGTGGTGTTTCTCTCTCCGACCCTGATCCCTTTGCCCCCGGGCCCTCGCACCAGGAGCATCGCTTGCAGGCAAGCTCCTACAGGAGAGCGGCCAAGCAACGGCGTTTTGCTGCTGGGCCCTGAGCCCTATGCCCTGGGCCCTCGCTCCAAAACCATCGCTCGCAAGCAAGCTGCTACAACAGCGACGAATTAGCCTGCCAGCCCTCAGCCCTCAGCCCTCAGCCCTCAGCCCTCAGCCCTCAGCCCAAAAAAACGGAGCCCCCATGAGCACCGAACTCTCCCGTTTCGACCACGTCCGCGCGGTGCGCTTCGATGATCCGGTGCTGTTGCTGCTCGACCAGCGCCGGCTGCCGGCTGAGCAGGTCGATCTGCGCTGCACCAACGTCGCCGAAGTCGCCCAGGCGATCACCGATCTGGTGGTTCGCGGTGCGCCGGCCATCGGCATTACCGCGGCCTACGGTGCGGCAATGGCGGCGCAGCAGCGCAGCGGCTCAGGAGCCGACTTCTTCAGTGCCTGGGATGCCGATCTAAGCATGCTGGCAGCGGCGCGGCCGACCGCAGTGAACTTGGCCTGGGCGATCGACCGGGTCCGTCGCGCCTGCGCCGGGTTGTCGGTGGAGGATGTGGTTCGAGTGGCCCGGCAAACCGCCGACGACATCGCCCGTGAGGATCTGGCCGCCAACTACGCGATGGCCGAAATGGGCGCCAAGCTGATCGCGCCAAGTTCCGGCGTGCTCACTCACTGCAACACCGGATCGCTGGCCACCGGCGGCCTGGGCACCGCCCTGGGCGTGGTCCGTGCCGGAGTGGCGGCCGGCAGTATCGACCGAGTCTTCGCTGCCGAGACCCGGCCCTGGCTGCAGGGCGCGCGGTTGACCCTGTGGGAGCTGATGCAGGACGGTATTGCAGTCGACCTGGTCGCCGACGGCGGCGGCGCCTGGCTGATGTCCCAAGGCAAGGTGCAGTGGGTGATCGTCGGCGCCGACCGGGTCTGTGCCAATGGCGATGTGGCAAACAAGATCGGCACCCTGGCTCACGCCTGCGCGGCGCGTCAGTTCGGCGCCAAGTTCATGGTCGTGGCGCCCTGGTCGACCGTGGACATGGACACCGCCAGCGGCGATCTGATCGAGATCGAACAGCGCGATGCCGCCGAGTTGCTTGCCTACGGCGAGTCCCGCGCGGCTCCGGCCAACGCCTCGGCCTACAACCCGGTGTTCGATGTGACTCCGGCAGAGCTGGTTGACGTGCTGGTCACCGAGCGTGGGCTGATTCATGCGCCGGATGCGGCCAAGATTGCCCTGCTTGCTGGATAGGGCCCAGGGCACAGGGCCCAGAAAGCAACAGCAGCGCCGGGCTCTGGCTTTGGCTCTTCCGGGCCCTGCGGGCTCAGGGCCCCAGACATCAACAGCGGCACCGCGCTGTGGCTTTCGCTCTTCTGGGCCCTGGGCCCTGATCCCTGGGCCCTCGCTCCTCGCGCGTGCGCGCCCGCACGCGCGAGGAGCCCGCATTGATGATAGAATTATGAGCCTTCTGTGACGCATCGGCTGAAGGTCGATCCGATGCGTTTTCGTCTCAAAGCGACGATTCATCACGCCCGTTAAGGAATCCGGCATGGCAGAGCTGGCAAGAGAGATCTTGCGCATCAATATCGAAGACGAGATGCGGCAGTCCTATCTGGACTACGCAATGAGCGTCATCGTTGGGCGCGCCCTTCCCGATGTGCGAGATGGCCTCAAGCCGGTGCATCGACGCGTGCTCTATGCCATGCACGAGTTGGGCAACGACTGGAACAAGCCCTACAAGAAGTCGGCCCGCGTGGTTGGTGACGTGATCGGTAAATACCACCCGCACGGCGACACCGCGGTCTATGACTCGATGGTGCGCATGGCGCAGCCCTTCTCGCTACGCTCGCTGCTGGTCGATGGTCAGGGCAACTTCGGTTCGGTGGACGGCGATTCGCCAGCGGCCATGCGTTACACCGAAGTGCGTTTGTCCAAGCTCGCTCACGAGCTGATCCGCGATCTGGACAAGCAGACCGTCGACTTCGTGGAGAACTACGACGGCACGCTGACCGAACCGGCGGTGATGCCGACGGTGGTGCCCAATCTGCTGGTCAACGGCTCGGCCGGTATCGCCGTGGGCATGGCCACCAACATCCCGCCGCATGCGCTGGGCGAGGTGGTCGATGCGATCGTTGCATTGATCGAAGATCCGGAGATCGACGTTGCGGGCTTGATGGAACATCTGCCCGGTCCGGATTTCCCCACTGCCGGGGTGATCAACGGCTCGGCCGGTATCGTCGAGGCCTACCACACTGGTCGCGGCCGCATCCTGCTGCGCGGCAAGGTGGAAGTGGAGAACGACGGCCAACGCGACATCCTGGTCGTCACCGAGCTGCCCTACCAGGTCAACAAGGCGCGCTGGATCAAGCACATCGCCGACCTGGTCAAGAACAAGGACATCGAAGGCATCGCCTCCGACGGTCTGCGCGACGAGTCCGACAAGGACGGCATGCGCGTGGTGATTGAGCTCAAGCGCGGTGAAAACGGCGACGTGCTGCTCAATCAGCTCTATCAGAAGACCCAACTGCAGACCACCTTCGGCGTCAACATGGTGGCGCTGGTCGGCGGCCAGCCGCGCGTGTTGGGACTGAAGGCGATCCTCGAGGCCTTCGTCACCCATCGCCGCGAAGTGGTGACCCGGCGCACGGTGTTCGAGGTGCGCAAGGCGCGCAATCGCGCTCACGTGTTGGAAGGCCTGCTGGTGGCGCTGGCCTCAATCGACGAGATGATCGAGCTGATCAAGTCCTCGCCCGATTCGGCGACGGCGCGCGAACGGATGCTGGCCAAGCGCTGGGAACCGGGCCTGGTTCGTGCGCTGCTGTCGGCGGTGGGCGCCGAACGATCGCGTCCGGAGTCGCTGAGCGAGGCCGAAGGGCTGTTCGACGACGGCTATCAGCTGTCCGAGCATCAGGCCAAGGAAATCCTGGAAATGCGTTTGTCCAGGCTGACCGGTCTGGAGCAGGAGAAGCTGGCCGACGAATATCGCAGCCTGCTGGAGTTGATCGGCGAGCTATTCCGAATTCTGGAAGATCCCGATCGGCTGCTGGAAGTGATCGTCGAGGAGCTGACCTCGCTCAAAGAGCAGTTCGCCGATCCGCGCCGCACCCAGATCGTGCACACCCAGGAAGATCTGGCCCTGGAGGACCTGATCGCGCCCGAGGACGTGGTGGTCACCCTGTCCCACGCCGGCTACGCCAAGATCCAGCCGCTGACCACCTACCGCGCGCAGAATATGGGCTTTATCTTCCAAACATTCAACCTTTTG
>JAUIFV010000254.1 GCA_030430155.1 Gammaproteobacteria bacterium
CGCTCGGGCCCTACACCGAGGCCGATATGCTCGAACACGGCCAGCTGTGGACCCCGGTGCTGGCCGGCGACCGGGCAATCATCCAACTCAGCGTCGACAGCAAGCGAGTGGATGAGGTCGATTTGCGGCTGACCCACGTCGGCCACGGCTACCGCGGCTTCGGTCATCGCTCCAAGGTCTGCAAATCCGGGTCCTGCAATACCGACGTCGCCTGCCTGGCCGACGATGATCCTTGGAATACGCCGCGCCGTTCGGTGGGCGCCTACAGCCGCAATGGCGTTTTCGCCTGCACCGGTTCGTTGGTCAACAACACTGCGAATGATCGGCGCATGCTGTTCCTCACCGCGACCCACTGCGGCGTCAGCGACGACGCCGATGCCGCAAGCATGGTGGTGTACTGGAACTACGAGTCGGAAACCTGCCGTACGCCAGGTTCGGCCGAGAGCGGATTGGCGCTACCGCGGCCGACCACCACCACCGCCGGACTCCGTTTCCTGGCGGCTACGGCGAATCCCTTCGCCGGCAGCGCGCCGCCGGGCGATCGCTCCGACCACACCCTGGTCGAGCTGGCGACTCCGGAGTTTGGCAACAGCTTCAACCTGCATTGGGCAGGATGGGATCGGCGGCCGCCGCCTACCGCCTGCGCCGCTCCGGCCGACCGCAGCTCAACCGCCGGCTTGTGCGCCACTATCCATCATCCGGGCGTGGACGAAAAACGGATCACCTTTGTCGAGTCGCCGATGCTCATCGGTAGTATCAGCAGCGCCGCTGGCGTGCACTGGACTGCCAACTGGGATCCGACCCCGCCGCTGCTGCCAAACATCCTGCCCGCGCCCAGCGCGCTCCCGCCCAGCGTTACCGAGGGTGGTTCATCCGGTTCGCCTTTGTACAACGCCGAGCAGCGGCTCATCGGCGTGCTTTCCGGTGGCGCCTCTTTCTGCGGCGTGTCCTTGGCTGGCCTGAATGACGAGTACGGTGGGCTGTTTCACGCCTGGGATGGACTGGGAACGGCGGACACCCGGATGCGCGACCATTTGGACCCGATCGGCATCAACCCGGAGTTCATAGACGGCATCAATGAGTGCACCGGGCCGACGGTCACCGCCAGCGCCAGCCACTCGACGCCAGCCCCGGGTGTAGACGTCACTTTCACCGCCAGCGCCAGCGGCACCGTTGGTCCCTATACCTACAGCTGGGACGTCGACGGCGACGGCGTCATCGACCGCAGCGGTTTGGGTTTGGGCTTGGGTTTGAACCAGATCACCGCACGCTATCCGAAGACCGGCGCGATCAATCCACAGCTGACGGTGACCGACGGCACTGGCTGCCCGACCATGGTGCGTATTCCTGTCGTGGTGACCGGTCCAGAACCGACTCTGGACAGTTTTGGCAGCCCAACTCAGTTGTGCGGCAATAGCGATGGCGACATCGATCCGGGCGAGCGCTGGTCGCTGCCGCTGAACTTCAGCAACCCGGGTAGCGCCGATGCGCAGGGCCTGGTCGCGATGCTGGGCAAGAACGCCGTCGGCAGTTTGCCCGGCGGGCCGGATGCTTTCGGCTACACCTTTGGCGACAACGCCAGCGGGGCTTGCGGCTATGCCTACATCGACCTGAGCGAAAACGTCAGCAGCTTGCCGCTGCTCGCCTCCTCCGAAGGCTTCCCCGCAAACGATGACGGCCGTACCGAGGACATCGTCCTGGGTGAGTTCGCCTTCGAAGCCTACGGCCAGGTCATTGAGCGGGTGCGGATGTCGACCAATGGCTATCTGGCTGCCGACCCCAACGCCAACGGCGGCGACTTCGCCAGCGCCTGCGGCGTGGACCCGGACAGCGACGAGAACGGCGTGCGTCTGAACGTGCAGCACGACGACATGATCACCGCCGGCGGTCTGCGCAGCGCCAGCTTCCTGAGCTGCCCGCGCCCCGCCGACGTCGGACCCGCCGATCAGCCTTGCGTGGTGTTCCAATGGAGCGGCATGGGGCTGTATCAGCAGAGCGGCATCCCCGACGGCAATGCCGACTATCAAGCAGTGGTGTATCCGGCCAGCAAGCAGATCGCCTACCAGTATCGCGACGCCTTGCCAGACATTGGCGCCGAGGCCGACGTCAGCATCTATGGCGGCCCGGGACGCTCCACGATTACCTACAGCTGCAAGGCGCCGGTGATCGATGCCGGCCGCTCGGTGTGCTACTTCCATCCCGATTTCCAGCCTGGGCGGACCTCGCTGGCAACCGTGCATCTGGAAACCCCGGCGCTGGAGCTGGGTAATCTGCCTGTGGGCGGTATGACCACGGCCGATGCCGAGTTCCAAATCGACGCCGATGCGAACTGCGGCGGTAGCGTGGATCTGGTCTACCGCGGTGCGGCCTACAGCGGTGGCTATGCGGCCGGCGGCAGCAATGCGCGCATCAACTTCGCTGCGGGTGAGCAGTGTCAGGTGGTGACCACCTGTCCAGCACAGATCACGGAAATCGACATCAACGACGGCGCCTTTTATGAGCGCAGTCGCCCTGGCAATGGCCTGGTTTCGCACCTGATTCCGGCCGGACCGCCCGGGCTACCGCCGACATTTTTCGGTGCCTGGTACACCGGCGAGCAGGATCGCAGCAACACCTGGTATGCGGTGCAGGATCTGCTCGTGGACGGTCAGGTGGTGGCCCCCATACTCCAGTTCACTCGCGACGTGGATTCGGCAGACTGGTCGGTGAGTTCGGCGACTGTAGGCAAGGCGGAACTGACCCCACTGGATGCCAACCGCATGGCCTTCTATTGGGAACTGAACGGTCGCAGCCACGGCGAAGTGCTGGATCAGCTATTGTTTGCCAGCGGCGCACGATCCGGTAGTCCGAATCGAACCGGGGCCTGGTTCTGGCCGGCGGAGTCGGAATGGGGTCTGACTGTCGACAGCTTCAACCTGGGCGGATTCGAGCGCGATCTGACCATCGTCTATTACTACGATGACGCCGGTGTGGGCCGCTGGAGTTCGGCTCAGGCCTTCGTCAGCGAGCGTCGGCCAATCCGGGCGTTCAGCTATCAGGTCCATTGCCCCGGCTGTGCCTGGGTGGACTTCAACCCAACCGCGGTCAATGTGGGCACGCTGACCCGAGCCTATGACTCGCCCACCAGCGGATTGTTGAGCACCGACTTCACCCTGCCGCCGCCCCTATCGGGCAGCTGGATACGCAACGAGGTACCGATCATGCTGATCACCCAACCGCGGCCATGAGTAGCAACTTTCGCGTGGGCCAGCCGCCGTCATTGGGCCTTGGCTGGGGAAAGTGCTGATTGCGGATCAACCAATGTCAGTGCAGGGCGCGCCCACGCCGAGCGGTATGGCCACGAAGCGGCGGATCAGCAGCGCTGCCGTCAGAGCCATCGCGTTAACCGCCCTGTTGGCGATGAGCGGCGGCCTTTGCGCCTCGCCCAAGTACGCCGAGGTGGTTGAGGCAGCGAAAAATCTGCCGGTACAGCGTTGGAAGTCGTTGGATTTGCTCAAGATTGCCGCCGAGGATGAGATTGCGGCGGCGATCAATGCGCCCCAGCGCTTTGCGGTGAGCCATGCGGTGGATTATTCCCCGACCAACGCCGGCAGCTGGGACCGTGCCGCCAGCGGCCGTTGGATCTGGCGCTTGAAGCTGCACGCCGCAGGCGCAGTCCATCTGAATTTTGGCTTCACCCGCTTCGCCCTGCCGCCGGGAGCGGAGCTGCTGATCGTCTCCGCTGACGGCAAGACCGCGCTTGGGCCTTACGGCGCCGCCGATATGCTCGAGCATGGACAGCTGTGGACACCCGTACTGGGCGGCGAACAGGCGATCATCCAACTCAGCGTCGACAGCAAGCGAGTGGATCAGGTTGATTTGCGGCTGACCCACGTCGGCCACGGCTACCGCGGCTTCGGTCATCGCTCCAAGGCTTGTAAATCCGGTGCCTGCAATACCGACGTTGCCTGCTTGGCCGATGATGACCCGTGGAACACGCCGCGCCGTTCGGTGGCTGCCTACACTCACACCGGGGTCTTCAACTGCACCGGCTCGCTGGTCAATAACACCGCCAATGATCGGCGCATGCTGTTCCTCAGCGCCACCCACTGCGGCGTCTCCGGCGATGAGGTTGCGGCCAGCGTCGTGGTCTATTGGAACTACGAATCAGAAAGCTGTCGCACGCCGGGCTCGGCCGAGAGCGGCACCGCGCTGCCCAGACCAGAGCGCGTCACCAGAGGCCTACGCTGGCTCGCCGCCACCAACAGTTTTGAGGACCTCAGCGTTGCGGGCGATGCTCGCTCGGATCAGACCTTGATCGAGCTGGAATCGGTGCCATTGGTCCGTCGTTTGAATCTCCATTGGTCGGGATGGGATCGACGACCGCCGCCGGCCGAATGCGCGGCGCCACCAGATCCCAGCTCAACGCAGGGCCTGTGCGCTTCCATCCACCATCCGAACGCAGACGAAAAGCGCATCACCTTTGTCGAGACGGCGATGACCTTGGACACTTTTCGCGGCGCCTTCGACGTCCACTGGCGGGCCGAATGGGACCCGACGCCGCCATTGCTGCCCAATATCTCGCCGCTGCCAGCCGCGCTGCCGCCGAGCGTGACCGAGATTGGCTCTTCAGGCGCCCCGCTATACAGCGCGGAGCGCCGATTGATCGGCGTGCTATCCGGGGGGCTCTCGATCTGCGGGGCGGGACCTGCAGAACTCAATGACCAATACGGCGGTCTGTTTCACGCTTGGGACGGCAACGGAACGCCCACCACGCGGCTGCGAGACCATCTTGATCCACTCGGTGAGAACCCGGAGTTCATCGACGGCATCGATGAGTGCGTGGGCCCGACTTTGGCGGCCAGCGTCAGCAGCCTCACACCTGGTCCAGGTGACGACGTCATCTACAGCGTCGACGCCAGCGGAACGGCGGGGCCCTACCGCTACCATTGGGACGTGGATGGCGATGAA
>JAUIFV010000049.1 GCA_030430155.1 Gammaproteobacteria bacterium
CAGGTCCTCAGCCATGCCGGCGCGGATCGGGTTGAGATCGACGTACGTCATTGCCGACAGAATCGCCGACTCGTCTTCCAGGCGCTGGCAGTGGAAGCGTTTGTCCCAGAAGTGGCCCTTCTTGCCGGATTCCTTGTTGGCCGCGCGCGCAATCGGATAATTCAGCGCGGCCATGAAGTGACTCAGTGACGCAACAACAACAACAACAACAATCGGAAACAACAACAATCGGACACCCCGATTTGAGAGGAGCAATCGGCCGAAGGCCGCGCCTCTTGTCGCCTCGCTGGATTTCGTCGTTGATTCCAGCCGAATCTGAACGATTCAGCCCGAATTTCCCCACAGCTGCCCGTCCAGCCTTCGCCGGACGATTTGGACGTGCGGCGGCTACTCAGCCGTTTCGCGCGTTGGCCTTGGCGAAGCTCAGGCCGCGGATCCACAGCTGGCCCCAGTCACCGACCAGCTTCTCCAGCGACTCCAATGAGCCGATGGCGCGGCAGTATCGGCTCTCGGTGCCCTCGACCTGCCGCTGCCACTGGGATTCGCTTAGACCAAGCTGGCGCAGAATCGTCGGTACCTGAGCTTCAATTCGCCCGCGTTTGCCGGGATGCAGCGCGCGGCCGGTTTGGTCGACGAGATCCAAGTACTGGGCCTGGTTGATCGGCACCAGCAGCTGCTTTGGGTTGCCGAAGATGGGTCCAAGCAGGTCAGCGGCCTTGCGGCGATCGTTCTCGATCTGCGCGATCCGACGCTGCGCCGAAGTGTGATCACTGCCGGGCAGATCCTCCGCCATTCCAGCGCGGATGGGATTGAGGTCGACGTAGGCCATGGCCGACAGAATCGCCGACTCGTCCTCCAAGCGCTGGCAATGAAAGCGCTTGTCCCAGAAATGACCCTTCTTCCCCGATTCCTTGTTCGCCGCTCGGGCGATGGGATAGTTCAGGGCGGCCATGAAGTGGCTCAATGACCCAAGCCGGTCGCGCAGCACCACGATGCGCTCCAGATTGTCTTTGATGTTGCTGGCGCGTGAGCGTATCGAATCCGCGTCGTCATTCGCTCGTCGATACAGCCGCGCTGCACGGTGCGCCACTTCCAGCGGGGTCCAAGTTGCCGCGCGCGTGGGATCGACGGTGACCACCAAATGCAGGTGATTACTCATCACCGCATAGCTGTGCACGTCGACAGCGAAGATGGTGGTCAGTTCTTGGATGCGATCGACGATCCATTGGCGTCGGTGATCATAGCTCTTGCCGGTCGTCCGGTCCTCCCCGCACAGATACATCTGCTGCACCACCCGGGCGGTGCAGTGGAAGTGGCCGTATTGGCCGGGTGGGGCGGTGAGGTGACGGGCGCTGGCCATGGATTCATCCTGCCAGCTGTGCCGACCGCCGTATGTAGGCATTTTCCTCTGCGTGTGTAGGAATATTCCGCTCTGTGCGGCCAAACAATCGGGCCCCCGACTTGAGTGACGTACAGTTGTTGTCTGATCTGGCCAGTGCTGCTAGCGTCGGCCAAGCAGAGCGGCGCTCTGAGTTCGCTGGGCATACTTTTGGGGGGAAACGCATGGGAATCGAACACGCCCGAGCGTTGACGCTCGTCTGCGCGGCCGCTTTTTGCCCAGCGCTGTCTGCGGAGACCGTGTTTCTCGACGAGTGGGTGATTCACCACGGTCGTGCAGTGGTCGCTTACGCGGGACCAGGTCCCAGTTCGGGAGTGGGATTGGAACTTGCTGCGATGGGGCGGGTTGAGGCGTTATCGGATCGACGCCCACTGACCATCTGGCGGGTTCGCAACAGCAGCACGCAAACCCTGACGCTCACTTTGCGTTCGGCTGATGGTGGCTGGGCCGTAGATTTCTTGTCTCCCGCGCACACTGACAACTTCCTGGCCAGTGATGCCGGTGAGCAACAGAATCATGAGTTGCTGGTGGCTGAAGAGCAGATTGCGATAGGCGTTCCGTCGAGCGAGTTATGGGCGGACGACCGCCTGATCCCCGATCCCCGTTCGCAACAAGAACGGCATCAATCTCAACAACAACAGACACAACAACAACAATTGGACACTCCGATTTGAGAGGGGGCAATCGGGTGATGCTAGGGCCCACGTCGTTTCGCTCTGTATCGTCGTTGATTTCAACCGAATCTGAACGCTTCAACCCGATTTCAGAGGGGCCGTCGGCCCGAGGCTGCGACTGCGGTAATCGCGACGACAATCTGACACTCCGATTTCGATTCCGGGCGGCAGTCTGGCTTGGAGCAGCCCGGAAGAGCGGCGTTGCCGGGGCACATGGCCATGGCCTGATCGACCATTCCATGCCATAAGCTCACCGCATGCAGAACGACAACCCCTACCTGCCGCCTCGCGCGGACCTTACGCCAGTCTTTGCGGCCATCGACTCCGCACCGCCGTTCCCCAGCCGCCTGCTGCGAATCGGTGCCTGGATGAGTGTCGTCCAACTGCTGCTGCTGTTCCCCTATTCCTGGGTTTCCTTCGATTCCGACGCGCTTCCGCCTGCGCTGACGGTCGCGCTCGGCTTGGTGAATTCGTTCCTGCCGGTGGTCGTGATGTACACCCTGGTCCGCTATCTAGAGTTCCGTTACCAGGCCCGCAATCTGCGCACGCTGTTCTACGTGATCACGGGGGTCGGTCTGATCTTTGGTCTGCTCGGAATCCCGATGGTGCTGGAGGATTCAGACGAACTCTCGCCGCTGTTCTGGACGGGCCTGCTGGGCTTGCCTCTGTTTGGTGTGCCGTATGCCTTGCTCGGCCACCGGATCAAGCGACTTGCCGAGCCGATGTCGCCGGTGATTACGCTGGGTTGGTTGATGATCCTGATTGGCTGGACCTTGGCCAGCCTGGTGCTGGCGCCGATTGCGATGGTGCTGAATTTCGCCTACTGCTGGGTTGCCGCGAAACTGTTGTTCGCCTCGGCGCGGGAGATCGCCGAAGCCGGCTATCCCTGATCGGAATCGGACACCCCGGAATCGGGAATCGGAATCGGGAATCGAAATAGGAATCGGACACCCCGATTTAGGAAATAGGCTATCCCTGATCGGAACCGGATCGGAATCGGTAACCCCGATTTGCGAACGCACTACAGCGGCAGGGCGCAGTTGAAGTGTCGCGTGCCACCACTCTGCTGAGTCTCGCGGCGTGGGAACGGGGGCGAGTCATACTGGGACTGGACTTGGAATTCGTCGCGCGCCAACTTCTCAGCGTGCAGCTGGGCGAGATACGTGCTGGGGTCGTACTCGGGCGTTGGTTCGGGGCAGCCATCCACCGCTTCGGCGCCGTCCAGTAGCCCCTGTTCGCGGGCAATCTGACAGCGGGCCGCGGCCTGCGCCTGAGCGACGTCCTGCTGCATCCACGTATAGGTTTGCGTGCGGCGCATGTATTCCTCGACCAGCGCCATTGCCCGCTTGCCGTCTCGCTGCTCGGCTACCGGGCATTCGCTCAGGATGCGCGCGCTGATCTTGACGTCGTCCCAGTATCCCTCGGCGACATTGGCTTCCAGACGGCGCACCGCTTTGCCGCAATCGATGGCTTCACCAATCAATCCATAGCTTTCGAACTTCACCATCTCCTCGATTGCGTCGATGTCGCCCAGTCTCGCGGCCCACGCAAGCAGCGCCTTGCCTTCGATGGGGTCGACTGCGAAGGCGCCCTGTCCGGTCAGTTGCAGCATGCCCGCAAAACGAATCAGCCCTGCAGCGGGCTTCATCGCTGCGCCCAGCGCCTCGGCTTGGCGAAGCATCGCCACCGCACGCAGGATCTGATCGCGCCAGGCGACGCTGCCGATGCCCGGTCCGTTGGGGAAGAAGGCGCTGTGCATGGTCGCCGCGGCCTGCAGGCTGAGCGCGGTTGGCGAGGTCGCCACTTCACGGCCCATGGCATAGCGCTCCATCGCCCGACGCTGCAGATAGCCCAGGATGTTGGTCTCGTCATCGGCAGCCTGCACCGACTCCCGTTCCCACTGGGCCTCGAAAGCCTGCTTGGCCTCCGCTTCGGTCCAGGTCAACAGGCCCGTCGGCGACCCGCTGGGGCAGGTGACGTCTTCGTCCTCGTCCTCGAAGGCGTCGTAGGACCAATAGGGTTGATCGGCTTGGAAGCTTTGCCACAGCCGCCGTCCGGCCGCTGTTTCCGGGATGAACTCCAGCTCCAGCACTTGATCCAGCCAAGTCACCCAGCGGCCGTCCTGGTAGACCAGGGCAATCCCCAATCCGTAATAGTCCTTCTGAGCGTCAAGCAGCGGTATCCAGCCCCATTCGGCATGGACCAGCGGGCTTTGATGCTGCAGCTGTTGTAGCGCCAAATGAACCGAGTTGGTGCTCAGGCACAAGCTGCGGAAAGCGTCGGCAAGATCAGCCTGTGAGCCCTGGATGCGCAGATGCTTGAGGGCGCGCTGTTCATAGACGGACAGATAGTCAGTCAATGCGCCCTCGACGCGCGCGTGGGCGGCCGCATCCAGCCAATACTCCAGCATTGCGACCGAGTTGGCGTCGATGATCTGCGCCGGATCCTCGGTGCGGCAATGGCGCAGCGCATCAACCACCTGCTTGACTGCTTGCTCGGTCGGCGCGGGCGGCGGTTCGGCCAGCGCGGCTGCCGGCAACAGCAGAGACAGGCACCAGGGCCGGATCAGCCGCATCATTGATCGCCTCGCTGCGAAAGGGTAGTGGCCGGCTGGTGATCGGCAGCTTCCGGGGCGCCGGCATGGTCAGGCTCGGCCAGCGCGCTTTCCTTGAACAGCGCGGGGACGATTCTCGCGGCGCCGCCGACCGTTACCGTCGTCAACTCAACCCCGTCGTCCAGGTCGAGGCCTTCGGCTTGGGCCATCGCCGGGCTGGCGCTGCCCAGCCCCATGGCCAGGACCACGGCGACCGGCAAGGCCTGCCGGTAGCTGATGCAGGCCTCGGGTTCATAGCCCCCATCATCCATGAACCTTCTACTGCGGCTTCCGCAGGCGTGCTGTGGCGCGGCTTGCTCCCTCCAATCGAATCGACGTACTGTCAAGTACGCCTTCATCGATTTCCGGTCCGCGATCCGCACCACAGCACGCCTGCGAAACCCTCGCTACAAACGTTCATGAATAATGCGGGCTAGCCAGCAGCGCGGATTGCTCGGCCTCGCTCATCGCCGACAGGTTGTGCACGTGTCGCTCGCAGTGCTCGCACCAGGTCTGGCGGTCGGCAGGGTCGATCTGCGGTGGGGCGGGGCAGTGAAAGCGCAACTTGGGGTAGGGGCGCGGCTGCTTCATGATCCGCCCTCCTGGGGATCGGTGTGACTGTCGGGTTCGGGCAGCTGGCTGGGCTGAAACAACGGGGCCACTCTTTGTGGCAAACCGCCGGTGATGGTGACCGTGGTCAGCTCGGTGGCATCCTCATCGTCGCTGTCCTGGGCCAGCGCGCTATTCGGCGCGCCAGCCACGCTCATCGCGACGGCCACCACCACCGGAATCACCCGTCGATAGCTGACGCAGGAGTCGGGCCGGTCGCGCAACAGCTGTTCCTGCTCCTCGGCGCTCATCGCCGACAGGTTGTGTACCTTGCGCGCGCAGCGCTTGCACCAGGCACTGCGCTGAGCCGGATCAATCTCGGGCAGTTCAGGGCAATGGAAGGCAAGTTCCGGATACGTCCGCCGCTCTCCCATGGGCACTCCTGTTGCCGTCTTGCTTTCGAGCCTGCGCCTAACGGTGCAAACACGCAAGGCTCAATCTGCATCGAGCCGTCCCTGGAATCGGACACCCCGATTCGATCGCCCGATTCGATCGCCCGATTCGATCGCCGATTCGTCCGCCGTCAGGGACTGCGCCTTGGTTTCGTGACGAATTCTGTGCCTGCGCATCAATGCGGTGCCCGATGGCGTTTTGCGGCTTGCGCTCCGAGTAGCCAGCGGGCATGTTGTACTTCGCGACACAGTTAGCTGCTTGGGGGTACTCAATGTACAGAATCGTTTGCTTGGTGATTGGTGCCTCTTTGGCTCTGGCCAACGCCGCGCTGGCCGAAAACTCGGCGTCGCGGGATGCTCAGCCGGAGCACCGGTCGAGGATCGTGAAGCAGACCATGACGCCGGTACTCCCCGCTGCGGCTGCAGCCAAACCGGTTGTGAAGAAGCGAACGGCCTATTCGCTCAGTTCGGCACTGACCAAGGGTGCAGACAACCAAGACCTGAGCATGGAAGAGAGGTGGGCAAACAACGTTGTGATCTGTGAGCGCATCCAGGTCACCGGCAGTCGACATCGAAGCGAGGTCTGTCGCACGCGCGGTGAGTGGCAGGCGCTGCGCACCGATGCACGTGATGCAATGGTTTTCAGTCGATAGAGCGGGCCAGGGCTAGGCCCAGGCGCGGTGCGAGTGCTCATCGTCATGGGGGCGGCGAGCCCGCACAGGAACACCTCCTGCACCATCCGAGCGCTGCCGAGGGTCGGGCAGTAGGCGTCTTCCACTGCATGCGGAGGCCACTGGGGGCCGTCGGCCTCGGAAGGACGCCAATCCGATCCAGCAGTGGGTTGACCACCGCGTGACTGGCATGTTCTCGTTAGGAACTACTGCACGCGCGACGACCGCGCGTTGCACCGCATCGAGAGGCGCTGCAGCGGAGCCATCCGTCACGCTCGATACCGGTTCACCCATGCAAGGGCGCCTCTGTGACGGAGGTGTGCGATGCATGCAGCGAGCGATGCTTTGGTGGGCCGTTTGGTCGGTCTGTGGCGATATCCAGTGAAGTCGATGGCGGCACAGGCATTGAGCGAAGTCGAGGTGTCCTGGCACGGATTGGTCGGCGATCGTCGCTGGGCCTTCGTGCGTGACGGACTGAGCGCCAGCGGGTTTCCTTGGCTGACGCTGCGCCAGCGCCACGATATGAATGCCTTCCGGCCGGAATTCCTGCACCCTGAGCGCCCGGATCGCTCGCCGACCGTGGTGCATTGTCCCGACGGCGCGCGGCTTGATGTCACCGACCCCGAGCTCGCAAGACGTCTGTGGGCCGATGGCGTACGAGTGATCCGTCAGGACCGCGGCGTCTTCGACACCTTCCCGGTTTCGATCATCACTACACAGAGCATTCAACGGCTGCAGGCAATGGTAGGTCGCGACTTGGCGGTGCAGCGTTTTCGGCCCAATCTGCTGATTGAGGCCAGCGCAAACGCACCCTTCGTCGAGGATGAATGGGTGGGCTGCACGCTGCGCATCGGGCCGCTACGCGTGCGTGTCGACAAACGCGATGGCCGCTGCGCGGTGATCACGGTCGATCCTGACGACGGTCGCCGCGACCCTGACGTGTTGCGCGCGGTGATAGGCGAGCGCGATGGCGCCCTGGGGGTCTATGCCAGTACCGTCGTACCCGGTCCCATTGCATTGGGTGATGCGGTGTTTCTGGAGCGGCCATGAGGTCAACGCTGTCGGCCGGGCCAGGAAACAGGCGGGCGCCGGATAGCCGAGTATCGGACACTAGGGACTCCCTGAACAATGCACGCGAGCCGCGTTGCGAGTCCAAATCGTCTGCTGGTAGGCGCAGTCCCAAAAGGCATAGTCATTCTATGCCCGAGGGCTGCAACGCCGCAGCAGGCGATTTGGGCCGCAACCCTCTGGGACGACGCCTGAGAAGTCCGCCAGCTGCGTTGGACGTCTTGCTCAGAGCGCAGGCTATGACCTGCGACGCCCGCCTTACTGGCGAACTTCTCAGGTGCCGTCGCGGCCACGTGCATTGTTCAGGGAGTCCCTAGGATTAGTAACCTTGACCATGCCTCCAGTGAAAGGTGAGACCTTCTGCTGGCGACCAAATGGCCGGATACTGCGCGGGTCTAGAGGCGATCAATGAAGCCAACCAGTCGGAGGCGACCATTTCATACCCGGGTTCAGGCAGTAGTGCTTCTTGTCAGAAGACGGGGCGAAGCGGCCAATACGGTTACCTCGCCCCGCATGGCTGATGATCATCATCTGAAGAGCTTCCGTAGTTGGTGACAAACCACGACGAAAATCCTCCTGAGCACAGTTTCGGTGTTTGGCATTTCGATGCCGACACCGGCGATTTGAGCGATGGCAAGACCACCACTCGCCTGGAACCCAAGGTCGCCAAGCTGCTGGCGTTCTTTCTCGACCATCAGCACAGGCTCATCACCCGCGATGAGCTGATCGCGACGGTTTGGGATGGCCGTACTGTCTCCGATGATGCAATCAATCGCTGCATCTCGATCCTGCGGCAGAAGCTGTCGGCGGACGACAAGAATGCGTTCATCGAGACGGTCGTACGCAAAGGCTACATCGCACACTTCCCGCCCGCGCTGGAAGGGGTTGTGGAAGCAGGGTGGGCGAGGCAAGTCGCGCAGACTGTCCGCGGCGGTGGTATGTCGATACTGCTAGCTATCGCCGGCATCGTGGCACTGATGCTTTACTGGATGGCCGGAAGCTCAACGTCATCGACAGCCGTGGAGGCTATGGGCGCGAACGAGGGCCCACCGATGGTGGCCGTGCTGCCATTCACATCGTCGGGGCAGGGCGAGGACAGCGAGTTCTTTGCCGCCGGTGTGCAGGACGATCTACTGACCCAGCTGACCAAGCTGCGGTCGATGCGCGTTATCTCCAGCACATCGGTTCGTGAGTACAAGAACACGCCGCGCAATATTCGCAAGATTGGTAAAGAGCTTGGGGCTGATGCCATCTTGGAAGGTGCTGTGCAGATCGCCAACGAACGCATTCGGATCAATGCACAGCTGATTGATGCCCGCACTGATGAACATCTGTGGGCGGAGACCTACGAGCGTGAATTCCTGCTGGCGCGGATTTTCGAAGTTCAGGCCGAAATCGCTGGGGCCGTTGCACGAGCAATGAATGCAACCTTGACGATCCAGGAAGAGGCTCAGTTAAGACTGATCCCAACCGAGAATATGGCGGCGTACAGAGCCTATAGGCGCGCAATGGAGATTCGGGATACAGGCAGCATGCTTGATCCTGAATATCTGAAGGCCTTTGAAGAGGCGGTAGCGCTTGATCCTACATTCACACGTGCGTGGGCTGAACTGGTCAGCACGCTTAGCTACCTGAATTTCTATGGTGACAATACTGAACTGACGCAGCGCGCCGAAGAAGCGCTGCAGAGTCTCAAGTCGCTTGCACCGGATTCAATAGACTACCGAATCGCCCAGGCGGCGTATCTTTACAATATTCTGAAAGACTATGATCGGGCGGACAAGATCATAACTGATGTGACGAATCGATATCCCAATGACGTACGCGCGCTTGAATTGAGGTCCTGGATAGAGCGCCTGCAGGGGGATTTCGACGCCAAGCTGAAATCAGCGCGACTGGCCGTCGAGCTGGATCCCAGAAACCCGGTCTGGTCGGATATTTTGTTGCGTATGCTGGTGATGATGCATCGATACGGCGAGGCCTGGACGGAGGTGGAGGGGGCCATCCAGGAAACCTACCGGGTGGGCTATACCCGAAACCTTCTGCTATTTCGCGAACACCGGGATTTTGGTCGTTTGGAAGCGGCGATGGAACAGACTTGTCGTCTGCACGCAGCGGAATCCAGGGGTTGCGGTTGGGATTTTCACATCGCAAACCGAAATTATCCGGCGGCCCTGGACTCATTGAGGGCTGGTGAGAGCGCTTCGGACGACAGGCGTCTTTCATTCAATGATTTTCGCCGCATCGTTACATATCGATTGATGAACGATGAAGCCCGATTGACTGAAGGAATGGGGCGATGGTCGCGTAGATTGCGGCTGGACCAGGATGCAGCAGGTGAGTACTTTCATCCGGATTCGTACATCTACGCTGCGCTGCTTGCAGATATCCGGGGTGAAAGGGAAGAGTCCGAGCGTTTGATAGCGCGCTTTTTTCACCGCAAACCCGTCGACTGGTGGTTTCGCATCTATTATCGATCCGATGCCTGCAGAGTGCTGGGAATTATTTCAGCCACGGACGCCGCGGTGCAGTGCATTCGTGACGGGCTAGAGGAAAAAAGTCACGTAGCGGAGTTCTTCGAACCCTATCTGCCGTTCTACGACTCGCTGCAAGAGGATCCCGCGTTCATCTCGATGCTGGCCGAAATTGACGGGGAGGGTGGCTAGGGGCTTGCGAAGGCGTCTGCGTGTCTGCATCGTGGCCCGGCATTGCAACCCAGGCAAAATCATGTCGGTCAAAGGCTTGTTGCGCAGGCTGGGTAAGTTCTTCTGGTACCTGATCCATGTACCCCTTGCGGTCATGGGCGCCTCCCTGTTCTTCGTCGTGCTGCCCTGGGTCGGCCTGGAGAGCATGGCCACGGGTGAGAACTACTATTTCGCACCCTTCTGCATAGCGCTCGGCCTGATCCTGTGGACCTACCTGGCTCGTGGCGTGCTGGGCTGGCTGGGCGTGAAGCGGCTGGCACTGCTGCTGATGCTGATCATCGCGGTTCAGGCGCTGTATTTCTGGGCCCTAGCCATTGGCTGGGTCTTTGTCCTGGCCGAGAACGGCATCACCCATGCCAAGGGCGGCCTTGCAGATGCCTGGCTCAACGTCTTCTACGCTGCGGCCGCGATCGGGATTGCGCAGTTGTACGGCAAGAGCGGCTATCGCAAGCTGCAGACCCGTCGTCACATCGAGCTGTTGGCTGCGACGGCGCCGGCCGGGGTGGCATACGGGTTGTGCGAGGTGGTCGGTCGCCTGACCACCGATGAAGCGCGTCGCCCGGTCAGCCCGATTACCGGCACCCGCTGCCTGGCCTGGTGGTCGTGGGACAAACGCAGACGCAAGGACAATTCCTATTGGGCCAGTAGCGGCGACGACAGAGTGTCCATGTACTGCAGCGATGACAGCGGCCGCGTTGCCTTGGACTTTGGCCAGGCCAAGTTCACCGGCGGTGTCTGGACCGAGAACGCGAGCGGGCAGAAGGCGGAGAAGGTGGTGCCTGAAGGCAGCGAAATCTATGTGTTCGGTGAAGCCCTTATCGATCCGGATAGTGGAGACCGATTGCGCATCGGCGCGCCGCAGGAAGCCGGCATGCAGATGCGGGTGAGCACCAACGGCGAAGAAGCGCTGGTCGGCCGCCTGGGGGAGGAGACGGCCGACGACCTGTTGTGGGCGCTGATCGCGATTTCCTGCGCGATCATGCTCAGCTTTCCCTTCCTGCACCTGACTGATCTGGTGTTCTTCCAGCTGGCGAGCATCGTGCCGCCCGCGCTGGCAATCGCCACGCTGGCGTTGCTGTTCATTAACGACATGTACATCCTGCGCAACCGGGTCAGACGCAACCGCGCCAACATCGCGGTATCGCTACGCAAGCGCGCCGACCTGTGGCCGCAACTTGAGGTCTGCGCAGACCAGATGCTGAGCCATGATTCGCAGATTTCGCAGCGGATTGCCGAACTGCGAAGGCAGTGCGCGGACGAGCTGGTGGATACCCCCGATCAGCTCAAGGCCTTCGTCGGAGAGGAGCGCAGCTGCATCGATACCCTGCTTGCTCTGGTCGAGGGCAAGCTAAAGGTGGGCTCATCCAGCGATACGCAGAGCATTTTGCGTCAGTTCGTGATGCTGGAGAACGAGATCGCCAAGATGACCGAGGCTTACAATGATGCGGTCACCCAGTATCACGATCGCCTGGAGAGGGTATCCGGGCGCGTGCTCGCCGTACTCATGCGCCTGCGCCACGAACCCCGGTTCGAACTGGACATCGAATTTCGGCAGATGCCGAAGTCGCTGCGACCAGGCTGAATCTTTGGTCGACGCGATGTGACGTTGGTCAGCAAACAACGATCGGCCAGGCAATGATCGCAAATGCCGAATTGGCAGATCGGGCTGGCTGATCGTGCTTGGGAACCGGGCACCTCGGTTTGAGTTGCTTCGGCGCTACTTGCCAAGCCCGCCGTTGGCGACACGCGATTGCAGCAGTTCGTGGACCTGTGCCAACTGCTGCTGCATCGCTGTGATTTGTGCGGCCATCTCCTCGCGCTCCTGGTGAGCTTGGTCGACCGCGGCCTGGTTTTGTTCCGCATCTCGCCGCTGGCGCTCACTGCCCATCACCTCCAGGATGGTGCCGACCATCATGTTCAGGAACACAAAGGCGGTGAGGAAGATGAAGCTGAGGTAGAAGATCCAGGACAACGGATGCACGCTCATGGTCTCATACATGACGTCGGTCCAGTCTTCGAAGGTGGCCACTCGGAATAGGGTCAGCATGGCGATGGCGACGTCGCCCCACAGGACCGGATTGATGTCTTGGAAGAACAGCGAGCCGATGGTCCCGTAGATGTAGAAGATGATGAACATCAGCAGGGCGATGTAGCCCATGCGCGGAATTGCCAGCAGCAAGGAGTTGATCAGGAAGCGCAGTTCCGGCACCACCGAGACCAATCGCAGCACTCGAAACACGCGCAGCAAGCGACCCAGCAGTATGCCTTCAGCATTCTCCAGTGGCATCAGGCTGCCGATCACCACCAGCGTGTCGAATATGTTCCAGCCGTCGGCAAAGAAGCGCTTCTTGTGCGGGTGTGCAGCGAAACGCAGCAGGATCTCGGCTAGGAAGAACAACGTTACTGCCGCGTCCAGATAGCCCATCAGTCGGTCAGCGCCGCCCGGCAACTCGTAGGTGCGCGCGCCGATCGTCAGTGCCGACAGAATGATGATGCTGATCACTGAGGTCTGAAACAGCTTGCTGGATTCGATGGCCTGAATCCGTACCAGCCATGTGGGCGAAGTAGAAGTCATCGGCGGCGGCGTGGTTGTGATGGGGAGCGGCGAAGTCTAGATGGCAAAGCCGCCGTCAGGCGTGAACCGCGCCTGAGCGCCCAGAGACTCGGGTGGCTCAAGTACCGCACTCAGCGAACTTGCAATGCGATCTGCGATCAAGGCGTTGCCTGGACGGCTGATAGGCTGACGCAGTCACGATCTCTCTTGCTCGCAATGAGCACGCACCAAGCGGGACTAGGGACTCCGATCCGGGGAACGTGTGCCCACCGGGTTGTCGCCCTCCATCCCGTCGGCGAACAGCGTCTCCGGTGTTCCGTAAATGACGTAGGCGCGACCGGTCGTCAAGAATCTGGGGGCATTTGCCGCGCCGATAACAACGTCCGCCAATCCATCGCCATTGAGGTCCCCTGACCCGGCAACCGTGGAACCCGACTGGTCAAGTCGCTCAGCCCCATCGATCTTGTAGCCGTTTCGGCCATCCAGTAGCTCCAGCAAGAACTCCGACGGAAAAGGACCTGCGTGGCCGTACACGACGTAGCTCCGTCCCTGGTCCGTGGAGTTAAGTGCATCAGCGGCGCCAATCACCAGATCGGCGAAACCATCCCCATTTACATCGCCCGCGCCGCTGATCGAGTTGCCGGACTTGTCGCGGAAGATTTCCCCGTCCAGCTTGAATCCGGCGTTACCGTCCAACGCCCCCATCATGATCGGCTCGGGAAACGGTTCGGACGTACCGAAAAGAACATATGAGCGGCCTGTTCGAAGGTCCACACCGGTCGCGTTAGGCGCGCCGATCATCAGATCGCCGAGCCCATCCCCGTTGAAGTCGCCGACCCCGCTGACGGTTGCGCCGAAGTTGCCCCCTTCCCCAAACATCACGAATCCCTGTTGTGGATCCAATTCGCCCAGTCGGACCGGGGGCGCAACTTCATCGCTTGTTGAGGGGCGACCGTACACAACGTAGCTGCGACCCACATTCAGGCCAATCCCAGCAGTAATGGGCGCGCCGATCAGTATGTCCGCGTAGTCATCAGCATTGAAGTTGCCGATGCCCGCTAATGCGAATCCCGCCAGATCGTCTTGTTGTCCGTCAATGCGCAAGACCTCCGCACCGGACAATTCGGCAAGGTTACGGCTTGCTGGTACCGGATCTGCGGAGCCGAAAACCACGTAAGTCCTGCCGCTCAGTTCGCCGTTGGCACTGTTGAATGGTTCGCCGATCAGGACATCAGATAGTCCATCGCCGTTGAAATCGCCCGCACTGGCGAGGCCGACGCCGGCCCCCAACCCGACGGCCCCATCTAGTCGAAATCCGTCGGTGCCATCGAGATCGAGCACGTTGACAACAGGGTCGAAAGGAGTACTCCGGCCGAAGACTACAAAGCAGCGACCGGGCAGATGACCCCGCGGTGCGGCGCCCACAATCATGTCGTCGATACCGTCCCCGTTGATGTCTCCCAAACCGCTCACTGCGAACCCGAGTTGTTCGGGACTTGCCAGTCCATTGATTTCGAATCCGTTCGTGCCGTCGAGATCGGCTAGCGAGACCGCCGCAGGGCGGGGTGTTTGGGTCCCGAACAGCACGTAGACGCTGCTCCTGGCGGGCGCAGCAATGATTAGATCGCCAATACCATCGCCATTCATATCGGCGACGGTAGACATGGACGCGCTGGTCCGAGCACCAGCTGACACGCCGTCAACTCGGAAGCCGTTGCTGCCATCGAGGTCGGCCAAATTGAACACGGGTGCTCCCGCACTCGCCGAGGCACTGATGCACAGCGCGGTCAGGGCCAGGAATCGCATTCTGTGCGGATAGAAGTTGTCCACGGGATCTTGCTCCGGTTGACCCAAAGGTGTGGGGTGTCCCGGACGCTAGCATGGTGGAATGAAACACGAAATCCTGTCGTTGCTTAGTGCGGGGCGGTGCAGATCGCCGAGAAATGGGCGGAACATCAACGGCTTATAGCGATCCGATACGATTTTCTCCTGCCAACTCTATCGAACCGTATCGGGCCCACCCTCAATATGGCTAGGAACTGCCGCACTTTGCGGCGGCCTGGCAGGGAATGCCTAAGCGCCTAGCAGCCTCGCCTCAACCATCCCCTGCAGCACTTCAGTGCTCGCGAACTGCCGAAAATCGTTTACAGAGAGATTGGGCCGGATGCGGCGGGCATCCGCGATGGCCTCCCGCGCAGCCGCAGGTTCACCGGTGAGCCAACTCGCCACGGCGAGCACGATTCGTGGTGCGTAGACCTTGTCGTCGTAGTCGCAGGAATCTCGGGCGATCGCCAATGCTTCGTCCAGGCGACCGCAGGCCAGGAGTCCGCCGCTCAGCAGCGTGCCCCAGGCCGCAAGACGATGATCGCGGGGGCTGATCCGCATTCCCCGCTGGATCAATGCTATCCCTTCCGGGTTGCCCGCTTTCAGCAAGGACGCTCCGAGCGCGGCCAGAGCCTGGGCATTGCTGGGATTGATTCGGACCGCCTTGCGCAACAGGCTGATCCCGCGCTCCAGTTTGCCGATATCCACCAGCGCACAGCCAGCGAATCCGAGCACGCTGGAGTCCTGGGCATCCAGGCCGACCGCGGTTTCGGCCGCTGCCTGAGCTTCCTCCATCGCTTTGGGTTCGGTGATCAGGCCGAACACATCGCCCAACGCCAGCACCAGCGACAGATAGGCATGTGCGCAGGCCATATCGGCGTCGCGATTGATCGCTTCGCGAAGCAGATCGGCGCTGAGCTGAAACGATTCTTCGGTCCAGCCCTTTTGCGCCAGTATTGCGTGGCTCTGGCGGTACAGCTGCCATGCACTGAGGTTGGCCCTGCGGCGCTGAGCCAGCTGCACCAGTTCTGCGCGGTTGATGGCCGGTTCGATGCTGGCCACGATGCGTGCCGCGATCTCGTTTTCGATGGTCGGCAGGTCGCCTTCGCGAAACTCGTGGCGATCGGCCCACAGCAGCGCGTTGTCTAGGGTTTCCATCAGCTGAAAGGAAATCCGATAGCGCCCGCCGACGTTGAGCAGATTGCCTTCCACCAGGTACTGGACACCGAGCTCCCGACCGATCGCACTGACGTCGATGGTTCTGCCGCGATAAACCTGCATGGTGCTTTGCGAGATGACCCAAAAACCGGGCACCTGAGCGAGGGTGCTGCTCAGGTCCTCAGCAACGACTTCGGCCAGCCATTCATCTTCCTCGCGATTGCTCCGACAGTTGAATGGCAGTATTGCGATGGACGTCTTGTCGGTCTTGACTCCTGCTTCGCTGCGAAAGGGGTTGCTGGCGTCGATACTCGGGCTTTCAACTTGAACCTCGTCTGCAGCACTGACTTCACCCACGAAGCGGTAGCCGCGTCGATTCAAGGTGGCGATGTACTGCTGTTTCCTGGCGTCGTCGTCGAGCGCCTGGCGCGCCTGTTTGATGCAGCTGCTCAGCGTTGAGTCGGAGACGATCTTCCCCGACCAGATCTCATCCATCAGCTCGTCACGCCCGATCACGCGATCGCGGTGCTTGATCAGATACAGCAGCAGGTTGAAGACCTGAGGCTCGATGGGGCGCGGCTCGCCCCGATGGCTCAGGGCGAAATTGGCCAGGTCCAGCGCGTACTCGTCAAAGCGGATCTGCATCGCGGCATTCTGCCGTACCGCCCCAGTCCCCACAAAATCCCCAGAAAAGCTCCAGCGCCGCCCCAAGCGCCTTCCGCCCGGCTCCGTCACCATCACTGGCAACTACTACGAACCAGCAGACAACGAGGACCGATGATGAGCATGAACGCCGCGCAGCAAACGATGCACTTTGAGAATGTGGTGCGCCAGGAGTGGACCAACACCGTCACCGTCAACGCCTGGGATAGGTGGTCTGCACAGCAGGCCGTGCACTGCCAACCGTTGACCGACAGGCTGATCGAACATGCCCAGCTGCGCAACGGCCTCAAGGTGCTCGATCTGGCTTGTGGCGTCGGCGAGCCGTCACTGTCCATCGCCCGCAGAGTCGGTCCCAGCGGTTCGGTCATCGCGACCGATTTGTCCGAAGGCATGTTGGGCGTGGCGGCCAAAAATGCGGCCGACGCCGGCTTGAGCAACATCGTCTTCAAGACCGCAGACGCACACCAACTGCCCTTCGCCGACCGCGCATTCGATCGGGTGGTCTCGCGACTGGGGCTGATGTACTTCTGGAACATCGAAAAGGCCATCGCCGAGATCCACCGGGTGCTCAAGCCTGGTGGCGTCGCGTCCTTCGTTGTCTGGGGCGCTGCCGAGAACAATGAATACTTCGGCACCATCCTGGCGCCATTCATGCAGCGCCGGGAAATGCCGACCCCGCCGGATGACGCGCCCACGCCGACCCGCTTTGGCGATACCGCCAAGCTCATCGCCCTGTTCAGGCAAGCGGGCTTCAGCGAGGTCCATTCCCAGGAATATCGCGAGGTCTTGCCCTGGCCGGGCACGCCGAGAGAGCTGTACAGCCACTTCTACGATGTGGCCGCGCCGCTGCAGCCCTACATCGACAGCTTTGATGTCCAAGTGCAGGCCGAAGTGCTCGACGAAATCGAGCAGGCCTTCGGGCGCTGTTGGGACGGTACACACACCAATGCTGCAGCGTCATTCAATGCCATCTATCTGAAGAAGTAGCTCGCCGTCGCGAGGGTGCAAGAAGACTGGCCCAACCATACGAGGAATGACCGTGAGCAATAGCAAGATCGACAAATACATCTACTGGGTTCCGGCTGCCGCCATCGATGCGGCGGCGGGCAGGCTGACCGCCGACGGCTACCAACTGCGCAAGACCTTCGGCAGTCAATGTGAGGTGCTCAAGTGCGCGGGCAAGCGGCTGGGCCACGCCGAGCCGGCCGGTTTCAGCAGGATGTGCAAACGCCAGGGCTCCTGGTATCGGCATTCGGCGAAGGCGGGTATGCACCTGATCGTGGCCGATCACCGCTTGCCGAACTACATGCAGCGCTATCTGGATGCCACCATGGCCGTGTCCGATTTCCAGCCCAAGCGATTGCCGACGCCGGTCGAACTCAGAGCCGTCGTCGATTCCGACCAATACCAGGACACGCGCCCGGATGAGTGGGAGAAGTACTCGCTGATGGATCGCATCGCTTCCAAGATCCTGTTCACATTGACCGGGTTCTGGCGCAAAGGTGACAACCTGGATACGGCTTGGCTGGGTCATCAGGCCAATCACGCCAACTTCCTGGCCAAGAAACACACTGCCCGCATCGACGGCGAGGACGTCGCCTACAGCGTGACCGAAAATGCCAGCGTGTGCTCTTCGTGCGTGGAGTTCTTCAACCTGGTCACCGAGGACAGTCGAAAGCTGGTGCGTAGCTGCCCGGGGTCAATCACGCTGTCGGGTGCGAAGCGTGATGTCTATTACGACGTGAAACCGGTTGTTGCGAAGCCTCAAGACAGCGAGTTGCAGCTATCGGCCGCTCCGGATCGCCAACCTGCAGTTTCATGAGTCTACAACTGCGGCCGCCGGAGAGCCGCCATAGCGCGATCTGCTCCCAACTATCGACTCGACGTAATGTCCAAGTCCGTGTTCATCGATCTCCAGTGAAGCGGACCGCACCACGGCAGCTCTCCGACGCCCTCGACGAACACGCATGAAACTCCAGGCTAGCCGCACAGCGGTAGGCGCGACTATCGACGCACGTATCGCGCGCTGATCTCGCAGCTGCCGCCTACCTATGCTGTTGAACTGCCTATTGCGTGTCGGCAGCACTTCGCAGAGGATTTTCCCGGTCTAGGCCATCGATTGCGTGCAATGAACAGATTTTGCTCTGCGGCGAAGCGCATGGTCGCCTTAATCGCTTTCGTCGCGCTTTGTGCGCCGGTTGGGGCGGAAACGTCAGGCAGCGGTGACGCCACTGCGCCCGCGTTCGGCTTGGACAAAGCCAACGCAGTCGAAGTATGTCGGCCCGCAGGCGAGCGTGCATATCTGTCCAGATTGATCTGCCCGGATGGTAGCCGCCCGACTTTCGAACGCGCCGGCAGCGTCGGCGAACGCAACGCCTTCCCGGCAAACCTCAGCCAGGCGGAGTTTGACGAGATCGCCGTGGCCCTCATGACCGGCCGGGAGCTGAAGCCGGGTGAGGTGGACTATCACACCATCGACCTGTACCAGGTGCAGTGCGACGAAGAAGGCACCGCCATCTACCTGGACATGTACCACTGCCATTCGGCGCCGCCGGCCCAGGCGCCTGCGGGATTCCAGATCAGCCCGGCAGACTCGGATGTTGCTGACTAACAGCAGTCAAAGTGACGTACAGGGAACGCCTGAGGAAGTTTGAGCTTCAAAAGTTCAGATGCGAGATGAGGTTGGTGAAAAACTAATAGCGTGACTGACGGTCCTAAGCTAGGCTCCGCCGCCTCGCTGCTCCGGCCCATACCTACATGCGCTTAGTGCTGATTCTCGCTTTGCTTGCGCCGTTCAGTCCGGCGCCCGCGCTCGCCGCCGAGCCGGTCTGGACCGCGAATGTAGGCGAGTTTGAGATCGTTGAGGTCGAAGACAGCTCCTTCGGCATCAATCGCTCCTCCGGCGTTGGCTGGATCGGTGATACAGCCCTGTTGGTTGTGGGCCTGCTCACGGCGCCTGGCGGAGGGGTGGTTGTGGCCAGCGGGTTGGATGGCGAGACCGCGCGCTCGCAGTTTGGCGCCCAGTTTCAGAATCCGTTGCGTATCCATCGAGTGATTGGGAACTCGCAATCGGCGCTGCTGGTAACCGGACTGGAGGACTTGAACCTCCCCACTGAGCGACCATTCCTGGCGTCCATCGATGTTGACGGTCGCCTGCGATGGGCGGCGCATGGTAGCGCCAGTCTGGCAATGTTTCCCTCACCTGAAATAGTCGCGCTGGTCGATGGTTCGCGAGTAGAGGCGAGGGCGGCCGATGACGGTCGCGTCATTTGGGTGCGGGAATTCAATGACCTGTTGCCAGAGGTGGACGCAGACACCACGCTCTCGGCGGCCAGCACGCCAAGCTATCCGCTGGTGCTCAGAGCGGTCGCCACCGGTCCCGATGGCTTACGGCAGAACCCGTTCATTATCAACTTGGATGCCCAGACCGGCGAGACCCTGTGGCAATGGCGGGCCGAGCCAGCGCTGGGGGCCGGGTCAGGGTTTTGCGAGATCGCAGAAGTCGACGGTGATCTGGTGCTGCCCTGGCGGCTGTCGAACGGCACGATGCTGATGGAACGTCGCAACGGTGCTGACGGCAGTCTGGTTTGGCGCACAGCACTGTCGAATTGGGGTGTGGACTTCGGTCCCTGTCCCGTGGTCGCCAACCCGGATGTCGTCGCAATACTGTCTTGGACGGGTTCATCTGCGCAGAGCTTCGCTGGTCTGGACGCGGCCACCGGAGTCGAGCGCTGGCGCAGCTTTCATGTTTCTGAAGCCGGCAGTGACATGCTCGACCTCGGGTCCGATGGGCTGCTGTTGGTGGACGCGCCGACGGCTACGGGCGTCACGGTGCAGCGGGTCAGCCGCAGCGACGGAACGGCTGTTTGGTCGAGTACGCTGACCGGCAGTGACTGGGCGAGGGCGCGGATCAACGGCTCCACGATCGAGGTAGCCGGCAGGGTAGAGGCCAGCACCGACTCCGATGCGCTGCAGATTTGGCAGCTGAACTTAGCCGACGGTGTGGAGTCGACGACCCGGGTTGAGGCTCTGCTGGCCAAGCGGGCTTTGCCCAGCGATGCCCGATTTCTCGACGGGATACCCTACTTGCTTAGTGGTGGACTCGGCGAGGATCGTCGTGGACTGGAGTTGACCCGCTTGGACCAATCGACAGGCGAAGTGGTCTGGACCCGAAACCTGACTGCGCCTGCAGCGCCAATATCGGTAGCCGATGCCCACATCCATTCCGATGGCACCGCTGGGGTCATGGTGGTCGTGGAAAGCCGAGACGGAGACCACCCAACGGCAACGACCATTGCCCGATTCGATGCTTTCGGTCAGCTGCATTATCAAGTGCTGCTTCCGCAACCAACGGTGCGTTTCGGCTATCCCCTGGCCACCCATGGCGATGGTGAGTTCAGCGTTGGCTATCAACCCTGCACGGCAACCGTGCCCTGTTTTCCGGAGGCAGCCGTTGTCGCCCGCTTTGACAATAGCGGGCTAGAGCGCTGGCGCCGTCCCGGAAAACTGGTCGCCGCGTCAGGTGACGCGACCGTGGTTTGGAACGCGTCTGAGGGCCAAACCCAGACCTACGACCCTGTCGGCAACCTGCTTTGGCAGCGATCCGATACGGGCATGGCCACCGACGCGGCTTTTGCGGCTTCAACAATGGCCCTATTGGGTTATGAAGGCGTGGGTTCGATTGGGGCGGTGGTTCTTGGACTCACATCGCAAAGCGGCGTGGCGCAGTGGATCGACCGACCATTGGATGATGAAGGCGTCCGCATAAACGGTGACTCTATCAATCTCCTGGCGGCGACGGGCCAATGGCTGATGATCGGAGCGAAGGCGCGTTTCGTGGCTCCTGATCAACGCTTCAGGAACCCGGTCTTGGCCAGCTACGACACAGCTACAGGGCAATCCGCGGCAATTCGAACGCTCGACAGCGGCGTGGACCCCTATCTGGCCCTGGGCCGCCCCCTGGTCGCAACGCCGACCGAGATCCGGACCCCAGGTCTACGCCTGCTGGATGGTGAAATCGACGCCCAGGAACGGCGAGTCACGATCGCCAGGCTTGACACTCAGAGTCTGCAGCTGGACTACGAGCACTTGATCGCTCGTGATCTGGATCCGCCGCTCGGCCGCCTTGAAGACAGCAGCGTTACGGCGCTACTTGGCGATCAGTCTGTGCTGGTGGAGGCGTCTTCAGAAACGACCGACGGTGTGTACCGGAAATCGCTGATGCGATTGCCCGCACTGTCAGCCGCTTTGGTTGACCTGCAGCTGAGCGTTGTCAATACCGATGCTCCCATCACCGCGCTGGGCCCCTCTGTGCCGGTAGCTTTGCGGGTCCACAACGCAGGTCCCAACGTCGCGGTCAACCTGACGCTGGGCAGCAGCATTCCCGACGGCGAGGCATCAGCAGTCCTGTACGCGTGCCAGCTCGAAGGTGCCGGCGCCTGTCCTGATTTGGCCGCATTGCCCACTGCTGCAGAGGTCCAACTGACCCTGAACCCAGGCGCGGCTGCGGTCGTGCGATTTGAGGTCTATGGGAATCGTTACTTGCCGCAGCGACAGCCCTTGGAATCGACTCCCGTCAAGTTCTACGTTGAACCTGCTTATGCGGTCGCTGATACAGACCTCGGCGACAACGTCGTCGTTGCGCAGATATCGCTGGGTGGCTTTGGGAATGGGTTCGAATAGCTTGCCGAGGCGAGGCGGTCGAAGGCGTTGCGTCTGGCGTCGCTAACGCCCCCCTCGAAACTACCGTGCGGGCCACCGCTGTTCGATGACCCGAATCGTCGTTCCCCAGTCCCCGTCCCCAATCGTCGTTAAGCTCCACTGGCGGCTCGCTGACCTACCCGCAGCGCATCGAAGCACGCGAAGCCGCCCAAACCAATGGCAAGCGCGGTCAGGAATCGCCAGGGCACGTTGGCCATTGTCGCGGTCAGTGACGAGGGGAGGGTAGTAGTCGATGAGGCCAGCCACGGCAACAGCGTCGCCGCGACCAGAACTGCGGTGGCCAAGGCGACGATAAGCAGCAGCCATCGTTCGGCGCCTGCCTCTTCCGGATAGTCCCGCAGCGCCGCTTCCATTTGCTGCGCAAAGTCGCTTGGTGGGGTCGGAACTGGCAACGACCGGATCGCGTGCAGCACGTAGCGATGGCGCGCCACGGTCGCGTTGTCCGTTGCGCTGGTGGCTCGCTCCGCAGCATCCTGCATGCGACGTTCGCTATCACGGGCATAGCTACTCATTACGGCACTCCTGTAGTGATTCCAGCTGTGAACGCAGGCGCGAGCGGGCGCGGAACAGGTGGCTTTTGATGGTGCCTTCGGGCATATCCATGATCTGGGCGATCTCGGCCACGCTCTTTTCCTCCAGGTAGCGCAGCGTGATCGCCAATCGCTGCAGCGCTGGCAGCGCGGCTATGGATGCATGCATGTGCTTGAGCAACTCGGCGTCGGCGTAGGCTGCCGCCAAGTCGAACTCCCGGCCGTCGCTTTCCAGCACGACGCTGTCCAGATCGGCCTCGTCGTCCAACTCCAGCGATCGTCGCCGCAGGTAGCGGGCGGCGACGCTGAAGGCGATGCTGCCGATCCAGGTGCCCAAGGCGCTGCCGAAGCGAAACTGGCGCAGCTGCCGGTGGACGCGCAGAAAGGTCTCCTGGCTCAAATCGCGGGTGCTCTCGGCATTGGGAACCATGCGATAAACCACGTGCCAAACCAGGTTCTGATAGCGGCCGACAAGCTCAGCGAATGCCCCTGGCTGCTGCGCCAGGACGGCGGCTACCAGTTGTTTGTCGTCGGCCATATGTCGGACAGAGTCCAACACAGTGGCTTTGGTTGCAGGTGCGCGTCGAACAATTAGGGTGCAACCGGTTTGTCGGCGATGGACTCTAGTGTGATGCGAACCGACCCGTAGCGTCGCAGGAGCCTTACGGCAATGTACGACATCATCGCAATTCTGATCCCCATTGTGTTGGCGATCTGCATCGTCGTCATCTTCCGCATCATCGTCGATGCGCGCTTGCGGCGGCGGCTGGCCGAGACCCATTCCAGCGAAACCCTGGTGCTGTCTCTGCTGAAATCCGATGAAGTGAATAGGCGCAAGTCCTCGCTCAAATGGGGCGTGGTTCTGATGTCGCTGGGCGTGGGCTGCGTGGTCATCGATCTGCTGGAACTCGGTGTCGAGGATCCATCGGCCTTTGGTTTGCTGTTCCTGGCTATCGGCGCCGGCATGGTTGTGCACTACCGAATCGATCGCGAGGACCAGCCGTGACGCCTTAACGCGCCTCGGCGCGCCCGCACGAGCGCGCGTGCACCACCCGTCCCGCGCCTAGCAATCCACCCGATCAATCAACGCTTCTTCGGAAGTGAGGGGATCGGCTTGCCCTATCCATACCCAAGGAGACACCCATGAACATGGTTTCAATCAGCCTACGTGTCGCGTTAGGCCTCGCCGTTGGGGCGCACGTTGCATTGCCAGCGGAGGTCATGGCGGCATCGAGCACCACGCTCGCCTCGCCGACGGCAGTCACTCGATCGCTGGAACGGCTCATGCGGGAGGCTGGGGTCAGCGGCGCAGCCATCGCTCAGATAGAACAGGGTCAGCTGCAATGGGTGGCGGTTGCTGGTGAGCGCGCGCCCGGTGAGCCGGTGACCGTCGACACCGTATTCAACGCGGCCTCGCTGACCAAGCCGCTGTTTGCAACCTTATTCCTGCATCAGGCAGCGGAAGGCGAAATGGGACTTGACGACGGCTTGGCGCAAGACTGGGTAGACCCGGATATCGCAAAGGATCCGCTCCGTTTCGAACTGACGCCGCGGCTGGCGCTGAGCCACCAGAGCGGCTTCGTCAACTGGCGTGGCGGCAAGCCTCTGAGCTTCACCTTTGCGCCGGGCGAACGCCATGAGTACTCCGGCGAAGGCTACGAGTATCTGCGCCGTGCGCTGGAGCGGCGCACGCAGCTGAGCTACTCCGCACTCGCGCTGAAGTCAATCTTCGGTCCGGTGGGAATGACCGCCTCATACCTCGGTTGGGATGAGCAGTTGGACGGACGCGTTGCCGTGGGCTTCGACGAACGTGGCCAACCCCATAGGCGCGGCAACCTTCGCAAGGCCAAGCCGAACGCCGCTGCCTACCTGTTCACCACCATCGGCGACTACGGGCGTTTCGCGGCGTGGGTAGCCCGTGGCGCCGATCTGCCGCCGGCGCTGTGGCACGAGATGCAACAGCCTCAGGCGCGCCATCAAAACCCGGCCGAGAACTTCGGGCTGGGTTGGCATGTGCTCGAGGTCGACGGCGACGCCGTGCTCTGGCATGACGGACGCGAGCCCGGGGTGCGCAACCTGGTCGTGGTACTGCCGGAGTCCGGCGAGGCGCTGGTGCTGTTGACCAATAGCGACAACGGCGAGCTGCTGATGCGCGCGCTAATAGCAGACCGGCTGCCCAACGGTTCCGCGATCAATCAGACCATGGACCGTGACATCTGGACCTACCTGCAGCGCATGCCGTCCGAACAAATCGCTGGAATAGCCCGCGTGGTTTCCGGCTCGCCTGCATTCCTGTCCAAACTGCTACATGCCGTGCATACGACCCAGATCGCGCCTGGTGACCTGCCCGAGGCCAAGCTGCACGCCGCCCGCCAGTCCATCGACGCCTACGTGCACGCCGTGCGTGATGGTCAGATTGACCGCGAACAAAGCGCGCAGCTGGTGTCGATGCTGCTCGAAGATACCAGCGCCGGGCCGGCGTGGCGCGACCAACTCAGCGCTGCGCAACGCGAGGCCTGGATAGCCGCACTGGACAAGCGCGGTGCAGGGCGCGCCAATCGCGTCGCAGCGCAGGTGTCTCCGAAACTGCTCGCGCGCTACGTCGGTCAATACCGGGTGCCGTCGTCGAACCTGCTGATCACTATCGAGCGCCATGAGCAGAGCCTTCGTGCGACCGCAGCAGGCACGCCACCGATCACCTTGCTGGCCATGTCGGACACCCTGTTCTTCATGCGCGAAGACGACACCCGCTTTGAGTTCGTTGCCGATGCCGACGGTGCGGTCGGGCAGTTGCGCTTGCTGTGGAGCGGCGGTCGTTCGGAGCTGGCGCAGCGCGAACCCTAGGCCGCAGCATTCATGAACCCTCTACAGCGGCTTCCGCAGGCGCGCCGTGGCGCCGCTTGATCCCTGCTATCGAATCGACGAACTGGCGAGTACGCCTTCATCGACCCCGGTCCGCGATCCGGACCGCGACACGCGAAGCGAAACCCTCGCTACGAACGTTCATGAATAATGCGGGCTAGTGTTTGCGTCGCTGCGGCAATCCCCGGAAAGCATCACGCCCCGCGTACCAGCGGGGCGTGAAGAGGACTCGACTCAATTCCAAGCGGTGCTTAGCCCCCGGCGCGCCGAATCACGACATTGCCGTTGGTGGCGCGGATCTTTAGTCGGTGCAGGCCGCCGCCAGGCGTGCCGCTGGCGCGGATGTGCTTGCGCGGGCTGCCCTTGGAGTAATCCCAGTCGTCCGACGGCTCGATCTGTAGCGGAAAGTCGCTGCTGATGGTCGGATTGCCGCGGGCGTCCTTGGTGACGGTCAGGTCGATGTCGGCGTTCATCGAGAAATCGGCCGGTAGGGTCACGGTGACATCGCCGGCGCCGGTTTCCAGTTCGATATCGCCTTTACCGGCGATGTCTCTGAGCACGGTGAGGTCGATGCTGCCGGCGCCGGTGTTGGCCCGCACCCAGCCCTCGCCCAGGGTCAGATCGATGCTGCCGCCGCCGGTGCGCGCGTCGATGAAGCGCTCGGCGCCGGACACGCTGATGCTGCCACCGGCGGTTTCCACCCGCGCGCCGGCCGGGGCGGCGTCGACCTTGATGCGACCGCCGGCAGACTTGATCAGCACGGTTTCCGGATCCACTCCCGGCTCGGCGGTGCCCTTGGGCGTGCGCATGTCGCCGCTGGCGCTGCGCACGTTCTTGTAGATCACGCTGCCGCCGCCGGAGCGCGCTTTCAGGTCGCCAATGACGTTGGTGACCTCGACCTTGCCGCCGCCGGTACGCACCTGGCCGTCCAGGGTCGAGTCGCTGACTTCGATGCGGCCGCCGCCGGTGCGCAGATCGACCACACCGGTGAGCTGGCGCAGGGTCAGCGAGCCGCCGCCGGTGCGCCCGGTGAACTCGCCGGCCAGATCGCTGAGATCCAGACTGCCGCCGGCGCTATCGAAAGCGATGCTCAGATTGCGCGGCACCTTCAACCCCACACGCAGGTTGGAGCCGCCGTTGCGCTTGATCAGCTCACTGAATATGCGCAGCCCGTCGGCGGTCGGGGTGACATCGATGCGGTATTCATCCAGATCGCGCTTGCGATCGCTCAGGCTCAGCTCGACGCCGGCCTGATCCCAACCCACCACCGTCACGCTGCCGCCGCTGTTCAGATCCAGCTCCAGCTTCTGGCCGGATGAAAACGCGTAGGTTTGCACGCGCTCGTCGGCGTGAACGTTGATGCCGAAGAAAAACAGCGACGCGAGTGCCGCCGCGCGTAGTCCAGTGCTCATTGCCTGCTCCTGTAGGTCGATGTTTGCGCACTCGGTGTTGAATGCGTTGGCCATAAAGACGCAGCCGGGGCGGATCGGTTAGCAAGTTTGTGCAGGTTCCAAGGATTCGCCGCTAAATGGTCGGGCACGCTGCGCTTTGCCCAACCTACGGGTTGGCCGTGTTGGTGGCTGGGCTTTCGTAGGGTGGACAAAGCGCAGCGTGTCCACCGCTTGGTCGGCGAGGATTCGGTCCGGGACTTGCCGAATGCGCGTCCTTGCAATCTCGAGAGAAGCCTGCCAGCGGATCCCAATCGCAAGTGTATGTCGGGCACGCTGCGCTTTGCCCAACCTACGGGTTGGCTGCGATTGTGGTGGAGCTTTTGTAGGGTGGACAAAGCGCAGCGTGTCCGCCGCTGTTCGCCGCCAATACCGGCGGCTGCGGCGAGACTCATGGCATTACCGGCTAGAGCCAATCGGGTGACTGCTCATCGCTACGCAGCTGATAGGCGCGCTGCAGTACCGCGCCATCGGACTCCTGCTGGCCGGCGGCGATCACCTCACGCAGCTGTTCGAAGCCGACTTTCTGCGCGGCCAGCTGCTCCAGCGCCATCAGCCGGATTTGTACCGAATCGTCGCCGCGCAGGACCTCAAACAGCGCCGCCCGGGTCCGTGGCGACTCGGCCTTGCTGGCCAGCGCGTTCATCGCTTCGATGCGCACCGCCAGGTTGGGATCGTTCTCCACGGTCACCGCCAGCGCTTCGACCAGCCGCGGGTCGCTGCTGGCCGCGGCAATCTCGATGGCGCGCAGTCGCTCACCCACCGAGTTGGCATCCACCACCGCGTGGCTGAGCAACTCCAGGGCCAGATTGGATTCGACCGGCGTGGTCACATCCAGGCGGCTACACACGTCGAAATCCACCTGCAGCTGGCCGTTGCGCAGCGCGCCGGTAGAGACGTTGGCGTAGCTCAAGGGTCGTGACCACAGATCGCCGAGTTCATCGCTGGCATTGGCCTGGGCGACCACGCTGCTGAGCAGCAGGCGCTCATCCAGGGTCGCCTCGCTGACCGTCATCCGCCCGACCACGATGCCGACCATCAGGGTCGCTGCGGTGGCCAGGGAGGCGCCCACCATCCACCAGCGCTGCTGCACCGGCGGCGGTGTCGGCGTCTTGCGCGCCGCGTCACCGGTCATTGCCAGCAGTTCCGCGCGCATCCGCCGAGACTCACCCGCGCCCGCCTGGCTCGCTCTCATCGGCCTTGTTGGGCTCTTCGCCTTGCGCAGGCGCTCTGTGTAGCGCGG